>NZ_JAVREO010000005.1:0-405655 GCF_031845445.1 Streptomyces chisholmiae | reverse complement strand
GGGTTCGCGGCCAACGCGGACCACGTCGGCGCGACGAACGTCCTCAACCGGGCCGGGCTGGCCCTCCGCGCGGCGGCCTAGCCACCGACGCAGGAAGCCCGCGCGTTTACGCGTGGGTGGAGTCACGAAGTAGGTGACGGAGTCCCTTCGCGATGCACGGTCCGGCCGGCCGCAGACCGCACTGCGACTGATTCGACTCCCGCCGCGACCGCATGGAATACGCCTTCGGAGACGCGAGGCGGATGGGCTTGGCGCCCGTCACCGGGCGGCCGGGGGCGGTGGGGTTGACGCGTTTCGGGACGGTGAGGGGGCGGTGGCGCGTTGCTGGGTCATGGCGGGAAGTGGTCCGCAGCCGCTGCGGCAGCTCGGCGGCATCGCCTTCGTGTGGCGGGGAGGTGGTCCGTGTGCGTTGTCTCGGGGTGGGCGGGTCAGTTCTGCGGTGGGGCGTAGTAGTTGGTGAGCATGTCGCTTGGCCAGTTGGGCTGGTGTACTTCGCCGCGGGGGCCCATTTCCTGGAACCAGGGCTTGATGTCGAGTACGGGGGTGCCGTCGATGGCGTCGAGGTCTTCGACGTGGAGGTCGAGTCCGTCGATTTTGTGGAGGCGGCAGCGGGAGACGCCGAGCCAGTTGAGGCGGCGCATGTTGCGGTGGGCGAAGATGCCGCCGGCGGGCCAGTCGGGGTTGTTGCGGGGGTGGCGTGGTTCGGGGTGGAGGTCGGTGGGGTCGGTGAGGTGGAACCGGAAGACGACTTCGAGGTGGGAGAACTCTTCGAGTCCGAGGACGGAGCCGGTGTCGAACCGGGTGGCGTCGATCCGGATGATGGCGCGGCTGCCGCCCCAGTAGTCGTCGGTCGGCTCGGCTCGCCCGCCGACGACGTGGGCCACGGGCACGACGGTGAACTCTTCGGACATCGGTGTCTCCATGAGGACTTGGCGAGGTGCGGGCGGGCGGGAAGCCGACGGCTCGGCGCATGTCTGCGGCGGTGCGCCAAGCGCCTGTGCCGGGGCGGCGGTTGGAGATGCGAGACGCCGGGGTCCACTGTGGAAGGTGGGGGCCCGGCGTCTGGCCAGCTCGGTGGGTCAGCTGGCGGTCTTCTTCACGTGGTCGACGAAGGAGGTCCAGGTGGCCGGGGCGAAGACGAAGGCGCCGCGCGCGCGGTCCTTGCTGTCGCCCATCGCGACCAGGCCGTCGTGGGTGAGCTGGGTCTCGACGCAACTGCCGGTCCCACCGTTGGAGTAGCTCGACTTGCGCCACTTGGCGGCCGGCAGGTCGTATCGCATGGGTTCTGTCCCTCACATGCTGTCGAACTCCGCGGCGATGGCGGAGATCAAGTCCATTGACTCTGGCGAGGATAGCGCCTGCGAGCGCAGGTGTTCAGCCGCAATTCGGTAGGTTTCCACGCTGGCCGCCTCCTCGACGAAGACCCGGCTTTCCTTCTGTTCCAGGAAGACGATGTCCATATCGGCTGCGCCACTGAACAGGAAGCGCAGGAAGCTCCCGTCCAACCCCGGGTAGGCCCCGCGAGCGAACGGGATCACCTGGATCGTCAGGTGCGGTGGGTCGTTGAGCTCCACCAGCCTGCGCAGCTGCTCGGCCATGACCTTGGGTCCGCCGACCTGCCGGCGGAGCACCGCCTCGTCCAGCAGGCACAACAGGCTCGGGGCGTCCTCCTTGGCGAGTAGCAACTGGCGCTCCAGCCGCACCCGCACCGTGTCATCGATAGAGGTGCTGGGCGGGAGCGGGAATCCGCTGATCATGGCGCGTGCGTAAGCCTCGGTCTGCAACAGCCCGGGCATTACCAGGGCTTCGTACTGGAAGATGCTGCTCGCGGTTGACTCCAGCTCGATCAATTCGAGGAGCTGAGTGCTCAACACATCCCGGTGTTGCTGCCACCAACCGCGTTGTTTGCTGTTCCGGTTGAGCTCGATGAGTCCGTCGCGCAGCCGGGTGTCGGATACCTCGTAGAGGTCCAGCAGGGCGACCAACTCCAGGCGGCTCAGCCCGGTCTTGCCGGCTTCGAGCCGACTGACCTTCGTGTCGCTGGTGTCCAGCGCCTCGGCCGCCTCGATTTGCGACTTGCCGCACTGCTCGCGCATCCGGCGAAGTTCCAGGCCCAACCGCAGCCGGCGGATCGTACTGACCGGTCGTCCCATGGCTACCTCCCATGACATCGGTGAATGACGCACAGTCTGCCGCAGGTTACGCCTGTCTGGGTACCAGAACATTTCATCGAATCGCAAATCTGCGACTCTTGGAGTTGCGGAGTGCGCGCCGAGTGGTCCACTCTGTGGGGGCTGACGCTGCGCATCCGGCACGTGACCAGCCGTTGCCCCCGTGCGCCCTCATCCATCGTCGGCATGTCCGGGGAGGTGCCATGACGAATCCCGTTCGACCCCACCACTGTGGTCAGTTGGTCGCACCACTGAAGCTCAGCTGGGCCTTTCGCGCACAGCCTGTGGAGATCGAGGTCTGGCGTCGGGCCGTGGGCCGGTTAATGACGGGTTGGGGGGCCACCCCGACCGCCACCGACATCGCCTGCCTCGGCGTCTCCGAGCTGTTGGCGAACGTGTGCCGGCACGTGGACGATCCACGGTGCCGCCTCCGGGTTAGCCGGGTCTGCGGAGACGTGTTGGTCGAGGTGGCGGACCGGTCCCAACAGCCGCCGCTGGTCGGTGAGATGCCGGACTGGGACGCGGAGTCCGGGCGCGGCCTGTGGATGTTGCGGGAGATGGTCGACGACTTCGGGTACATGCCGAGGCCGTACGGCTGGGGGGCGCGCCTCCGGATGGGGAAGTCCGTCTGGTTCTCGTGCCGGAACGTCTGCCCGAGGGGGACGGGCGAGTGAGCCCCACGGCTGACCGGCCGACTACGGCTGAAGAGCGGGAAGTTGGCTTTGCCGACTGGGAGTTCGGAGCGCCGGAGCCGGAGCCTGGTGCGGACGCGCACTGGGCCGTCGGACCGTGCTGGTTCTTCTGCGGGCACCGGGTCACGGCCGTGGTGTGGATCGGGTGCGTGACCACGGGCGGGGTCGCCGCGCCGCTGTTCGCCTGTGGTGGCTGCCTGAGGCAACTGCACGCGATGGCCTGGGACTTCGCGGAGGCGTCGTGGAACGCCCCGGTGGACGGGCTGGGCCGGCCGGTGCTCCTGTACCGATCCCCGGGGAACGCGCCGCCTGGGCCGTTGCGTTACCGGGGGCGCCATCGGCGCGCGCGCACGGCCTTCGGGGCACGGCTCGCTCGGTTGGTCACCGAGCACCTGAAGGGGGGCGACCGCCGTGAGTGACGCGCAGCCGGTGTCGATCGTGCGGGGTGCGGACTGGGTGGTGTGTGCGGAGCGGGGTGTTGGTGTGCCGGAGGGGATCTTTGGAGCGGTGTGTCAGAGCTGTGGTGTGGAGTCGCCGCTCTTCGATGACGATTCGCTGCCGGTGGCGGTGTGGGTGTTGCACCACACGGCCGGGGAGCCGGAGCACACCCGGTTTCTGTTCCGGGAGGAGAAGCATTGGCGGGTGGTGCGTCGGCCGGAGGTGGGTGAGGGCGGTGGTGGGGGTGGGCGGGCGAGTCCGGTCGCGGGGTTTCTGGACCGGGCGGCGGGGCCGGCGTTCGTCGGCCTGATGTGTCTGCTGACCGCGCTGTCCGGGCTGCTGCCCGCCCTCACCACCAACCACCCATGAACCGAGAAGAGTTATCGATGTCCATCACCGTCTCGTTCCACATCCTGGCTACCACGCGGTGTAATCACGCGTTGATGGTGCGCGGGGAGAAGGAGGACGGCAGCGGCGAGGGCTGGGTGTTGCCGCACGGCACCGTCCCGGCCGGCCAGTGCCCCATCGCCACCGCCCGGGAGCACCTGATGGCCAGCACCGGCTACGACCGGGCCCTGACGGAGATCCTCGCCTTGACCACCATCACGGACGCCAAGGGTGCGGTCACCGGCCTCACCTATGTGTTGGACGGGGACACGTTGCCGGAGGTGCCGTCCTTGGACCCGAGCCCGCGCGCGGGCTGGGTGCCGTTGCGGGAGCTGCACGAGCCGCCCGGGCTGTACCAGTACGCGATCATCTCCGCCGGCCGCCGCCACGCCCTCCCCCTCCTGGTGGACGGGGACCGGCCCGAAGCCGCCTTCCACTAGCCACATTCCGGCCCCGGCTGCCCTGCCGCAGGGGTGGCCGGGGGCCCACCCGTTTGAGAGAGAAGAGCACCGTGTCGCTGGGGCACGTCATCGTCGGCGCCTACCTCAGGGCCGTCCGCACCCACCGCAACCTCACCCTCCACCACGCCGCCACCCTGATCGACGTCTCCACCGCCAAGATCAGCCGCTTCGAGAACGGCCTCCACCAACCCAGCGCCGATCATGTGCACCGGCTGGCCGCCGCCTACGGACTCACCTGCACACCCTGCCGCACCCACCTGACCCAACTCCTCACCCCCACCGAGGAGTCAACCGTGCTGCACGACACCCAGCCCGGCCACCACACCCGCCGCAGCGCCGCCGAAACCGGAGCCACCAGCCTCCTCTACTACACCACCCAACTCATCCCGGCCCCGTTCCAGACCAACGACTACCGCGCCGCGCTCCCCACAACCGAGTCGGAACACACGCATCCGGACGCCCACCCCCAACTCCCCACCACCCCCACCCCAACCCACCGCCCCACCACCCTCTTCCTCGACGAGTCGATCCTCCACCGCACCCTCGTCCCACCCCACACCCTCGCCCACCAACTCCACACCCTCCACCGCCTCAGCTACCGCACCCACTACACCGTCCGCATCGTCCCCTTCGCCGCCGGCCCGACCCACCACCCCGGCACCCTCACCGAGATCAACCGCCCCCACCACCGCCTCTACGCCCACCACACCCACCACACCACCTGGACCACCACCCCACCCCACACCCTCCTCCACCACCTCCACACCCACGCCCTCACCCCAGACACCACCCGCCACACACTGCGACAGGCGGCCGACCGACTCACCCACCACAACGGCCGGCGGGCCGTCAGCACCGTCAGGCGGTGAATCCGCCGTCGACGCAGATGGACGCCCCGGTGAGGTAGGCGGCTTCGGGGCTCGCCAGGTGCGCGACGGTGGCGGCGCCCTCGTCGGCCAGTCGGAGTGCCACGGCGGCTCCGATGCCCCTGCTGCCCCGGGTGACCAGGGCGATTTTTCCGTCAACTCGGTTCATGACGTCGATCGGCGTCGGCGTCGGCGTTGGTGCCGGATGCTGGCGGGAATCCGACCGGGCGTTCGTCCGGTGCCGGGTCAGTCGCCGTGCGGGACCACCGCGACCGGGGTGCGGGCGTGGTGGATGGTGGCGTGGGTGACGGGGCCGGCGCGCATCGCCAGCAGGGGGCGGCGCATGCGGCGGCCGGTGACCACCAGGGCGGCGTGGCCGGCCGCCGCGTCCAGCAGCACCTCGGAGGCGTTGCCGTAGCGCAGGTGCTCGACCACCGGCACGCCGGGGTAGCGGCGTCGCCATGGTTCCAGCGCGTGGGCCAGCGCCTCGGCCTGCTGGGCCTGGAGGTCCGACGCCTCGCCGTTCTGTTCCAGGTTGGCGGGGGGCGTGGAGCCGAAGAGGCCCGGCGTGCCCCAGGCGCGCACCGCGCGCACCGCTGCGCCGCGCGCCGAGGCGGTGGTGAAGGCGAACTCCAGCAGGGTGGCGGCGGGTTCGCCCAGGTCCTTGAGGCCCACCACGATCTCGTCGCCCTCGGTCTCCTCGCCGGCCGCCTGGTCGGTCGGCTCCCCGTCCGGGCTGGAGCGGACCAGGACGACGGGGCGGGAGGTGTGGGTGATCACCGGCAGCCCGACGGAGCCGAGCAGGAAGCCGGCGATCGGGCCGTACCCGCGCGTGCCGAGCACCAGCAGCTCGGACCTGGCGGCCTGTTCCACCAGCCCGGCGGTGGCCATCTCGGCCAGCAGCTCGGTGGAGACGGTCAGTCCGGGGTGCCGGTCGGCGACCTCGTCGTGGTGGTCCTGGAGCAGCTGCCGGGAGGCCGGCTCGTCCGGGACGGGCGGCGCGTACAGCGGCTCGTTGATCCAGGCGTGCACCAGATGCAGGGGGAGTCCGCGGCGGGCCGCCTCGCGGGCTGCCCACTCGGCGGCGGCCCGGCTCTGCGGCGAGCCGTCCACGCCGACGGTGATGGGGCGGGTCATGGGGGGTCTCCGGTCTCGGCGGCGACGGGCGTGCTCCGGGCCCCTCGGGACGGGGCCCGCCACCCTCCAGACCACTGTCGCCCGCCGCCGGCCGGCCGGCGAATCAGACGGGTCCGGCCGGGTGCCCCCGCCGCTCCGCCCGCCACCCCGTCCCGCCACCCCGTCCGCCGCTCCGTCCCGCTACCCGCCCCGCCGGCCCGCCCGCCGTGCCCCGCCGCTGTCCTGCCCCATCCCGTCCCGCCCCCACGTTGCCGGCCGGCGGCTACAGCAGCCCGGCCTCCCGGGCCGTCCACACCGAGGGGACCAGCGGCCGGTAGCCCAGTTCGTGTCGGATGCGGGTCGTCGAGAGCACGCCGTGCCAGGGGTCGGGGGCGTCCCGCTCGTACACCTCCGGCGGCACCGGCCGGCCGTGCAGCTGGAAGAGGTCGACCGTGGTGACCGGCGCGTCGTCGGCGATGTTGTAGGCGCCGTGCGCCCCGGGCGCGTACAGCAGCCGCCGCAGTCCCTGCGCCACGTCCAGGTGGTGGCCCATGTGCAGCCGCTGCGTGGCGGGCCAGTTCGGCGCCCACTCCATGACGTCCACCAGATGCGGGTCCCCGTCGCCGTACACGAACGGCAGCCGCCCGATGCGGAGATCGTCGAGGCCGTCCAACGCCGCGAGGGCGCGCTCCGCCTCCCCCTTGGACTCGGGGTAGGCGCCCCACAGGTGGGTGCCGGGCACCGTCTCGTCGAACTCGACCAGCGCCCTGCCTCGCCCGGCGCCATACACCAGACCGGTGCTGACCTGCACGAACCGTCGTACGCCCGCGGCCACGGCGGCCCGGCCCAGCTCGACGGCCGCGTCCCGGTTGACCGCCCACGCCTCCTCGTCCGGCACCCCCCGGAACGCGGCGGCCACGTTCACCACCGCGTCCACGCCGGCCGTCGCCCGGCCGAGCGCCGCCGGGTCGCGCAGGTCGCCGACCAGCACCTCGGCGCCCAGCTCGGCGAACCGCTCGCCGCGCGCCGCGTCCCGCACCAGGACCCGCACCCGTTCGCCGGTCGGGGCACCGTGCAGCAGCCTCGGCACAAACCGCCGCCCGACCTGGCCCGTCGCTCCCGTCACCAGGGTCAGCATGGCCGCCTCCTCGTCGTCGTAGCCATGCCCGACAGCCTGCGCGCGCGGTGCCGGCGGCGGGAGAGACGCGGTTATCCAGGGACCGGCGCTCCCTGGCTGCGCGGCTTGGATACCGGTCGGCGGCCGGGGGATGCTGGCGGCATGGACCGCACCGGACTCGCCGACTACCTGCGCCGTGCCCGCACCCGACTGTCGCCCGGCGACGTGGGCCTGCCCGCGGGTTCGCGCCGGCGCACCCCGGGGCTGCGCCGCGAGGAGGTGGCGTGGCTCGCCGGGATGTCCACGGACTACTACACGCGCCTGGAGCAGCGCCGCGGCTCCCACCCGTCGCGGCAGCTGCTCGGCGCCCTCGCCCAGGCGCTGCGGCTGTCGGAGGTCGAGCGCGACCACCTGTTCCACCTGGCGGGCGAGGCGCCACCCCGGCGCGCCGCCACCTCGGACCAGGTCCGCCCGGGCCTGCTGCTGATCCTGGAGCGGCTGCACGACCTGCCGGCGACCGTGCTGAGCGACTGGGGCGAGGTGCTCGCGCAGAACGCGATGGCGGTGGCGCTGACCGGCGACCACACCGGGACGAACCTCATCCGCCACTGGTTCCTGGCGCCGGGCGGGCGGGAGTTGGCCCCGCCGGAGAACCACGAGCGGCACGCCCGGGCGCACGTGGCCAGCCTGCGGGTGGTCACCACGGCCCGCCCCGACGACCCGGGGCCGGCCGCCCTCGCGGCCGAACTCCGCCGGGAGTCGGCGGAGTTCGCGGCGCTGTGGGCGGAGCACGACGTGCAGGTGCGCCGGCCGTCGCCGAAGCGGTTCCTGCACCCGGTGGTCGGCGCCCTCGACCTGGACTGCGAGGTGCTGCTCAGCGACGGGCACAGCCAGCAGCTGGTCGTGCACTCGGCGCGGCCCGGCACCCGGACGCACGAACGGCTCACCTCGCTGCGGAGCACGCGGCTGAGTGGGCGTCAGTAGCCGCCCGGTGGAGGGGCGTTGCGGGCCGGTCGGTGGCGAGGGGTGCCGGCCGGTCCAGCGCGGCCGGGTCCGGGCCGGCGCGGCCGGGTCCGGGCCGGCGCGGCCGGGTCCGGGCCGGCGCGGCAGGGGCCGGTCAGCGCAGCCGGGTCCGGTAGACCGGCAGCGCCCGCTCCGGCGCCTCGGGCTCGTCCAGGCAGACGCCGGTGACCAGGTCGAAGCGCTGCTTCAGCAGCGGCGAGGCGACGAACGGGCGGCCCTCGTTGCCGGTGGAGCCCAGCAGGCCGCGGGAGAGCACCCAGGCGCCGGTGAACGGGTCCCGGTTGCCGACCGCGTGCGCCGCGCCGTGCCGGTCGACGAAGACGGCGGCCTGCTGCCCGTCCGGCAGCAGCACCGCGACGCCGCGCCCCGGCACCAGCTCGGCCAGGCCGCAGACCGGGACCCAGGCCCCGTCCTGCTCGATCTCCAGGCGCGGGCCGGCCGCCGCGGGGCGGGCCACCGCCGGCTCGGCCAGCGGGGCGTGGGGCAACGTGGTGACGGTCATGGGCGGGTGCTCCCTTCGAGGGTGCGGACCGGGAGGGTGGGCCCGGCCAGCACGGTCAGATCCGGCTTGTGCTGCTCCCGCTCCGCGACGAACCGCACCGACGGGTCGGGGGTGCCGGGCGCGTTGACGAAGGAGACGAACCGGGCCAGCTTCTCCGGGTCGTCCAGCGCCCCGGCCCACTCGTCCCGGTAGTTGGCGACGTGGGCGGCCATCTGGGCCTCCAACTCGGCGCAGACGCCCAGCGAGTCCTCGACCACCACCTCCCGCACGTGGTCGAGGCCGCCGCCGATCCGCTCCAGCCAGACGGAGGTGCGCTCCAGCCGGTCGGCGGTGCGGATGTAGAACATCAGGAACCGGTCGATCAGCCGCACCAGTTCGGCGTCCGAGAGGTCCTGCGCCAGCAGGTCGGCGTGGCGCGGGGTGGCGCCGCCGTTGCCACCGACGTACAGGTTCCAGCCGTTGGCGGTGGCGATCACCCCGAAGTCCTTGCCCATCGCCTCCGCGCACTCCCGGGCGCAGCCGGAGACGGCCGACTTCAGCTTGTGCGGGGCGCGCAGGCCCCGGTAGCGCAGCTCCAGGTCGATCGCCATCCGCACGCTGTCCTGCACCCCGTAGCGGCACCAGGTGGAGCCGACGCAACTCTTCACGGTGCGCAGCGACTTGCCGTAGGCGTGCCCGGACTCGAAGCCGGCCGCCACCAACCTGGCCCAGATGCGGGGCAGTTGCTCGACCCGGGCGCCGAACATGTCGATCCGCTGGCCGCCGGTGATCTTGGTGTAGAGGTTGAAGTCCCGGGCCACCTCGCCGATCACGATCAGCTTCTCCGGGGAGATCTCGCCGCCCGGTATCCGCGGCACGATCGAGTAGGAGCCGTTCCGCTGGAGGTTGGCCAGGAAGTGGTCGTTGGTGTCCTGCAACGCGGCCTGCTCGCCGGCCAGCACGTGACCGTCCGCGCCGATGCTGGGCGCCAGCGAGGCGATGATCGAGCCGACCACCGGCTTGCACACCTCGCAGCCGTCGCCGCCCCTGGCGGCCGGCCGGCCGTGCCCGTCGAGCAACTCCTGGTAGGAGGTGAGCCGTCGGCTGGCCACGATCTCGAACAGCTCCTGCCGGGTGTGGCCGAAGCAGCCGCACAGGCCCTGGTCCACGGTGACCCCGCTGGCCGCCAGCTCGGCGTTGACCAGCTGGCCGAGCACCTTCACGCAGGAGCCGCAGCCGGTGCCGGCCCGGGTGCACTTCTTGACCTCCGGCACGGTGGTGGCGCCCTGCTCGGTGACGGCCGCCGCGATCGCGCCCTTGGTGACGTTGTGGCAGCTGCAGATCACCGCCTCGTCCGGCAGCGAGGCCGGGCCCAGCGCGGCGGCCGGCGCCAACCCGGCGGGCAGCACCAGCTGTTCGGGGGCGGCCGGCGGCACGCTGCCGGTCAGCGGGCGCAGCAGGCCGTAGGAGTCGGCGTCGCCGACCAGCACCCCGCCCAGCAGGGTGCCGTCCGCGCCGATCACCAGCTTCTTGTAGATCCCGGCGCGGGAGTCCGCGTAGACCACGTCGAGCGCGCCGTCGGTGCGGCCGTGCGCGTCGCCGAAGCTGGCCACGTCCACGCCGAGCAGCTTCAGCTTGGTCGAGGTGTCGGCGCCGGTGAAGGTGGCCGTCAGCCGGCCGGCGACGGTGTCCGCCGCGGCGGCGGCCATCTCGTAGCCCGGCGCCACCAGGCCGTACACCGTGCCGTCGCTGGCCAGCGCGCACTCGCCGATGGCCAGCACCGCCGGGTCGGAGGTGCGGCAGTGCTCGTCCACCGCGATGCCGCCGCGCTCGCCGACGGTCAGGCCGGCGTCCCTGGCCAGCTGGTCGCGGGGGCGGACCCCGGCGGAGAAGATCACCAGGTCGGTGGCGACGGTCGAACCGTCGGAGAGCGTCATCCCGGTCACCGCGCCGGCCGGGTCGGTGGTGATCTCCTGACCGCCGACACCGGTGTGCACGGTCAGGCCCAGTTCCTCGACGGTGCGGCATAGCGCGGCGCCGCCGCCCTCGTCCACCTGGAGTGCCATCAACCGGGGGTGGAACTCCACGATGTGGGTGGCCAGGCCCAGGTCGCGCAGCGCGCCCGCCGCCTCAAGACCGAGCAGCCCGCCGCCCACCACCAGACCGGTACCGACCCCGGCCGCGTAGTCGCGGATCGCCGTCAGGTCCTCGATGGTGCGGTAGACGAAGCAGCCGGTGGCGTCCCGTCCCGGCACCGGCGGCACGAACGGGTAGGAGCCGGTGGCCAGCACCAGGGTGCTGTACTCCAGGGTCCGGCCGGAGCGGGTGGTCACCGTGCGGGCCGCCCGGTCCACCGTCTCGGCCGGGTCGGCCAGCCACAGTTCGATGCCGTGCCGGTCGAGGAAGCCGTCCGGCACCAGGGACAGCTCCTCGGCGCTGGTGCCGGCGAACCAGGAGGTCAGGTGGACCCGGTCGTAGGCCGGGCGGGGCTCCTCGGCGAGCACCACGACCCGGGCCCGGTCCGTCACGCCCCGCTCGACCAGCTCCTCCAGGAAGCGCTGGCCCACCATGCCGTGGCCGACCACCACCACGGTCTCCCGGGTTCCGTTGGCCGGGTTCACCGGCGGCCTCGCTGACTGCGGCGACTGCGCGCACATGGTCACAACCCTCCGTCGTGGGTGAGCAGATGGAGCAGGGGGGTGTCGGGCAGCGGTTCGTCGCCCGACCAGGCGCGGGCCAGCGCGCCGACGCCGTCCAGGTCGCCGACGAGGATGCCGCCGCGCAGCCGGTCGCCGCGGACCACGAGCTTGCGGTAGGCGCCGCGGGTGGCGTCGGTCAGCCGGACCTCGTCGTCGCCCGGCTCGGCCACGGGCGCGCCGAAGGCCGCCACGTCGAGCGGCCGGCCGGCGGCGGCGGTTTCGGCGGGGGGTGTGCCGGCGGCGCTGGCGGGGCCGGTTGGGCGCGGGGCGGCCGACAGGGTCAGCCGGGTCAGCGCGCGGGTGCCGGTGTAGCGGTCCCGGCCGCCGGTGAGGACCGAGGCCAGCACGTCCGCCTGGTCCTGCGCCGGGCCGGCCAGGCCGTAGAGCAGCCCGCCGTGCTCGGCGCAGTCGCCCAGCGCGTGGACGGCCGGGTCGCTGGTGGTCAGCCGGTCGTCCACCGCGATCCCGCCCAGCTCGCCCAGCGCCAGCCCGGCCTCCCTGGCCAGCCCGACCCGGGGGCGCACCCCGCAGGCCAGCACCACCAGCTCGGCGTCCAGCGTGGCACCGTCGGCCAGCTCCACGGCGGCCACCCGGCGCGCGTCGCCGGCGCCGGTGCCGCGCAGCGCCCGCACCCGGCACTCGGTGTGCGTCTCGACGCCGTCGGCGGCCAGCCGGGCGCGGAGCAGACCGGCCGCCGAGGCGTCGAGTTGACGCTCCATCAGATGCTGACCCTGGTGAGCCAGCAGCACCCGGGCGCCGCGCGCGGCCAGCGCCCTGGCCGCCGAGACGCCCAGCAGCCCGCCGCCGATCACCACGGCCGGCACGCCGGGGCGGGCCGCCTCGGCCAGCGCGTGCGCGTCGTCCAGGGTGCGGAACGGGTGGACGCCGGCGAGGAGTTCGCCGCCCCGTGGCGGCCGCAGGCCGCGCAACGGGGGCAGCACCGGGTTGCTGCCGGTCGCCAACACCAGTCGGTCGTAGCGGAGTTCCTGGCCGTCGGCGCAGGCCACCAGGCGCCGGGCGCGGTTCAGCCGGACCGCCCGTGCCCCGGCCCGCCAGTCGACGGCCGCGCCGGCCGGTGGCAGCGCGATCACCTCGGCCGGGTAGCGGCCGGCGAGCACCTCGGCCAGCAGCACCCGGTTGTACGCCGGGTGCGGCTCCTCGGCGAGCACCGTCACCGCGGGCGCCGCGTCGGCGGCCTCGCCCAGCGCGCGGGCGAGCCGCGCGCCGGCCATGCCGCCGCCGACGATCACCACCCGGTCCCTCGACCCGTTGCCTCGACCCATGCCCCCGAGCGTGCGCGGCGGCTGTTTCCCGACCGCATCACCCCCGTTTCCCGGGCGCAACGCTGCCCTCAGCGGGCCGGGCCGGCGGTTGTGAGCGCGCCGGCGCCGGGCCGGCGGCCCGCTGTGAGGCGCGACGGCCCGCTGTGAGGCGGGGCGACCCTGGGCGCGGGCGTGGCCGGCCCGGTACGCGGAGGAGTGGCCCGGGGCCGGACGCCGGCCGGGGGCGTGCAGGACGGCGCGCGGGGGCGTGAACGGGGAGTGGGGGCCGCGTTTCCCGAGGTGAAAGCGCCCTTCTCCGGGGCAGGCCGATGATCCAGAATGGCAGCACCGGACACACCGGCCCCACCCTGCACAGCCGGGGACCTGACCAACACGGCGCCGCCCCGCGCGCCGGCTCGGCCGCCGGGCGCGCGCCCCGGCGGCCTGCCGCGCCGGCGAGGTGGCTGCGAGGATGGCACACATGACCGAGCTGCGGACCGCTCACACCGCCGACCTGGACGCCGGCACCCTGGCCGCCGCCAGGGCCCTGCTCGACACCGTCTTCGGCGGCGACATGACCGACCAGGACTGGGAGCACGCGCTGGGCGGGGTGCACGCGCTGGTCTGGGAGGGCGCGGAGCTGATCGGTCACGCCTCCGTGGTGCAACGGCGCGTGCTGCACGGCGGCCGGGCGCTGCGCACCGGCTATGTGGAGGGTGTGGTGGTGCGCGCCGACCGCCGGGGGCGGGGGCACGGCGCGGCGATGATGGCCGAGTTGGAGCGGCTCATCCGGGGCGGCTACGAGCTGGGCGCGCTCTCCACCACGGAGGAGGCGCTGGCCTTCTACGCGGCCCGGGGCTGGCGCCGCTGGCAGGGTCTGACCTGGGCGTTGACCCCGCTGGGCATCGCCCGCACCGAGGAGGACGACGACGGCGTCTTCGTCCTGCCGCTGCCGGCCGTCGCCATCGACCTCACCGCCGAGCTGGTCTGCGACTGGCGGGACGGCGATGTCTGGTGACCGCGCGCCCGGTGTGCGCCCGGCGGCTGCCGCCGGCATAGAATAGAACAGGTGAGCGAACGCCGGTCGGTGGGTGCGCCGTCACCGTCCGGCGTCTAGGGGTTTCGGGTGTTCCTTCCCCGGCTACTCGTCCGCCAACTGGCCTTCCGGCGGCCGTGGTTGGCCCAGCGGCCCCAGCGGCCCCAGCGGCCGGTCGCCGCCGTCCCCGCGCAGAGAGGCAGCAGTCGATGACCCGCTACGACATCAAACGCGAGCTGAAGTGGGTCTACGCGCCCAGGAACCGCGACTGGGAGCTGGTCGAGGTGCCAGCCCAGCGGTTCATCGCCGTCGACGGCGCCGGCGACCCGAACACCAGCGACGACTACGCCCGGGCCGTCGAGGCGCTCTACACCGTCGCCTACGCCATCAAGTTCACCAGCAAACGCGCCCTGGAGCGGGACTTCGTCGTCGGGCCGCTGGAGGGGCTGTGGTGGTCCGACCGGTACGAGGCGTTCACCAGCCGCGCCAAGGACGAGTGGCGGTGGCGGATGCTCATCAGCCAGCCCGACTGGATCACCGAGGCGGCCGTCGAGGACGCCAAGCGCACCACGATGGCGAAGAAGGGCCTGCCCGCGATCCCCGACGTCCAGCTCCGCACCCTCGAAGAGGGCACCAGCGCCCAGTTGCTGCACGTGGGCTCCTACGATGACGAGGCGCCGGCGCTCGCCAGGCTGCACGACGCCTACCTCGCCGCCCACCGGCTTCGCCCGACCGGGCACCACCACGAGGTCTACCTCAGCGACCCGCGCCGCACCGAGCCGGCCCGGCTGCGGACGGTGCTGCGCCAGCCGGTGCTGCCAGTGGACCGCTGAGGGGCGGGCCACTGAGGGGCGGGCCGCCGGCCGGTCGCCCGCTCAACCACGGGCCGCCCAGCGTGCGTTGACGACCATCCGTGACCGGTCGGGCGCGGACGGGGCAGGCGCACGACCGGACGCGACCGGTTGGCCGCGCGTTCGCCAACTCCCCTGGCGTACTTGTTGAGTTCCGCTCCCCCCGGGGCTACGTTCCCAGGTGCGACCCCCTGGTCGTGTGGCGTGGGGAGGGCCCGATGGCACGTCCGTCCGACTGGTCTCCGGTTGACATGGATCGGGACCCGACCCCGGGTGAGCCCGACGAGGTCCGGCAACTCGCCGACGAGCTCCAGGAGTTCGCAGACGACGTCGGCGAGGCGCTGGGGAAGGTCCGCGGCCTGGCCGGCGAGCGGGCGATGCTGGACTGGGCCGGCCTGTCGGCGGACGCGTTCCGCCGGGAGTTCGACGGCGTCCCGGACAACCTGGCCAAGCTGGAGGACAGTTACTCCCTCTGTTCGCAGGCTTTGCAGACCTACTGGCCCAAGCTCCAGACCGCGCAGGGGATGGCGGACCGGGCGCTGGACCGGGCGGTCGCCGCGCAGGCCGATCTGGCCTCGGCACAGAGCGCGTTGGGGGACGCGACGGACTGGGTGGGCCGGGCCGGCGAGGAGGCCGAGCGGCTCCAGCGCGAGGGCGAGCGAACGGACGCCGAGCCGCCGGACGAGGCCGACGTCCGCGCCGCGACCCGCGACCACCAGGCGGCCGAGGCCGCCGCCGGCGCCGCCCGGAGCCGGGTCGCCGACGCCGAGGAGCGCCTCGCCGCCGCCCGCCAACTGGCCCTGGACGCCCAGGAGATGCGCGAGGATGCCGCGCGCGAGTGCGCGCGCGGCATCGAGGACGCGTCCGACGCCGGCATCCAGAACCGCAAGTGGTGGGAGAAGGCGATCAAATGGGTCACCGACAACTGGGACACCATCGTCGCGGTCTGCAAGGTGATCGTCGCCGTCCTCGGCATCGTCGTGATGATCATCGGCGGCCCGCTCGCCTGGGTGGTGCTGGCCGCCGCCCTGGTCGTCCTCGCCGACACCCTGCTCAAGTACGCCCGCGGTGAGGCCAGCCTCCTCGACGTCGCCTTCGCCGCCCTCGACTGCATCCCCGGCTTCAAGGGCCTGACCACCCTCGGCGGCCTGGCCCGCGGCATCCGGGGCCTGGCCACCACCGGGCTGCGCGGCCTCTCGCTGGGCGCCGCCGGCCTCGGGCGCGGAGTGCGCCACCTGGGCCGGGAGCTGGCCACCCTGTTCTGCCGGACCGACCCCATCGACATGGCCACCGGCGAGGTGGTCATGTCCGACGTCGACCTGCGGCTGCCCGGCGTGCCGCCGCTGGTCGTCGAGCGGCACCACCGCGGCTCCGTCCGCACCGGCCGGGCCTTCGGCCCGTCCTGGTCCTCCACCCTCGACCAGCGGCTGCTGCTCGGCGAGGGCGGCGTGCGGCTGGTGACCCCGGACGGGATGGTGCTGGAGTACCCGCGCCCGCTGCCCGACGAGCCGGTGCTCCCGGTGGAGGGCCCCCGCTGGCCGCTGTCCTGGAACGGCGACCCCGGCACGCCGATGGCGGTGCGGCACCGGCCCACCGGCCAGACCCTGCACTTCGCGCCGGTGCCCGGTCGGCGCGGCGGGGAGCTGCCGCTGGTCGCCCTCGTCGACCCGCACGGGAACCGGGTGGCCGTCGAGTACGACGCCGCCGGCGACCCCAACGCGCTGCGGCACGACGGGGGTTACCACGTCGGCATCAGCACCGAGCGGGGCCGGGTCACCGAGCTGCGGCTGCTGAGCGACCCCGAGCGGCCGGTGCTGCGCCGGTTCGGCTACGACGCCGGCGGCGACCTGACCGAGGTGGTCGACTCGTCCGGTCTGCCGCAGCGGTTGACCTACGACGCGGCCCACCGGCTGACCGGCTGGGAGGACCGGGAGGGCACCTGGTACCGCTACCGCTACGACGACGCGGGCCGCTGCGTCGGCACCGAGGGCAGCGGCGGCTACCTGAACAGCTCGATCGCCTACGACCCCGACACCCACCGCACCCACTTCACCGACTCGCTCGGCCACACCACCGTCTACCAGTTCGACGACAACTACCAACTGGTCGCCGAGACCGACCCGTTGGGGCACACCACGCGGCGCACCTGGGACCGCTACGACCGGCCGCTGAGCATCGTCGACCCGCTCGGCCACGCCACCCACCACCGCTACGACGAGCGCGGCAACCTGATCCGGGCCACCCGCCCCGACGGCGGCGAGATCACCGTCGCCTACGACGAGCACGACCACCCCACCCGGGTGACCGGCGCCGACGGCCTCACCTGGACGCACACCTACGACGCCGCCGGCCGGCGGACCGCCGTCACCGACCCCGCCGGCGCCACCACCCGCTACACCTACGACCAGCGGGGCCACCCGGTCGCCAGCACCGACCCGCGCGGCGCGACCACCCGGGTGGAGACCGAGGACCGCGGCCTGCCGGTCGCCGTGCGCCACCCGACCGGCGCCGTCACCCGGTACCGGTACGACGCGGCCGGCCGGCTCACCGAGACGATCGACGCCGACGGCGCCGTCACCCGCACCGAGTGGACGCCGGAGGGCCGGCCGACCCGCCAGATCGGGCCCGACGGGCGGGAGCAGCGCTGGCGTTGGGACGCCGAGGGCCGCTGCCTGCGGCACACCGACGCGGCCGGCGGCACCGTCGCCTACCGCTACGGTCCGTTCGGCCTGCTCGCCGAGAAGACCGGCTCGGACGGCTCGCGGACGGTCTTCGGCCGGGACACCGAGTCCCGGGTCCGCACCGTCACCAACTCCCTCGGCCTGACCTGGGAGTACCAGTACGACGCGGCCGGCAACCGGGTCCTGGAGCGCGACTACGACGGCCGCGAGACCCGGTTCGTCCACGACCCGCTCGGCCAACTCGTCGAGCGGGTCAACCCGTTGGGGCAGCGGGTCCGGATGCGGCGGGACGCCATGGGGCGGCTGGTGGAGCGCGACGCCGACGGGCGGCGCAGCACCTTCCAGCACGACGCCGCCGGCCGGCTGGTCGGCGCCGTCTCGCCGGACGCCGAAGTGCGCTTCGAGCACGACGCGTTGGGCCGCCCCCTGACCGAGTCCACCGGCCGGCACACCGTCGCGCTGCGCTACGACGGGCACGGCCGGCTGGCCGAACGCACCACCCCCGGCGGGGTGGTGAGCGCCTGGCACTACGACGAGCACGGCCTGCCGGCGTCGCTCACCACCGCCGGCCGGGTCGTCACCTTCACGCACGACCCGCTGGGGCGCGAGACCCGGCGCGCGTTCGGCCCCGCCGGCGCGCCGCCGCTCGCCTTCGACGCGGTCTTCGACCCCGACGGCCAACTCGCCGAACAGCGCCTGGACATCGCCGGCCGGCCCACCCGGCACCGCGCCTACACCTACCGCGCGGACGGCTACCCGACCGCCGTAACCGACAGCCGGGACGGCCGCACCGAGCTGGACCTGGACGCCGCCGGCCGGGTGGTCGAACGGCGCACGCCAGGCGGCGCCGAGCGCTACGTCTACGACGCGGCCGGCAACCAGCTGCACGCCGGCTGGCCGGCCGGCGCCGAAACCCCCGCCGCGGACGCCGCCGGCGACCGCGCCTACACCGGCAACACCCTGCGGCAGGCCGGCCGCACCCACTACACCCACGACGCCGCCGGCCGGCTGGTCGCCCGCCGCCGGACCCGGCTGTCGCGGAAGCCCGAGCACTGGGCCTACGAGTGGAACGCCGAGGACCAGCTCACCGCCCTCACCACCCCGGACGGTGCCCGCTGGGAGTACCAGTACGACGCGCTGGGCCGGCGGGTCGCCAAACAGCGGCTGGCCGAGGACGGCGTGACCGTCGTCGAGCGCACCGAGTTCGTCTGGTCCGGCACCCAACTGGTCGAACAGCACACCGTGCTGGGCGGCTCCACCGAGCCCGACGTGCGCACCTGGGAGTACCGGGGGCTGCGGCCCCTGCTCCAGATCGACGGCCAGGCCGAACAGGACGCGGTCGACCGGGAGTTCTACGCCCTGGTCACCGACCTGGTGGGCGCGCCCGAGGAGTTGCTGGACGAGCACGGCGAGACCGTCTGGTCGGCGCGCGGCACCCTCTGGGGCCGGGCCGCGCCCCCCGAGCCGGACGCGCCGCACACCCCGCTGCGCTTCCCCGGCCAGTACGCCGACGCGGAGAGCGGCCTGCACTACAACGTGCACCGCTACTACGACCCGGACACCGCCCGCTACCTCTCCTCCGACCCGCTGGGCCTCAAACCCGCGCCCAACCCGCACATCTACCCGCACAACCCGCTGATCTGGGCCGACCCGCTGGGCCTGGCCTGCACCCGGATGGTGGACCTCTACCACGGCACGTTCAGCGCCGCGGCCGACAACATCCGCACCACCGGGATCGACCTGAGCATCGGGCGCGCGGCCGGCGACTTCGGCACCGGCGGCTTCTACGTGACCAACAACGCGACCCAGGCGCAGGAGTGGGCCGCCCGGCTGGCCGCCCGGCGCGGCGGCACCGCCGAGGTGCTGCACTACCGGGTGCCGGAGACGGAGCTGAACCGGCTGAGCAGCCTGCGGTTCGACTCCGCCAACTCCGAGTGGGCGGACTTCGTCCTGCACCACCGCGGCGGGGGCGCCATGCACGACTACGATATGGTCGAGGGTCCGCTGCTGCTCAACCCGGACGACTTCGTGGCGGGACTGGCACCCCCCGACGCCGGGGGACACCAGATCGCCATCTTCACCCCGGACGCGGTGGACCTCTTCAACCGATCACTGCGGTAGCGCGGGAGGCTGACATGGCGGACTTCCTGATGGCCCCCGACGACCCGGGGATGCAGCGGTACTTCGGGAAGATCGCCGACTTCATGGTGAGCGAGTTCGGCATCTCCCGCGCGGAGGCCGTGGCGCGGATCAACGAGGCGTACAAGGACATCACCTTCCAGCCCTATCCCGACATCATGTGCCACGAGCTGCCCGAGTTCTGGGGCTGGGGCCTCTACTACGGCGACGTGCCCTACTGGGACGAGCACGCCGACCGCTCCCAGTGGCGGGTCCGCCCCGCCCCGCCCCGCGACTCGGTCTCCTGGACCCTCGCCCCACCCCCGGACGACGCCGGGGACGAGAGCGGGGAGGGGCTCGGGGAGGGGCGCGAGAACGAGCGCTCGGCCGGCGGCGCGGACCACGGCCCGGACGCGCCCTAGGCGGCCAGGAAGGTCTCGGCGAAGGCGGCGCGGGTCGGGCCCGCGCGGTCCAGCACGGCGAACACCACCCGCTCGAAGGCGGCGGCGAACGGGCCGTCCCCGGTGAGGAGTTCGGCGAAGACACCGGCCACCTGCCGCGGGTCGTTGCCGAACACGCCGCATCCCCAGGCGCCCAGCACCAGCCGCCGGTGCCCGCCGTGCGCTGCCACCGCCAGCACGCCCCGGGCCCGCTCCGCCAGCACCCGCGCCAGCCGCGCCCCGGCCACCGGCCCCTCGGCCTCGATCCGGCGCCGGTTGGGCGCCGCACAGGTGAGGAACGTGACCGGCACCGGCGTCGGCAGCCAGCCACCCCGGTCGTCCCGGAAGACCGGCACCCGGGGCGAGTAGAGCACCCGGTCGCTGTACCAGGGGCTGCCCTCGGCCCGGTGCGCGGCGTAGAACGCGGGACAGCGGGTCAGCGAGTCGTGCAGCGCGCTGGCCCGGGCCAGGTCCTCCTCCTGGGCGACCGCGCCCTTGAGCACCCCGCCGCCCGGGGTGCGGGCCGAGGCGAAGTTCAGCGCCGCGACATCGCCGCCACCGGCCGCCAGCCGCACCGCCGCCACCAGCGTGGACTCGCCGGTCACGCTGATCACCGCCCTGGGCCCGGCCGGCGCGGCCGGCAGGGCGCGCAGCTCCTCGGGGGTGAACAGGCGGGTGCCGCGCCGCATCCCGGCCAGCGCGTCGGCCAGCTCGACCCGCCGCCCGTCCCGCTCGTACCAGCCACGCGCGCAGGCCAGCCGGGTCTCCTCGAACCGCAGCCGCAGCCCCTCGTCGGCTCGAACCACCGCGCACACCCCAATCCCGTGACGTTTCCCCGCGCATTGTCCCCACGACGTTCCCCCGCGGGCCTCAGAACCCCCAGGACGCCCGGGACGCCGTCCGCTTCGTCACGCTAACCGGACCCCGCCCGCCGGGCCGGCGACCACCGCCCGCTCAGGCCGTCGCCGCCGTCGCCGCCGTCGCGGCCGCCTCGGGCGCCGGCCAGGCGCCGGCGGTGGCGGCGCGGTGCGCGTAGGCGGCCAGGTCGCGGGCCGGGCGGCCCAGCACGGTCGGGATGTCGTCGCTGGTCGGGGTGTTGCGCCCGTCGAAGATCTCGGTGAACAGGTGGGTCAGCAGCTCGGCCTCCGCCGCCGGCAGCCCCAGCGCCACCAACTGCCGCCGGTAGGCGTCGGGTGCCACCGAGCGGAAGACCACCGGCCGGCCCAGCGCGGCCGACAGCGTCTCGGCCACCTCCGTCATGTCGAGCGCCCTGGGCCCGGTCAACGCGTAGACCCGGCCGGCGTGCCCGGGGCGGGTCAGGGCCGCCACCGCGACCTCGGCCAGGTCGTCGAGGTCCACGAACGGCTCGGCGGTGGTGGCCGGCACGGGCAGCGTGAAGGAGCCCCGGCGCACCTCCTCGGCGACGAACTCCTCGCTGAAGTTCTGCGCGAACCAACTGCCGCGCAGCACCGTCCACTCCAGGCCCGACGCGGTGACCGCGCGCTCCGAGTCGGCCGCCCACGGCATGCCGCGCCCGGAGAGCAACACCAGCCGGCGCACGCCCCGTTCGGCGGCGACCCGGGCGAAGCGCGCCAGTCGCTCGGCGGCGCCCGGGGCGGCGATGTCGGTGGGGTAGCTGAGGTAGACGGCCTCGATGTCGGTCAACACGGCCGGCCAGTCGGCCGGTTGGTCCCAGTCGAAGGCCGGGGAGCCGCCGCGCGAGCCGACCCGGGCGCCGGGCAGCAGGGCCGCGACCCGCCGGCCGCTCTTGCCGGTGCCGCCGACCACCAGCACCCGGCCGGCGTCGATCCGCCCGCCGCCGGAGTCGGTGCGGGACTCGGCGTCGGAGTCGGCGCGGGAGTCGGCTTCGGAGTCCGTGAAGGAGGGGGACGCGGTGCGTTCGGTACGTCGTGTCGTCGTCATGCCCCCAGTTCAGCGTCGGCCGGCCCGGCGGGCCATCGTCGAGGACCGCGGGGCCATACGCGAGCGTCCAGCCGGTGCCTAAGCTGTCCGGCATGGACCCGTTGACCAGCCTGCTGGAGGGCCCCCGAGCCAGGGGCGCGTTCCTGCTGCGCGCGCTGCTGAGCGCGCCCTGGGGCGTGCGGGTACGGGACGAGGCCCCGCTGACCCTGCTCTGCGTGGTGCGCGGCAGCGCCTGGCTGGTGCCGGACGGGGCGCCGCCCCGGCTGCTGACCGCCGGCTCGGTCGCCGTGCTGCGCGGACCGGCGCCCTACCGGGTGGCGGACCACCCGGAGCGCGCGCCGAACGCGGAGATCCTGCCCGGCGGGTGCAGCGTCGGCCCCGACGGCACCGACCTGTGCGAGACGCTCGACCTGGGCACCCGCACCTGGGGCACCGGGCCCGAGGCCACCGACGAACTGCTCATCGGCACCTACCCGTTCCCCAGCGAGGTGACCGGCGGGCTGCTGCACGCGCTGCCCCCGGTGCTCTCCCTGACGCCGCACGAGTGGGACCACGCGCTGCTGCCGCTGCTCGGCACCGAGATCACCCGCGAGGCGCCGGCCCAGGACGTGGTGTTGGGGCGGGTGTTGGACCTGCTGTTGATCTCGGTGCTGCGCGCCTGGTTCGAGAGCCCGCGCAGCGAGCCGCCCGGCTGGTACCTGGCGCACGCCGACCCGGTGGTCGGCCCGGCCCTGCGGCTGCTGCACGAACACCCGGCGCACCCGTGGACGGTGGCCGGGCTGGCCGCCAAGGTCGGCGTCTCCAGGGCCGCGCTGGCCCGTCGCTTCAGCGAACTGGTCGGCCGCCCGCCGATGGCACACCTGACCGACCGGCGGCTGGACCTGGCCGCCGAGCTGCTCGGCGACCCGACCAGCACACTCGCCTCGGTGGCCCGGCAGGTCGGTTACGGTAGCGCCTTCGCGCTGAGCACCGCGTTCAAACGGGAACGCGGAATCTCCCCGCGCGACCACCGGCAGGTGGTCGCGCCCGAGCCGGACGGCCCTTGATGACTGCTGTGCACCTGCGAACCGCCACCGAAGAGGACCTGCCCTTCCTCACCGATGCCCTGCTGCTCGCCTACGACTGGACGGGTGCGGAGAGGTTCAGCCGGGAGGAGCTGCTGGCCGACCCGAACGCCGCGCACTACGTGGTCGGTTGGCCGGCGCCCGGCGAGTTCGGCGTGCTGGCCGAGGACCCGGCGACCGGCGTGCCGGTCGGGGCGGCCTGGGCCAGGCTGCTGCCGGCCGACGACCCCGGCTACGGCTATGTGGCGCCAGACGTACCGGAGTTGACGCTGGGCGTGGTGCCCGACTGGCGCGGGCGCGGGGTGGGGAAGGCGCTGCTGGACGCCCTGCTGGCGGCGGCCGTGGAGCATGGCCACCGCCGGATCAGCCTCAGCGTGGAGGACGGCAACCGGGCCGTCGAGCTGTACCGGTCGCGCGGCTTCACCCCGGTGGGCCGGGTCGGCGGCGCGGACACCATGCTGCGGGAGCTGTGACCGCCGGCCGCGCGCCGGGGCGCCCCCGCCGGCGCGCCCCGGGCCACCCGGGGACGGCTACCCGCGGCGGTAGACGGTGAGCGGCCGGGGGTGCTTGTCCACCAGCAGGTCGCTCGGGGCCGGGCCCGCCTCGCCGTCGTAGGCCAGTGAGTCACCCGGCCGCAGGCCGGACAGCCGCAGCCGGGGCAGCCGGGCCGCCGCGTACACCCCGGAGTTGCCGAGCGTGCCGGTGAGCGCGGCCAGCACCACCCGGGTGCGGGCCAGCCGGCGGTCGGCCCGCACGGTGCGCACGTCGAGCAGCCCGTCGTCCAGCTGGGTGCGGTGCGCCGGCGCGAAGCCCTCGGGGGAGTAGAGGCCGTTGCCCGCGAAGAGCAGCCACAGCCGCTGGGGGCGGCCGTTGATCTCCACCTCGATCGGCTCGCCGGTGCGCAGCACCCGGGCCAACGAGACCACCGCGGACGGCCACTTGCCGATCCGGTCCTCCCACCGCTCCCTGGTCCGCACCAGCTCGGGGTAGAGCCCGACGCTGAAGGTGTTGACGAAGTGCGTGGTGGGGCCGTCGGCGCGGCCGACCGGCCGGACCCGCGCCAGGTCCACGGCCATCGCCCGGCCCTCGACAACCGCCGCCACGGTGTCGTCGAAGGTGTGTATCCCGGTGTCCAGCGCGAAGTGGTTGAGCGTGCCGCCGGGGAAGACGGCCAGCGGCAGCCCGCGTGCCACCGCGCGGGCCGCGGCCGCGTTGACACTGCCGTCGCCGCCGCAGACGCCGAGCGCACCGCCGCGCTCGGCGGCCCGCTCGGCCGCCGCGTCCAGCATCGCCAGCAGGTCCTCGCCGTCCGTCCGCTCCACCACCTCGGCCTCGGGCAGCAGCTCGCGCAGCCGGGCGGCGTCCGAACCGCCCTGTCCCGCGCTCTCGTTGACCACCACCACCAGCCCGGCGCCGGCCGGCAGGGCCGGCGCGGCGGCCGACCGCCTGGGCAGCGCGGTCGCCACCGGGCGACCCGGCCACCAGCGGTGGGTCAGCAGCGCGGCGCCCACCCCGAGGGCGCAGCCGACCAGCACGTCGGCCGGGTAGTGCACCCCGACGTAGACCCGGGAGGCGGCGACCGCCGCCGCCACCGGGGCCACGGCGGCGCCCAGCGCGCCGGACTCCAGGGCCACGCCGGTGGCGAAGGCCGCGGCCGAGGCGGCGTGCCCGGACGGGAAGGAACTGGTGCGCGGCGACCTGAGGGGCCGGCGGGCCAGCGGCACCCCGTCGATCAGCGGGCGCTCCCGGCGGGCCGCGTACTTCACGAAGACGTTGGTGGTCAGCGAGGCCAGCGCCAGGGCGGCCACCCCGCGCGCCGCCGCCCGCCGGCCCGGCCGCCCGCCGAGGGCGGCCAACGCACCGGCCGAGGCCAGCCAGAGCCGACTGCGGTCGGCCGCCTGGCTCAGCCGCGGCAACACCGCCTGTACACCCGGCGGCTCGGCCGCCGCCACCCGCGCGAAGACCTTCCGGTCCCACCGCCCCAGTGTGCTCATCGTCCGCCGCGCTCCTCCCGGTCGGCTGCTGCCGCGCGAACGAACGTACCCCGAACCGGCCGGATCACGTCCGCACGCCCCTCGCCGGGGCCGGCGTGCAGGGACGCCTGGCCGGAGCCAGGCACGCCCGGCCGGTCGTCGGCGCCGGGGGACGTCTGGTCGGGCCGGCCCTGGTTCACGTCCCTCGCCGGGGGCCGGCCTGCGCCCCGCCCCGCCTGCGCCAGGCACGCCCGGCCGGCTGTCGGTCCAGAGACGGCTGCTTGGGGCCGGCGTCGGCCTCGCCTGGCCGGCCGCTGGCCGGACGCACGCCTGGCCGGATCCGGCGCCAGAGGTGCCTTGCCGGCCGCCGGTATCAGGGACGCCTGGTTGGCACAGGCGTCAGCCACGCCTCACCGGGGCCAGCCGGAGGCACCCCCGCCGGCCCGCAGGCGCGCCTCGCCGGGGCCCGCGTCAACGACGCCTCGCCTGGCCGGCCGCTGGCCGGAGGCACGCCTGGCCGGATCCGGCGCCAGAGGTGCCTTGCCGGCCGCCGGTCTGCGCCCCGCCTCGCCGGGGCCCGCGTCAGCCACGCCCCGCCTGGGCCGACCGGGCCGTCTCCGGGGGTGGGCCCAGCAGGTCCAGCCGGCGGCGCCTGGTGTGCCCGTCGTTGGCGGAGAGCAGCGCCGTGCCGAGCAGCACCGCCGCGCTGCCGCCGCCGAGCCAGCCGGGCAGCGCCAGCGTCGGCTCGCGACGGCTGGGCGACACCCGGTCCTCCGGGTCGTGGAAGACCTGGATCCGCTGCCCGAGGTCCAGCGACCGGCAGCCGTGCAGCTTCTGCGACAGGGACGCGCCCAGCCGGCCGTCCGCCTCGACCAGCCGCAGCCCGCAGGTGGTGCCGCCGCGCGGCCTCGTCGTCTGGCTGACCACCTCGGCCGTGGCCCACTCGCCCCGGTCCCGCAGCGCCAACTCCCGGTAGCCCTGCCAGGAGATGATGGCCAGGGCGATGCCCGCGACACCGAAGATGACCAGCAGCCAGACCCGGCTGCCGTAGTGCGTCAACTCCATGAGCAGCAGCACCAGGTAGCCGACCAGCAGCGCCAACAGCGGCCAGACCAGCCGGTCGTCGAGCCGGCTCGGGAGGACCATGGTGAGCACCGCGAGGCCGCAGCCGACCAGGCCGAGCAGCGCGGTCAGCGACAGCAGCGGCCCCCGGGCGAGGCTCGGTATCCACCGGCGCAGCCCGGGGCTGAGCCGGTGCGCGGCCGGCGGCTCGGCGGTGCTGCGGTACTCCGCGTAGAGCTGCCGCCGGCGGCCCTCGTAGCTGTCGGGCGGGGGGCCCGGCGGCTCGGCCGGCCCCGGCATGCCGAACGGCGACCGGCCCGGCGCCGGCAACCGCCCCGGATAGGCGCCCCGCCCGGGATACGGCGGCCCCGGCGGGCGGTGCCGGGAGCGGTGCCGGAACGTCCTGGCCAGGCCGAAGACGGAGTACACCAGCAGCACCGCGCCCCAACAGAGCACCCCCACCGCCCGGTAGCCGTCCGCGCCGGGCGCGGACGAGCCCCAGGTGGCGTCGCGCACGCCGACGCCGACGCAGACCAGGCCGAAGAACAGGCCCACGCCGGAGACCACGCCCCACAGCGCGCGCCGGCCCGCCATCGAGGGCGCGGCCGCCGGGTGGGCGCGCAGCTGCTCGGCCAACCACCGGCTGGCCCGGTGGGCCCGGCGCGTCAGCAGGACGATCCCGACGGTGGTGGGGGCCAGCAGCAGCGGCCCCATCACCAGGCCGACCAGCGCGCCGTCCGAGTCCCCCGTGGCGTGCGACTCACTGGCCGTCACGAAGACGAGGGCGCTGAAGCAGAGCGCCAGGGCCAGTGTCATATGCCCGAGCAGGCGCAGCGGCGACAGCACCCCGCGCAGCTTCTCGGCGACCGCGTCGCCGACCTCGGGCGGCACCCCGGGGGGATGCCTCAGGCCCCCCGCCGGGGCGGGCAACGGCGGTGGCCACGGCGGTAGTTGTGCCGTCTCGTGCGCGTCCTGCTGCCAGTGCTGCCTGTCCATGGTGACCCCAACGCCCCCCGAGTCGTCGCTGAGGGTCACCTTATCGGCCGCCTATGACAACGGCCCATACCTCTTGACATCCGGACACAGGCGACTTGACAACCCGTCCGCGGCCACCTCCCGTGCCTACTCGGGCCCGGCGGTCCGCCGGGTGTCGTAGACCACCACCGGCTCCGGGGTGGCCGTCACCGAGGTGAGCAGCACCACCGCGTCGCTCACCGCCGTCAGGTCGTGACGCTCCTGCGGCACCTTGGCCACCTGCCCGGCGCGCAGCGCCACGTCCTCGCCGCCCCAGCGGACCCGCACCTCACCGCGCAGCACCTGGAGGCTCGCCGCCGGCGGCGCCTCGTGCTCCTCCAGCCGGGCCCCGCCGGCCAGCGCGATCACGCTCTGCCGCAACGGGCCGTCCCGCAGGAAGAGATGGGCGCTGCGGCCGTGCTCGGCCCGCAGGGCCTGGGCCAGGTGCTCGTCGGCGAGCCGGGTCAGGTCGTTCATGGGGTCCATGCTGCCCGCCCCACGGGCCGCCGCAACCGGGCCGCGTCCGACACCCGCCCCGGTCAGCGCCCGTCGGCCAGCTCCACCCGCACCGCACACACCTTGAACTCCGGCATCCTGGACGTCGGATCGAGTGCCGGGTTCGTCAACGTGTTGGCCCGCCCCTCACCCGGCCAGTGGAACGGCATGAAGACCGTGTCGGGCCGGATGTCCGCGCTGATCCGGGCCGGCGCCACCGCCCGGCCCCGCCGCGAGACCACCGCCAGCCGGTCCCCCTCGGCCGCCCCCAGCCGCGCCGCCAGCCGCGGGTGCAGCTGCACGAACGGCCCCGGCGCCGCCGCGTTCAGCTCCGCCACCCGCCGGGTCTGGGCGCCCGACTGGTACTGCGCCAGCACCCGCCCGGTGGTCAGCAGCACCGGGTAGTCGGCGTCCGGCTCCTCCGCCGACGGGCGGTGGCTGACCGGCGCGAACCTGGCCCGCCCGTCCTCGGTGGCGAACCGGTCCAGGAACAGCCGGGGCGTCCCCGGGTGCGGCGCCTCGCCGGGCCCGGCCGCCGGGCACGGCCAGAACACCCCGTCCTCCTCGACGATCCGCCGGTAGCTGATCCCCGAGTAGTCGGCCTTCCCGCCCGCCGAGGCGCGCCGCAGCTCGGCGAAGACCTCCGCCGGGTCGGTCGGGAAGCCCCGGTCCCAACCCAGCCGCGCGGCCAGCGCGTTGAGCACCTCCAGATCGGACCGGCAGCCCGGCGGCGGGTCCACCGCGCGGCGCCGCAGCAGCACCCGGCCCTCCAGGTTGGTCAGCGTCCCGGTCTCCTCGGCCCACTGGGTCACCGGCAGCACCACGTCCGCCAGCCGCGCGCTCTCCGAGAGCACCACGTCGCAGACCGCCAGGAAGTCCAGCGCCCGCATCCGCTCCTCGACATGCGCCGCGCGGGGCGCCGAGACCACCGGGTTGGAGGCCAGCAGCAGCAACGCCCGCACCCCGTCGGGCGTGTCCCGGCCCAGCGCGTCCAGCAGCTCGTAGGCGCTGCGACCCGGGCCGGGCAACGTGTCGGGGGACACCCCCCACACCCCGGCCACATGTTCCCGTGCCGCCTGGTCGGCCAGCATCCGGTAGCCGGGCAGCTGGTCGGCCTTCTGGCCGTGCTCCCGGCCGCCCTGCCCGTTGCCCTGGCCGGTCAGGCAGCCGTAGCCGGACAGTGGCCGGCCGGCCCGGCCGGTGGCCAGGCACAGGTTGATCCAGGCACCGACCGTGTCGGTGCCCTTGGCCTGCTGCTCCGGGCCCCTGGCGGTCAGCACCATCGCCGACTCGGGCGCGCAGAACAGTTCGACGGCCGCCCGCAGCCGCGGCACCGGCACCCCGGTGATCCGCTCCACCAGCTCGGGCCAGTGCGCCATGGCCGCCGCCCGGGCCGCCGGCCAGCCGCTGGTCCGGGCCGCCACGAACGCCTCGTCCACCCGCCCCTCGGCCACCACCAGGTGCAGCAGCCCGAGTGCCAGCGCCAGGTCGGTGCCGGGGCGCGGCGCCAGGTGCAGGTCCGCCTGCTCGGCCGTCCTGGTGCGCCGGGGGTCGACGACGATCAGCGTGCCGCCGTTCTCCCGCAGCTCCGTCAGGTAGCGCAGCGCCGGCGGCATGGTCTCGGCCAGGTTGGAGCCGACCAGGATCACGCAGCCGGTGCGCGGGATGTCGGCCAGCGGGAACGGCAGCCCGCGGTCGACCCCGAAGGCCCGGTTGCCGGCCGCCGCGGCCGACGACATGCAGAACCTGCCGTTGTAGTCGATCTGCGACGAGCCCAGCACCAGGCGGGTGAACTTGCCCAGCGCGTACGCCTTCTCGTTGGTCAGCCCGCCGCCGCCGAACACCCCGACGGCGTCCGCCCCGTGCCGCCCCCGGACGCCGGCCAGGCCGGCCGCGACCCTATCCAGCGCGGTGTCCCAGTCGGCCGGCACCAGCTCGCCGCTGGCCGGGTCGCGGACCAGCGGCTCGGTCAGCCGCACCGCCTTCGCCAGCACCTCGGGCGCGGTGCGGCCCTTCCCGCACAGCGCGCCCCGGTTGACCGGGAACGCGGTCCGCTCCCGCACCTCGACCCCGCCGGCCGAGCCGGCCAGCGGCGCCAACCGCATCCCGCACTGCAGCGCGCAGTACGGACAGTGCGTGTCCACGCCGGGCTCCGCCGGGGCGGCCGTGGTCGGTTCCGGCCCGGGGGTCCCCCCGGGACCCACGGCTGGGTCGCCCCCGAGGCCCACCCGGGGCTCCGCCCCGGGCGGTTCCCCGGCGGCCGTCCCGGGGTCCGTTCCGGCCTCGGTGCCGGGGGCAGCTCCGGGGGCCGTCCCGGGGTCCGGCCCGGTGGCCGCGTGCGGGGCGCGGTGCGGGGCGGAGCCGGGGACGGGCTTGCTGGGGCGGGGGGCGCGGCTCATGGGGTCATGCTGCGGGGCCCGTGTTACGGACCGGAGCGCCCCGCGTTACCCGTCGGCGGCGCCCCGCTCAGCCGCCGCCCGGGCCGGTGGTGAGCAGCCGCGCCCCGGGCTGTGACGCCTCGGCAACACGGTGGCAACGTCCCGGGCGCAGGCTGGCCGCATGATCGACCGCAGCCTGCCCACCCTGGTCGCCGTGGCGCACGGGTCGCCCGACCCGCGGGCCGAGCCCGCCGTGCGCGCGTTGGCCCGGCTGGTGCGCGCGCTGCGCCCCTCGGTCCCGGTGGAGCTGGCGCACCTGGACAACGACCGGCCGCGGCTGGCGGACACCCTGGCCCGGCTGCGCGGCTCGGCGGTGCTGGTGCCGCTGCTCTTCAGCCGGGGCTTCCACGTCAAGCACGACATACCGGGCGCGCTGGCGCCGGTCGCCGACCGGCTGCGGGCCACCGTCGCCGGCTCGCTCGGCCCGCACCCGCTGCTCGCCGAGGCGCTGCACAGCCGGCTGGTGGAGGCCGGCTACCGGCCGGGCAGCGCCGTGGTGCTGGCCGCCGCCGGGTCCAGCGACCCGGAGTCGGCCGCCGGCACCGCCTACACGGCGGCGATGCTGTCCACCCGGCTGGGCGGGGTGCCGGTGCTGCCGGCCTACGCCTCGGCCGCCACCCCGACGGTGCCGGACGCGGTCGCCGCGCTGCGCGCCCAAGGGCACCGGGAGGTCGCGCTGGCCTCCTGCTTCACCGCGCCCGGCCAGTTCGCCGAGCGCTGCGCCCGGGCCGCGCCCGGCGTGGTGGCCGCGCCGCTGGGCAGTCACCCGGCGCTGGCCCGGCTGGTGCTGCACCGCTACGACCAGGCGCGGCGCGCCGCCAACCCGGCCGCCGCGCTCGCCGCCACCGCCGGCTGACCGGGGCCCAGGACCGTCGCCCGACGGCCACCGGCCGGTCACGGCGGTGCCCCGCCCCGGACGGCGCCCGGCCGGCCGGCCGGGGTTACGGTCGGGGGTATGAACGGTATCGGCGGTGATGACCCGCACGCGGCGGAGCGGTTCGACGAGGAGCCGGACAAGCGGCCCGGCCGCACCGCCTTCCAGCGGGACCGGGCCCGCGTGCAGCACTCCGCCGCGCTGCGCCGCCTCGCCGGCAAGACCCAGGTCGTGACGTTGGACGAGGCCGCCACCCGGCAGGACTGGGACGCGGCGCCCCGCACCCGGCTGACCCACTCCCTGGAGTGCGCCCAGATCGGCCGCGACCTGGGCACGGCCTTCGGCTGCGACCCGGACGTGGTGGAGGCCGCCTGCCTGGCGCACGACCTGGGGCACCCGCCGTTCGGCCACAACGGGGAGCGGGTGCTCAACCGGGTGGCCGCCGACTGCGGCGGCTTCGAGGGCAACGCCCAGTCGCTGCGACTGCTGACCCGGCTGGAGCCGAAGCGGCTGGTGGCCGCCGAGGACGGCGCCCCGCCGCGCTCGTTCGGGCTGAACCTGACCCGGGCCACCCTGGACGCGGCGACCAAGTACCCGTGGCCGCGCGGCCTGCACCCGGCCGAGCCGGACTCGCCGAAGTACGGCGTCTACGACGACGACCTGCCGGTCTTCGACTGGCTGCGGGAGGGCGCGCCGGCCGGCCGGCGGTGCTTCGAGGCGCAGGTGATGGACTGGTCGGACGACGTGGCCTACTCGGTGCACGACGTGGAGGACGGGCTGCACGCGGGCCATCTGGACCCGGCGGCGCTGCTGGCCGCCCCCGAGCGGTCGGCGGTGCTCGCGGTGGCGGCCCGCCGCTACGCTCCGCCCGGCACGGCCGAGGCCGAGCTGGCCGAGGCGCTGGACCGGCTGCTCGGCCAGGAGTGGTGGCCGCACGGCTACGACGGGGGCGCGCTGGCTCAGGCCCGGTTGAAGGACGCCACCAGCCAGCTGATCGGCCGGTTCTGTCTGGCCGCCGAGCACGCCACCCGGGACCGGTTCGGGCCGGGGCCGCTGCGCCGCTACGCGGCCGACCTGGTGGTGCCGCGCGGCGTCCGGCTGGAGTGCGCGGTGCTCAAGGCGGTGGCCGACGTGCACGTGATGCAGCGCCCGGAGCACTCCCGGGCGCGCGGCGAACAGCGTGCGCTGCTTGAGGAGTTGAGTGAAGCACTGGCCCGGCGCGCGCCGGTCGGTCTGGACCCCCAGTACCGGGCGCTGTTCACCGCGGCGCCGGACGACCGGGCCGGGCGACGCGTGCTGGTCGACCAGATAGCGGCGCTGACCGACGCGGCGGCGCGGGCCCGCCACCGCCTGTTGACGGGCGGCTGACCGGCCCCTGACGCGGCCCGGCGCGGTTGACCGCCCTCTTCCGGTGCCGCGCCGGGTGGGGCAGGCTCCTTGGGGGTGGTGGTCGACACCGGGCCGGTCAGGGAGGCAGTGCGTGGACGGGACACAGACGTTCGTCATCATCGGTGGTGGGCTCGCGGGCGCGAAGGCGGCCGAGACGCTGCGCGCCGAGGGGTTCGGCGGGCGGGTCATACTGATTGGCGACGAGCACGAACAGCCCTACGAGCGGCCCCCGTTGTCGAAGGCCTACCTCGCCGGCCGGGCCGAGCGGGACAGTGTCTTCGTGCACCCGGCCGGCTGGTACGCGGCGCACCGGGTGGAGCTGCACCTGGGGCAGCCGGCGGTGGCGATCGACCGGGAGCGGCGGGAGGTCAGGCTGGGTGACGGCACCCGGCTGCCCTACGACGCGCTGCTGCTGACCACCGGCGCCGAGCCGCTCCGGCTGGGCATTCCGGGGACCGAGCTGGCCGGGGTGCACCACCTGCGGCGGCTGGCGCACGCCGACCACCTGCGGGGGGTGCTCACCGGCCCGGGCCGGGACGAGGACCCGCTGGTGATCGCGGGTGCCGGCTGGGTCGGGCTGGAAGTGGCGGCGGCGGCCAGCGAGTTGGGCGTGCCGGTGGTGGTGGTCGAGCCGGCGCCCGGGCCGCTGCACCGGGTGCTCGGCCCGGAGCTGGGCGAGGTGCTGGCCGGGCTGCACACCGAGCACGGGGTGCGGTTCAGGTTCGGCGAGCGGCTGGCCTCGATCGAGGGCCGGGACGGGATCGTCGCCGGGGTGCGCACCACGTCCGGGGAGCGGCTGCCGGCGCGCGCCGTGCTGGCCGCGATCGGCGCCAGGCCGCGCACCTCGCTGGCCGCCTCGGCCGGCCTGGCGCTGGCCGACGAGGGCGTCGGCGGGATCGCGGTGGACGCCGCGCTGCGCACCAGCGACCCGCGGATCTTCGCGGCCGGCGACGTGGCGGCGCAGGAGCTGGGGCACGGCGGGGACCGGCGCCGGGTGGAGCACTGGGCGAACGCGCTGCACGCCGGCCCGGCGGCGGCCCGGGCGATGCTCGGCCAGGAGGTGGTCTTCGACCGGGTGCCGTACTTCTTCTCCGACCAGTACGACATGGGCCTGGAGTACTCGGGCTGGGCGCCGGCCGGCGACTACGACCGGGTGGTGTGGCGCGGGGACGTGGCGAAGCGGACCTTCGTGGCGTTCTGGCTGCGCGGCGGGCGGGTGCTGGCCGGCCTGAACATGAACGTCTGGGACGTCACCGACGCGGTGCAGCGGCTGATCCGCTCCGGGCGGCGGGTCGACCCGGCGGCGCTGGCCGACCCGGCCGTCCCGCTGACCGCGCTGCTGCCCGACGAGCCGAGCGGGGAGGCCGCCGGGGAGGCGGGATCGGGCGGAGCGGGATAGAAAGGGCGTGACGGAGAGCCAGCGGCGCCCGCGCGGGAGGTGTGGTGTCCACCGAGAGCCCCTCGCCGGGCGCCGTGTCCCGGCTGGTGGAGGCCGCCACCGCGGCCCCCTCGCTGCACAACGCGCAGCCCTGGCGGTTCCGCTGGCTGGCCGACCGCGGGCTGCTGGAGCTGCGGGCCGCGATGGACCGGTGCCTGCCGCACTCCGACCCGCACGGGCGGGCGCTGCACATGGGCTGCGGCGCCGCGCTGTTCAACCTGCGGGCCGCCGCCGCCGAGGCCGGCTGGTGGCCGGCGTGCCAGGTGCTGCCCGACCCGTACGACCCGCGGCTGCTGGCCACGGTGCGGCTGGGCCGGCCGCCGGCCGAGCCCGACCCGCCGGCCGAGCCGGACGCGGCGCGGGCGGCCGAGCTGGCGGCGCTGTCCGGACTGGCCGGCGAGATCCGGCGCCGGCACACCAGCCGCCAGCCCTACTCGGCCGAACGGGTCCCCGACCCGGTCCGGGCCGAGCTGCGGGCGGCGGCCGAACGGGAGGGCGGGCAGCTGCTGTTCGCCTCGCCCTGGCACGCCACCGCGGTGCTCGAACTGGCCGGGGACGCGGAGGGCCGGGACTACGCCGACCCGGGGCGGCTGACCGAGCTGGCCGGCTGGACCGAGCTGCCCGACCCGGACACCCCGACCGGCGACCAGGCCCACCAGCCGGCCCCGGTGCGGGACTTCGCCGGCCGGCGGGCGCCGACCGGGCGGGAGCCGGCCGGCGCCGAGGGCCCGCCGCCGCAGCTGGCGCTGCTGAGCACGGCGGAGGACCGGCCGGCCGACTGGGTGCGCGCCGGGCAGGCGCTGGAACGGGTGCTGCTGGTGGCGACGGCGCACCGGCTGTCGGCCTCCGTCAGCTCCGAGTCGCTGGCCTGGAGCGCGCTGGGCTGGACGGCGCGGGACCCGCTGGTGCCGGCCGGCCAGGTGCACGCCGTGCTGCGGCTCGGCTACGGCGCGCCGGCCCCGGCCACCCCACGGCTGCCCACCCACCAGGTGCTCGACCTGCGCTGACCGCCGCCGGCGCCGGACCGGCTCTCAGGGCCTGGGCACGTTGCGCAGGTTGGAACGGGCCAGCTGCGCCATCCGGCCGACGCCGCCGGACAGCACCATCCGCCCGGCGGAGAGCGCGAAGCCGGTGACCATCTCGGCCTTGATCTTCGGCGGGATGGACAGCGCGTTCGGGTCGGTGACCACGTCGACCAGCGCCGGGCCCTGGTGCCGGAACGCGTCGCGCAGCGCCTTCCGCAGCTCCTTGGGCTTCTCCACCCGGGTGGCCCGCACCCCGACCGCCTCGGCCAGCGCCGCGAAGTCCGGGTTCCGGTAGCCGGTGCCGAACGCCGGCAGCCCGCTGACCATCATCTCCAGCTCGACCATGCCGAGGGAGGAGTTGTTGAAGAGCACCACCTTCACCGGCAGGTCGTACTGGACCAGGGTGAGGAAGTCGCCCAGCAGCATGGTGAAGCCGCCGTCGCCGGAGAGCGAGACCACCTGCCGCCCCCGGTCCAGGAACTGGGCGCCGATCGCCTGCGGCAGGGCGTTGGCCATCGAGCCGTGCCGGAAGGAGCCGATCACCCGGCGCCGGCCGTTGGGCGTCAGGTAGCGGGCGGCCCAGACGTTGCACATCCCGGTGTCCACGGTGAACACCGCGTCGTCGGCGGCCTCCGCGTCCAGCACCGAGGCCACGTACTCGGGGTGGATCGGGGTGTGCCGCTCCACCTTGCGGGTGTAGGCGTGCACCACCCCCTCCAGCGCCTCCACGTGCTTCTTCAGCATCCGGTCCAGGAAGCGGCGGCTGGTCTTCTCCTTGACCCGCGGGGTGAGGCAGCGCAGCGTCTCCCGGACGTCGCCCCAGACGCCCAGGTCCAGCTTGGAGCGCCGGCCCAGGTGCTCGGGGCGGACGTCGACCTGCGCGATCCGCACGTCGTCCGGGAGGAAGGCGTTGTACGGGAAGTCGGTGCCCAGCAGGATCAGCAGGTCGCACTCGTGGGTGGCCTCGTAGGCCGCGCCGTAGCCGAGCAGGCCGCTCATGCCCACGTCGAACGGGTTGTCGTACTGGATGAACTCCTTGCCGCGCAGCGCGTGCCCGACCGGCGCCTTGACGCGTTCGGCGAACTCCATCACCTCCCGGTGCGCCCCGGCCACCCCGTGGCCGCAGAACAGGGTGACCCGCTTGGCCTCGTCGACCAGCTCGACGAGCCGGTCGAGCTGCTCGTCCGAGGGGCGGACGGTGGGTCGGGCGGTGACCAGGGCGTGCTCCTCGGCCCGCTCGGGTACCTGCTGGGCGGCGATGTCCCCGGGCAGCGCCACGACGCTGACCCCGCCCCGGCCGATGGCGTGCTGGATCGCGGTCTGGAGCACCCGGGGCATCTGCGCGCGGTGCGAGATCAGCTCGCAGTAGTGGCTGCACTCCACGAAGAGCCGCTCGGGGTGGGTCTCCTGGAAGTAGCTGGTGCCGATCTCGGCGCTGGGGATGTGCGAGGCCAGCGCCAGCACCGGCGCCATCGAACGGTGCGCGTCGTAGAGGCCGTTGATCAGGTGCAGGTTGCCCGGGCCACAGGAGCCGGCGCAGGCCGCCAGCACGCCGGTGAGCTGGGCCTCGGCGCCGGCCGCGAAGGCGGCGGTCTCCTCGTGCCGGACCTGGATCCAGTCGATGCCCCGGGTGCGGCGGACCGCGTCCACGACCGGGTTGAGGCTGTCCCCGACCACCCCGTACAGCCGTTTCACCCCGGACCGCACCAGTGTCTCCACCAGCTGCTCCGCCACCGTCTGTTTGGCCATGGCCTGCGACCCACCTCTCGGACGTTCCCTGCCGACAAGGGGGCAATTTATCCCGAATGCACGATTTTTCGGGTGAAGACCAGGTGTGGCCCCACCCCCTCGATCACGAACTCCTCGCCCGCGACCGCGAATCCCTGCCGCTCGTAGAAGCCCCGCGCCCCGGTGCGCCCGTTGCACCACAGCAGCCGGGCGCCGCGCGCGCCGGCCGTCTCGCTCGCCGCCGCCAGCACCGCCACCCCGAAGCCGCGCCCGCGCACCGCCGGATCGCTCGCCATCCCCCGGAACCGCCAGGCCGGCGCCGGCTGCCCGGGCAGCGGGTCGGGGAACAGCGTCACGCAGGCCAGCACCCGCTCCCCGGCCCCCTCGTAGGCCGCCAGGTGCACCGTCTCCCGGCGGCGGTCCTCCACGAACTCGGCACTCTCCCTGGGCAGTCCGGGGCGCAGCACCGCCCAGCGCAGCGGGATGATCTCGGCGGCGTCCACCACCGCGGTCCTGATCGTCATACCGGTCAACGTACTCCGCGCCCGGGTGCCGCCCGCGCTGTCGGTGGGCCGCCGTAGACTGCGGTCGTGGCGGGCAGGATCAACGACGAGGACGTGAAGGCGGTCAGGGACGCGGTCCCGATCGACGCCGTGGTCTCGGAGTACCTCCAGCTGCGCCCCGGCGGCGGGGGGAACCTCAAGGGCCTCTGCCCCTTCCACGACGAGAAGTCCCCCTCGTTCCACGTCAGCCCGAGCAAGGGCCTCTACCACTGCTTCGGCTGCCAGGAGGGCGGGGACACCCTCGACTTCGTGCGGAAGATGGAGCACCTCTCCTTCTCCGAGGCGGTCGAGCGGCTCGCCGCCCAGGCCGGCATCACCCTCCGCTACGAGCAGGGCGGCTACAGCCCGGGCCGGCAGGCCGGCGAGCGGACCAGGCTGCTGGAGGCGCACCGCGCCGCCGCCCGCTTCTACGCCGAGCGGCTCGCCTCCCCGGAGGCCGAGATCGGCCGGGTCTTCCTCGCCGAGCGCGGCTTCGAGCCGGCCGCCGCCGAGCACTTCGGCGTCGGCTACGCGCCGGCCGGCTGGGACCACCTGACCCGGTACCTGCGTGGCGCCGGCTTCACCGACAAGGAGCTGCTGCTCGCCGGCCTCGCCCAGGACGGCCGGCGCGGCCCGATCGACCGCTTCCGCGGCCGGCTGATGTGGCCGATCAGGGACATCACGGGCGAGGTCGTCGGCTTCGGCGCCCGCCGGCTGCGCGAGGACGACAACGGCCCCAAGTACCTCAACACCCCAGAGACCCCGATCTACCGCAAGTCCCAGGTGCTCTACGGCATCGACCTGGCCAAGAAGGACATCGCCAACAGCAACCGCGCGGTCGTCGTCGAGGGCTACACCGACGTGATGGCCTGCCACCTCGCCGGGGTCACCACGGCCATCGCCACCTGCGGCACCGCCTTCGGCGGCGAGCACGTCAAGATCCTCCGCCGGCTGCTGATGGACAGCTCCGCCTCGCACCGCGCCGGCGAGGTCGTCTTCACCTTCGACGGGGACGCCGCCGGGCAGAAGGCCGCGCTGCGCGCCTTCGAGGACGACCAGAAGTTCGCCGCGCACACCTTCATCGCCGTCTCGCCCGGCGGCATGGACCCGTGCGAGCTGCGGATCGCCCAGGGCGACGGAGCGGTCAAGGAGCTGGTGGACTCGCGCAGCCCGCTCTTCGAGTTCGCCCTCCGCTCCGTCGTCGACCGGCACGACCTGGACACCGCGGAGGGCCGCTCCGCCGCCCTGGAGCACGCGGCGCCCATCGTCGCCCAGATCAAGGACGCGGCCATCCAGCACGAGTACGCGGTCCGGCTCGCCGGCCTGGTCGGCATCCCCGACCAGCAGTTCGTGGTCCGCCGGGTCGGCCAGCTGGCGCAGTGGAGCCGGCAGCGGCAGCAGCAGTCGCGCGGCGGCCCGGCCGCCGCGCCGCCGGCCGCCGCCGCGCCCGCGCCGCTGGCCCCGGCGCCCGGCGGCCCCGCGCTCAACCTGCGCAACCCGGCGCACCTGGGGGAGCGCGAGCTGCTCAAGCTCGCCCTCCAGTTCCCCGAGTCGGTCGCCCCCGCCTTCGACGCCTACGGCGAGGACGAGTTCACCGCCCCGCCCTACGCGATGGTCCGGCGGCTCATCCTGGAGGCCGGCGGCGTGGCCACGGCCGACGACGGCTACCTCGACCGGGTCCGCGAGGCCGCCCCGGACGACGCGGTGCGGGTGCTGCTCAACGAGCTGGTGGTGGAGCCGCTCCAGCTGCCCCGCCGCCGGCAGGGCGACCTGACCGGCTACGCCGGCTCCCGGCTGGTCGAGGTGCGGCTGGCCGCCGTCCAGCGCCGGATGCGCCAGCTGGAGTCGGACGCCCGCCGCGCCGAGGCCCAGTCGGGCAACACCACGGCGGCCGACAGCCGCCACGAGCTGTGGACGCTCCAGCAGTACGCCACGGCGCTGCGCGAGCGCGGGGTCGCCGCGCTCTACGGCTGACCGGCCGGCCCGGCGGTCTCCGCCCGGTCCCCGCCCTCGCCCGCCCCGTCCCGCCGCCGATCCGCGTCCCGGCGCCGCTTCGGGGGTTTGGCGCGGCACTTCCCGGGCCCGGGAAAATAGTGCCCGCACGCATCTCGTGGCCGGCGTCCTGTGTACCCCACACTGGGGGCGGTGCCGCTCCGCTCCCGCCGCGACCCTCCTGGAGGTCGTCCACGTGCAGACCCCGACTCTCAAGCGCGCGGCAGCCGCCGCCCCCGGTCCGGAAGAGCCGGAGGAGCGGCCGGTTCCCAGCGTCCCCAGAGCCGACAGCCAGGGCGGCACCGGCAGCGACCTGTTCCGCCAGTACCTCCGGGAGATCGGCCGGATACCGCTGCTGACCGCCGCCGACGAGGTCGAACTGGCCAAGCGGGTGGAGGCCGGCCTGTTCGCCGAGGAACGGCTCGTCGAGGGCGGCCAGTTAGGCGAGCGACTGGCCCTGGACCTGGACCAGCTGGTGGTCCGCGGCCGGATGGCCAAACGCCGGCTGATCGAGGCCAACCTGCGGCTGGTGGTCTCCGTCGCCAAGCGCTACGTGGGCCGCGGCCTGACCATGCTGGACCTGGTGCAGGAGGGCAACCTCGGGCTGATCAGGGCCGTCGAGAAGTTCGACTACACCAGGGGCTTCAAGTTCTCCACCTACGCGACCTGGTGGATCCGGCAGGCCATGTCCCGCGCCATCGCCGACCAGGCCCGCACCATCCGGGTCCCGGTACACGTGGTCGAGCAGATCAACCGGGTGGTGCGGGTGCGGCGCCGGGTCCTCCAGGAGCGCGGCTACGAGCCCCGGCCGGAGGAGGTCGCCACCCTGCTGGGCCTCACCGCGGCCCGGGTGAGCGAGATCCTGCGGCTGGCCCAGGACCCGGTCTCGCTCCAGACCCCCATCGGCGACGAGGACGACGTGGCGCTCGGTGACCTGATCGAGGACGTCGACATCCCGTCCCCCGCCGAGTCGGCCGCCTTCCTGCTGCTGCGCGAGCAGTTGGAGGCGGTGCTCTCCACCCTGGGCGACCGGGAACGCCGGGTGGTGGAGCTGCGCTACGGCCTGCTCGACGGCCGGCCGCGCACCCTGGAGGAGATCGGCGGCCTGTTCGGCGTCACCAGGGAACGCATCCGGCAGATCGAGCACAAGACCCTCGGCAAGCTCCGCGACCACACCTACGCGGAGCAGCTGCGCGGCTACCTGGACTAGGTCCTGTCGTTTGGATCTTCGTGGATACGGCCGCGTTGTCGGCTGCGGTGCGTCGCAAGGCGGAGGATCGCAGCTCGTACTTGGTCGTACTCGCGCGATGCGACAACGCGGCGAGGTTCCCCCAAGCCCCCTCGGGGGCCTGGGAGGGGCCCCCATCGCCGGCAGCGCGGCCCCGCGAAGATCCAAACGACAGGGCCAAGAGCCCGTGTCCCGGACGAAACCGCCCGGGACACGGGCTGCCCCGCCGGCCGCCCCCTCGTCGGCCGGCGGGTCAGCTGGCGCAGAGCACCCAGCCCTCCAGCGGGTGCGGCGTGCCGTGCCGGATGACCAGCACCAGCGCGTCGCCCGGCTCGCAGCCGTACTCGACCCACTGATAGGCCAGGACCGCCCAGACGACCAGGGCGGCGATCAGCAGGGCGGCGAAGACGGTGCCGGCGGTGACGGGTGGGCGGTTGGGTGGTGCGGCCATGACAATCTCAACTCCCCCTCGCCCGGGCGGTCGCGGCACCATCCGGAGCGGTCGCTCGTCGGTCACGGGGTATCCGGGACGATCAGCCGGCGGGCGTTGGTCAGCGACCCGCCGGGCGCCCACGCCGGTCGGCGTGTGGTTCTCCCGGAGCCGCGTGGAACCCCGTCCAGCGCGGTCCGGTCCATTCTTCCGCCGGGCGGCCCGGCGGGACAGCCAGCCACCGGCCGCCGCCCGGCCGGCCACCGGAAGTCGCCCAACTCCCGGCCCGGGCCCGGTCCGTGGCCGGCGGCGAGTCGAGGCGGGGGTGGTCGGCGAACGGCTCGACCAGCTGGTTCGGCACCTCGCCGTCCGCCGCGTGGGCGGTCACCCGCCGGGCCGCCACCGGAGGAGACGGTGGGGGAGGCGTCGATCCAGGACGCCCGGGGACCGGAAGTTTCCCGTGGCGGACGGTGTCGGCCGTCAGCCGTCCATCGCGCCCGGGTGGAGTTCGTCCCGGACCGCCGTGAACTGCTGGCGGACCGCCGAGCCGACGGCCGACTCCTCCTCGTCCGCGGTGAAGTACTCGCCCTTCGCCGCCGGCCAGGGCGGCGGCTCCTCGGCGGTGAGCCGCCCCTCGGCCACCCCCTGCGCCCAGGCCGCCTGCCGGGCGGCGCCGATCGCCGTGTAGTCCGCCGGCTCGGGGACCACGACCCGCGCCCCCAGCAGCGCCGCGGCCAGCGTCTTCACGGCCGGCAGCGTCGCGGTCTGCCCCAGCAGGAAGACCCGGTCGATGGTCACCCCCCGGCGGCGCAACACCTCGGCGGCGTCCGCCAGTCCACAGAGCATCCCCTCGAACGCGGCCCGCGCCAGGTGCTCCGGCTTCATGCTCTCCCGGCGCAGCCCGGAGAGCGTGCCGGCGGTGTGCGGCAGGTTCGGGGTGCGCTCGCCGGCCAGGTAGGGCAGCAGCACCATGCCGTGCGCGCCGGGCGTCGAGGTGAGCGCCAGCTCGGACAGCTCCGGCAGGTCCCGGCCGAGCAGCTCGGCGGTGCCGCGCAGCACCCGGGTGGCGTTCAGGGTGCGCACCACCGGCAGGTGGTGGCCGGTGGCGTCGGCGTAGCTGGTGATGGTGCCGGTGGGGTCGGTGAGCGCCTCGTGGTGCACCGCGCACACCGAGCCCGAGGCGCCCAGCGAGACGACCGCGTCGCCTTGCCCCATGCCCAGGCCCAGCGCGGCGGCCATGGTCTCGCCGGTGCCGGCGGAGATCAGCAGCCCCTCGGGGGTGCGCCCCGCCGCCTCGGCCGGGCCCAGCAGCTCGGGCAGGCTGACCGGGTGGCCGATGGCCAGCTCGGCCAGCTCGTGCCGCCAACTGCCGGAGACCGCCGACCAGTAGCCGGTGCCCGAGGCGCCGCCCCGGTCGGTGGTCCAGCGGCTGGGCCGGCCCAGCAGCTGCCAGACCAGCCAGTCCTGCGGCTGGAGCACGGTGGTGGTGCGCCGGGCGGCGTCCGGCTCCTCGTTGGCCAGCCAGCGCAGTTGGGCCACCGGCTGGGTGGGCTGGGGCACCGAGCCGACCGCCTCGGCCCAGGCGTCCGGGCCGCCGAGCGCGTCGACCAGGCCGAACGCCGCGGCCCGCGCGCGGTTGTCGGTGCCGGCCAGCGCCGGCCGCACCGGCTGGCCGTCGGCGTCCAGCGGCACCACGCTGTGCGGCTGGGCGGCCACCCCGATCGCCGAGACGTCCTCCAGCATGCCGCCGCCGGCCGCCTCACCGAGCGACAGCAGCCAGGACTGCGGCGCGGCCTCGCCGGCCGGATGCTCGGCGTGGCCCTGACGCAGGACCTCCCCGGTCTCCGTGTCACAGACGACGATGCGGGTGTAGGCGGACGAGCTGTCGAGGCCGGCGACGATTCCCATGAGTCCGAATGATGCCTCATCCGCGCTGGTGCCCGAGGCCGGCCCCGGTCAGCGCCTCCGGCGGCCGGCACCGCCGGCCCGGTCAGCGTCCCGGCAACGCCGCCGCCCCCGGCGCCAGCTCCGCGGGGAGCCGGCGGCCGGGGGCGGCGCTCGGTCAGGAACCGGCCTCGGTGGCCGGCCGGACGTCGGTCAGCACGGCCGCCGCCTCCGCCTGCTTGGCGGCCCGCCGTTCCATCAGCTGCCGTGCCACCGGCTCGGTCCACCGGGCGGCCAGCGGGCCGATGATCACCAGGATCAGCACGTACGCGGTGGCCACCGGCGCGATTCTGGGCTCGGTCGCCGCGGCCAACCCGGCGATCACGATGGAGAACTCGCCGCGTGCCACCAGCGCGCCGCCGGCCCGCAGCCTGCCGCGCGGGCCGATGCCCGCACGGCGGGCCGCGTACCAGCCCGTCGCGATCTTGGTGCCCGCGGTGACGACGGCGAGCACCAGCGCCGGCATCAGCACCGGCGGTATGTCGCTCGGCGTGGTCGAGAGGCCGAAGAACACGAAGAAGACCGCCGCGAACAGGTCACGCAGCGGCATGAACAGCCGGCGGGTGGTGTGCGCCACCTCGCCGGAGAGCGCGATGCCCACCAGGAACGCGCCGACCGCCGCCGACACCTGGAGCCGCTGCGCGATCCCGGCCACCAGCAGCGTCAGGCCGAGCACCACCAGCAGCAGCATCTCGGCGTTGTCCGAGGAGACCGCCTTGCTGATCCACCGGCCGTGGCGCAGCGCCACGAAGAGCGCGATGCTCGCCGTGCCCAGCGCGATGGCCAGCGTCACGCTGCCGCTGGCCAGGCCGACGCCCGCCAACACCGTGGAGAGCACCGGCAGGTAGACCGCCATGGTCAGGTCCTCGATCACCAGGATGCCCAGGATGACCGGTGTCTCGCGGTTGCCCAGCCGGTTGAGGTCGGTGAGGACCTTGGCGATCACCCCGGACGAGGAGATGTAGGTGACGCCGGCCAGCGCCAACGCCCCCACCGGGCCCCAGCCCAGCAGAAAGCCGGCCAGCGCGCCCGGGGTCGCGTTCAGCAGCAGGTCGACGATGCCCGACGGGTACTGCGTCTTGAGGCTGTCCACCAGCTCCGGTGCCGTGTACTCCAGGCCCAGCATCAGCAACAGCAGGATGACGCCGATCTCGGCGCCCACCTCGATGAAGTTCTCGGTGGTGTCCAACGGCAACAGCCCGCCGTGCCCGAAGGCGAGACCGGCCAGCAGGTAGAGCGGGATGGGAGAGAGACCGAGCCGGCCGGCTAGTCGTCCCACCAGGCCGAGGCCCAGGACGACCGCCCCCAGTTCGATGAGCATGGTTGTGGTGTCGTGCAAGAGTCACCGCACCTTTCAGTTCGCCCTGCCGCGCTGGGCGCCGCAATGTGTCGTCGGGGGGTGGTTCCGGCCCGGCGCACGGTCGCCCGCGCGGGGGGCGCGCGTGGCGCCGGGGGCCGGCACGGGGGCGGTCGCGAGGACCGCGGTTACGCGCCGGCGATGATGTCGGAGAGGTCGTCCACACCCTCGCGGGTGCCGACGACCAGCAGCGTGTCCCCCGCCTCCAGGCGGTAGTCGGGGCTCGGGGAGGGGTGGGTGCTGGTCCTGCGCAGCACCGCGACGATCGAGGCCCCGGTCCGGGTGCGGGCCCGGGTGTCACCCAACGGGCGCCCCCGGTAGGGGGAGTCGGGGCCGATCGGGATCCGCTCGGTGACCAGGTCGACGCCCAGCTCACCGCCGGGCAGCGCGTGGTCCGCGCGGTCCGGCGCGATGATCGACGCCAGCCGGGCCGCCTCCTGCGCTTCCAGCGGCACCGTGCCCTGACAGGCGTCCGGGTCGTCCGGGGAGTAGAAGGCGAGGAAGCGCCGTCCGTCCTCGTGGGCCACCACCGAGATGTGCCGGCCGTCCCGGGTGGCGAGGTCGTACTGGGTGCCGACGCCCGGCAGTGGCGTGCGCCGCGTCACCATGAATGCGCCCTCCTCAGGCGGGGGTTCGGCTTGAGCATAACGTCCAGAGGAAACCAGGCTGTTTCCCAAGTCAAGAAAATTCCTGGCAAAGCGCGGCCCTGGAAAGGTAAAACGAGCTGGTCAGAGATTCGCCAACAAGTGTTTGCAAACAACTGTTGGCGGTTCTAGGGTGGGTCCATGCCAACGGACCCCTCCGCAGCCGACCCGACCCCCGAGCCGGCCGGGACCTCGCCCAACCCGCCCCTGACCACGCCGGATGCCGACCGGGCCGCGCTCGACGACCAGCGCGGCCGGCCGCCGTCCCGCGTCGAGTTGGACGCCCGCGGCCTGCGCGCGCTGGCCCACCCGGTGCGGGTGCGGCTGCTCGGCCTGCTCCGCGTGCACGGCCCGGCCACCGCCACCCGGTTGGCGGAGCGCCTGGAGCTGACCTCCGGCGCGACCAGCTACCACCTGCGCCGGCTGGCCGCCGCCGGCTTCGTCGAGGAGGACGCCGAGCGCGGCAACGCCCGCGAGCGCTGGTGGCGTTCGGCGCACGAGTCCACCTCGTTCCGCGGCCTGGAGCTGCTGGAGAAGGAACCGGAGGCGGCCCTCGGCTACCTGCGCTCGGTGGTCGCCGCGCACGCGCTCGCCGCGCAGCAGGCGCTCAACGCGCTGGAGACGCTGCCCGCGGCCTGGCAGCCCGTCGTGAGCTTCAGCGACGCCCTGCTCCGACTCACCCCCGGGGAAGCGGAGCGGATGCAGCGGGAGCTCTACGAGGTGGTGGGCCGGTACCGCCGGCACGACCTGAACGCGGCCCCGGACGCGGCCCCGGCGGGGGCGGAACGCGTCCAGGTCGTCCTCCATGTGCTGCCCACCCCGGGCGGTGGCCCGGACGACGACGGCCCCGGCGGGGCCGGGGAGGCGGGATCGTGAGCCGGATAGCCGGGGAGAGACGTCGACACGCGCCGCTGGTCGGGGTGTTGGCGGCGATGAGCGTCGCCTACACCGGCAGCCGGGTCTCCGCCATCGCGCTGCCCTGGTTCGTGCTGACCACCACCGGCAGCGCCACCCAGACCGGGCTGGTGGCCTTCGCCGAGATGACGCCCTACGTGCTGGTCAAGGCGCTCAGCGGCCCACTGGTCGACCGGGTCGGGCCACGGCTGGTCTCCTGGACCACGGACCTGGTCAGCGCGCTCGCCATCTGCCTGGTGCCGCTGCTGCACGCCGCCGACCAGCTCAACCTGGGGCTGCTGCTGGCGCTGGTCGCCGTGGTCGGCGCCAGCCGGGGCCCGGGCGACCTGGCCAAGGAGGTCATGATCCCGGAGGCCGCCGAGCGCGGAGCGGTGCCGCTGGAGCGGGCCGCCGGCTTCGCCGGGGTGATCGAGCGGCTGGCCAGCACGGTCGGCCCGCTGGCCGGCGGCGGACTGATCGCCCTGGTCGGCCCGTTGTCGGGACTCTTCGTCAACGCCGGCTGCTTCGTTGCCGGTTCGCTGCTCATCAGGCTCACCCTGCCGAAGGGCATGGGGCAGCCGGCCGGGGCCCCGGAGTCGGCCGGCGCGGAGCCGGGCGCGGGCGTGACGCCGGGCGCGGACCAGGCGCCGGGCGGCGGCGCGGCCGGCGCGCGGACCGGCTACTGGCAGCAGATGGCGGAGGGCTTCCGCTTCCTGCGCCGCACCCCGCTGCTGCTGGCCGTGCTGCTCACCGTCGCGTTCACCAACCTGCTGGACGCCGCCTACAGCGCGGTGCTGCTCCCGGTCTGGGCCGAACGCACCGACGCCGGCCCCTCGGGGATCGGCCTGCTGGCCGCCGTCTTCAGCATCGGCGCGGTGGTCGGCAGCCTGGTCGCCACCGCGATCGCGCACCGGCTGCCGCGCCGGCCGGTGCTGCTGATCGGCTACGCGGTGTGCGGCCTGCCGCGCTTTCTGATCATGGCCTGGGCGCTGAGCCACGGCGGGGGGCTGCTGCCGGTCGCCGCGGTGTTCGCGGTGGCCGGCCTGGGGGCCGGCTTCCTCAACCCGATCATCAGCGCGGTCACCTTCGAGCTGGTGCCGCGCCCGCTGCTGGGCCGGGTCAAGGGGCTCGGCACCTCGCTGGCCTGGTCCGGCATCCCGCTGGGCGGGCTGCTCGGCGGCCTGGCCGTCACGGCCGCCGGCCTGGTCCCGACCCTGCTGGTCGCCGGCGTGCTCTACTTCGTCGCCACCACGACGGCCGGACTGCGCCCCGAATGGCGCGCGATGGACCGCGACCGCCGCCACGGCGCCGACGTGGCGCCTGACCGGCCGCCGGGCCAGCGCCCACCGGCCGCCGCCCCGCCCGACGCCCCGCCCGACGCCCCTGCCGCCGAGGCCGGGGCTGGTGGCGACCCGGCCGGGGACCGCTGAGCCGCCGGCCCGGCCGGCCCGTCAGGACGGGCCGGCCAGCCGCTGCCGGGCGGTCGTCGGCCTCGGCCGCCTGGCCACGTAGACCAGCGCCGGCGGCAGGTTGCGCCACACCGTCCTGGTGACCAGCACCTCCTCGAACGCGGCCCGCAGCTGGGCCCGTTGCCGCCGGGCCGGCGGCGTCCAGGCGGTCCACGGGTAGCTGAACTGGGTCAGCACCCCGTCGGGCGCCAGCACCTCGGCCAGGATCGGCGCCAGCGGGCGCGGCCCGTCGAAGTAGACCGTCCAGGGCAGGCCGCTGACGATCGCGTCCACCCGCCCGATCCCGCGCTCGGCCAGCAGCGTGGGCAACTCGGCCGCGCCGGCGGTCAGCACCTCCACGTCCGGGTGCCGGGGCCGCAGCCCGTCGGCCAGCCGCTCGTTGACCTCCACCGCGAGCTGCCGGCCGCGCCCGGCCAGCCGCCCGCTGATCGCGCCGGTGAACACGCCGGTGCCCGGGCCCAGTTCGACCACCACCGGGTCGCCGTGCTCCGGCAGCCCGGCCACCATCCGGGCGGTGAGCGCGGCCGAACTCGGCACCAGGGAGGCGGTGCGGACCGGGTCGCGCAGGAACTCGCGGACGAACCTGGCCCGTTCGCCGCCGCACCCGGTGGCCTGGTCCGGCGCCGACGGCCGGGCGGTGCTTGGGTGGTGCGCTAGCGCGGACACGGGAGGCGTGGTCACGGGCGGTTCCTGGGGTCTCGGGTTGCGCGGTCCGGGCGGTGACGTGGTGTCGGGACGCCCTCGGCGACCCAGCCTGCCCGGTCGCGGCCCGCCCCGCCTCCCGCGCCCGGTCGCGCCCGCCGGCCGTCCGGAGGAGACCCGGCTCCTCCGTGCGGATGACCCGCCTCCTCCGGCGGCCGACTACCGTCGAACCGTGCGGATGACCTGGCTCGGCAAGGCGGTGGGCGACCGGCGTGGCCCGGTGCGGCTGCTGCCGTTGGTGATCGGCCCCGGCTACCTGCTGCTCGTGCAGGCCGCGCAACCCACCGCCGCGGACTGGGCGTTCGCGCTGGCCGCCGGGCTGGCCTTCCTGCCGGGCGGCTACTGGCCGCTGCCGGTGCTGCTGGTGGAGTCCGTGCTGCTGGTGGCCGCGCACCCGATGGCCGACGCGCTGCCGGTGGTCGGCAAGGTGACGGCCGGCGTCGCCCTCGTCGAGCTGGCCGCCCGGCGCCCCCCCGCCGTGGCGGTGCCCGGGGCGCTCCCGCTGGTGGCGGCCTATGTGCTGGTCCAGGTCGCCGGCCACGACTCGGCGGACGCGATGGGCATCGGCTACCGGCTGGTGGTGATGGTCGCCGCGCCGCTGCTGCTGGGCTGCTGGCTGCGGGCCGCCAGCCAGGCGCTGGCCCAGGCGCAGGCCAGGGCCAGGGAGGCGGAGGAGCGGCGGGAGTTGGCCGCCCTCGGGGCCCGGCTCGCCGAGCGCGGCGAGCTGGCCAGGGAGCTGCACGACCTGGTGGCGCACCACGTCGCCTCGATGGCCCTGCGGGTGGGGGTGGCCCGGGAGGTGCTGCCCGATCTCGACCCCCGGGTGCGGGCCGTGCTGGACGACGTGCACGGCTCGGCGACCACCGCCCTGGTCGACCTGCGGCGCCTGGTCGCGGTGCTGCGGGACCCCGCCTCGGTGACCGACCCGACCCGTTCGCTGCTGGTCGAGCCGGCCGAACTGCCGGCCGCCATCGCCTCGGTGGTGGAGCGGGCGGAACGCCACGGCCTGGTCCTGGAGAGCCGGATCGCGCCCGGCGTCGCCGAACTCGACGCGCTGCGCGGGCTGGCCGTGCTGCGGGTGGTCCAGGAGGGGCTGACCAACGTCGCCAAGCACGCCGGGATCGGCACCAGGACCACCGTCTCGGTCGCGTCGCGGGACGGCGTCACCGAGATCGAGATCCGCGACGCGGGCGACGGGACTCCGACACCGGAGCGGCTGCTGGTCAAGTCCGGCTACGGGCTTGAGGGGCTGCGGGAACGGGTGGCGCTGCTCGGCGGCACCGTGGAGGCCGGCCCCGACGGCCGGGGTTGGTGCCTGCGGGCCGCCGTGCCGGCGGCGCCGGGCGAGCGGCTGGCCGACGGCCTGCCCGAGGCGGCCGGCCCGGCCCCCTGCCGCTGGACCCCGGCCTGGGGCGCGGCGTCGGGCGCCGGCGCCCGGCCCGACGGTGACGCGCGCCCCGACGGGCCGGACGGGCCGGCGGGCCGGCGCGGGCGGCGCGTGGGATCGTTCGGTGGGGCGGCCCGCCGAGCCTGACGGGGCCGCCGCCGGGCCGACGCCCGGCCGGTGGGAACGGGGCACCGCAGGAGGCACCCCACAGGGCGCCGAAGCGGTGCGGAGAGGGGAGAGGACACGGTGGCGATCGGCACCCTGCTGGTGGATGACCAGCAACTGGTCCGCGCCGGGCTGCGGATGCTCTGCGAGTCGACCGAGGACATCACGGTGGTCGGCGAGGCCGCGACCGGCGCCGAGGCGGTGCGGCTGGTGCCCGGCACCTCGCCCGACGTGGTGCTGATGGACCTGCGGATGCCGGGGATGGACGGCACCACCGCCACCCGCCGCATCCTGGCCGACCGGCCGGCCACCCGGATCGTGGTGCTCACCACCTTCGACGACGACGACCACCTCTACCCGGCGCTGGCCGCCGGCGCCTGCGGTTTCCTGGCCAAGGACGCCGCGCCGGGCGAGCTGTTGGACGCCGTCCGGCAGGCGGCGGTCGGCGGCAGCCCGTTCAGTGGGGCGGTGCTGCGCCGGCTGGTGGGGCAGGCGACCACGGCCTGGCGGGCGGAGCGGCCGGCGGCCGAGGCGCCGGCGTTGACCGAGCGGGAGCGGGAGGTGCTGGCCCTGGTCGGCGCCGGGTTGAGCAACGCGGAGATCGCCGCGCGGATGCACGTCGGGCTCACCACGGTGAAGACCCATGTGGGCAGTCTGATGCGGAAGACCGCCAGCCCGAGCCGGGTGCGGCTGGCGGTCTTCGCCATCCACCACGGCCTGGCCTGAGCCGCCCGCCCGGCTCAGCCGGCCAGGCCCAGGCCGAGCCGCACCGCGGCCTCCACCGGCGAGTAGCCGCCGTCGGCCCGCGCCAACTGGAGCGGCGCCACCGGCTCCAGCGGCGGCTGCGCGATGATCCGGGGCCGGCTGCCCCGGTGCGGCTGGGCGGCGTGCACCAGGAACGGGTGGCAGAGGTAGACGTCGCCGGCCCGGCCGGTCGCCAGCGCCAGCGGCCGGTCCGGCGCGTCCAGCCGGCCGGCCTCGTCCATGGCCCGGCACAGCTCGAAGAACTCCCGCCCGTCCTCGCCGGCCTCGGCGAGGAACGGCGGCACGTCGCGGTGCGAGCCGACCTTGATCCGGGTCGGCGCGTCCGCCTCCCCGACGTCGGTGAAGAGGAAGAGCAGCAGCAGGGCCCGGCCCCGGGAGCGGAGGTTGATCCGGGGCTCCGTACCGTCGGGCCCGCCGGCGAAGCTGGCGTCGAGGTGCCAGCCGTCGTCCCCGGCCGGGTCCCGGTGCGGGAAGCGGATCGGGAAGGTGCCCAGGCCCAGGCGAGGCAACCAGCGGCCGGCGCCGACCAGTTGGTCGAAGGCGCCGCGCAGCCGCCCGGTGTTGGCCGCCTGCCGGAAGGGCGCGGCCACGGAGCTGGTGATCCGGATCACGGGTTGGGTCCAGCTGGCGGGGTCGTCGGGATCGACGCCGGCCATCCGCCACAGCTCGGCCTGGCCGGCCTCGGCCACCGCCCGGGGGAAGGCCGCCTCCACCCGGACGAAGCCGTCCCGCACGAAGTCCTCGATCTGCCGCTCGGAGAGCGTCGCGTTCGTCATGGCCATCGCCGTCGATGCTGCGCCAGCGGGCCGGGCGCCGGCAATGGTTTTTCGCCGGCACCGCTCCCCGGTCCCCGGTGGCGACGGCCCGAACCGCCGCCGGGCACCCGGAAGTTCCCGGATTGCCCCGGTCGGGTCGGTCAACGGGCACGGGATCACCGTGAGTTCTCCGTGATCTCGACGAAAACGGCACCGTCCCTCCTCTGGGGGCGACGGCAAGGATTCTGTAACTTGCGGGGTGCTCGGCAAGAAATTGCAGAGCCTCCCTTCACCTCTCCTGGAGAGCCGCAGGCGCGTCGGGTCTCCACCAGCCTCATCCAGGAGTCGCGATGAACACCCCGCACCGCGGGCCGGGCCGACGATGGTGGTCGGTCCTGCTCGGGCTGGCGCTGGCCGCCTTGCTGGCCACGCTGCTGCCGGCCGCCGGCAGCGCCGCCACCCCCGACGCCCAGGCGGCGGAGCCCGCCACCATGCTGGGGGGCGACCCCCGCGAGGACTCGATCTACTTCGTCATGACCGCCCGGTTCTACGACGGGGACAGCTCCAACAACCGGGGCGGCAGCCAGCACGTCTCCTCCGGCAACGCCGAGTACGACGACCCCATGTTCCGGGGCGACTTCCAGGGCCTGGCCGAGCGGCTCGACTACATCAAGGCGCTCGGCTTCTCCGCCGTCTGGATCACCCCGGTGGTGCTCAACCGCTCGGACTACGACTTCCACGGCTACCACGGCTACGACTTCTACGAGGTCGACCCGCGACTGGAGTCGGACGGCACCTCCTACCAGGAGCTGATCGACACCGCGCACGCCAAGGGGCTGAAGATCTACCAGGACGTGGTCTACAACCACAGCTCGCGGTGGGGCGCCAGGGGCCTGTACGAGCCCACGGTCTACGGCGTCCAGGACGAGCAGTGGGACTGGTTCTACGACACCCCGGAGGCCGGCCGCGCCTACGACCCGCTGGTGGAGGACGAGCTGGGCCAGCCGTACAACGGCGACGTCTGGTCCACCGAGGAGCCGGCGGACAACGCCTGCCCGAACTGGGGCGAGCCGACCGGCCAGAGCAGCCCGGAGGGCTACGCGCTCTACCACTGCCAGTGGCCCAGCCCGGTCAACGGCCTCTTCCCCGCGAGCTACTACCACCAGTGCTGGATCGGGAACTGGGAGGGCGAGGACTCCCGCAGCTGCTGGCTGCACGACGACCTCGCCGACCTCAACACGGAGAACGCCGCGGTCCAGGAGCACCTGATCGGCGCCTACGACCGCTTCATCGACATGGGCGTCGACGGCTTCCGGATCGACACGGCGGTGCACATCCCGCGGGTCATCTGGACCCGCCACTTCCTGCCGGCCATCGAGGAGCGGCTGGTCGCCAAGTACGGCGCAGAGAAGGCCGCGGACTTCTACGTCTTCGGCGAGGTCGCGGCCTTCGTCAACGACAAGTGGAACCGCGGCTCGGTCAACCACTCCGCCCAGTTCTTCACCTGGCAGCCCCGCGCGGAGTACAGCGCGGACGACGCCGTCGCCGTGCTGGAGGAGTACGAGCACGAGAACGGCCTCGGCCCGGCGGGCCAACCCACCTCGGACAACGCGTTCCTCGACGGCAACGACTACCACGCCCCCGACCACAGCCGGTTCTCCGGGATGAACATCATCGACATGCGCATGCACATGAACTTCGGTGACGCGCGCAACGCCTTCCACAACGGCCGGGACTCCGACGACTCCACCAACGACGCCACGTACAACACGGTCTACGTGGACAGCCACGACTACGGCCCGAACAAGAGCCAGGAACGGTACGCCGGCGGCACCGACGCCTGGGCCGAGAACATGGCCCTGATGTGGACCTTCCGCGGCATCCCCACGCTGTACTACGGCTCCGAGATCGAGTTCCAGGCCGGGCAGCGGATCGACTGCGGCCCCAGCTGTCCGTTGGCCACCACCGGCCGCGCCTACTACGGCGAACACCTGGAAGGCGAGATCGTCGCCGGCGACTTCTCCGAGGTGGTCAGCGCCAGCGGGCCGGTCGCCGAGACCCTGGAACAGCCCCTGGTCCAGCACCTCCAGCGGCTCAACGAGATCCGCCGGGCCGTCCCGGCGCTCCAGAAGGGCCAGTACTCGACCGAGGGCGTCAGCGGCGAGATGGCCTTCAAACGCCGCTTCACCGACGCCGAGGCCGACAGCTTCGTGCTGGTCACCGTCACCCACGGGGCCAGCTTCAGCGGCATCCCCAACGGCACCTACACGGACGCGGTCAGCGGCGAGAGCGTGACCGTCACCGACGGGACGCTGGCGCTGGCGGCCCCCGGCCAGGGCAACCTCGCCGCCTACGTGCTGGACACCGAGCTGACCCCGGCGCCCGGCCAGGTCGGCACGGCCGGCCCCTACCTGCGCTAGGCCACCACCGGATCGGGCCGACCGGGCCCGGCCGCCGGGGTTTCGACCTCCCCCGGCGGCCGGGCTACGGACGGTGTCGGTCAACGGGGTGCGCGCGGGTCGCGCGCAGGGCGGCCAGCAGCTGTAGGCGATCCGCGTCGGCGCTGCCCGGCGCGGCCGTCCAGACCAGCATGACCGGGCCCGGCGCGCCCGGCAGCGGGTAGGTGTCCCAGTCCAGGACGAGGTCGCCGACCTCGGGGACCCGGAAGGTCTTGGTGCCGCTGACCGACGAGCGGACGTCGTGCCGGGCCCACAGACGCCGGAACTCGGCGCTCCGGATGCTCAGTTCGCCGACGACAGCGGTGGCCCGCGGATGGCTGGGGTCGGTGGCGACGGCCGAGCGCAGCATGCCGATGTAGTCCAGCGCCTGCCGCTCCCAGTCCGGGCAGCCGCGCCCGCCGGTCAGGGTGTCGTCGAAGAGCAGCAGCAGCATGTTGAGCCGGTCCGCCGGGCGGTCGCCCGGGCCGCCGAGCAGCGCCTCGGCCAGGGGGTTCCAGGCGAGCAGGTCCAGGTGCCGGCCGAGCACGACCGCCGGGGTGTTCATCACCCGCAGTAGCCGCCGGGTGTTCTCCGGCACCCGCTCCGGACCGCGCGCCACCCGGGTTGGCGCGGGCCGCCGGGCGGCCCGAGCCAGGGTGAACAGGTGGCGCCGCTCCGCCTCGTCGAGGACGAGCGCGTCGGCCAGCGCGTCCAGCACCGTGTCGGACGGGCGGGTCTCCCGGCCCTGTTCCATCCGCTGGTAGTAGTCGGTGCTCAGCCCCGCCAACAGGGCCAGCTCCTCCCGGCGCAGCCCGGTGACCTTGCGCCGGCCGCCCGGCTCCAGGCCGACGTCGCGGGGCCGCAGCCGGCCGCGCCTGGCGCGCAGGAAGTCACCGAGTTCACGGGCGTGCGGACGGGTCATGCCCCCAGTGTGCCGCCGCGGCCGGCCCGCACGGTGGCCCTCGTGGACCCAGGGAGGCGAGGACCACCCCGCCCGGTCGCCCCGCGCCTAGCGTCGGTGCCCCACCGCACCAACCCACACCCCCGCGAGGAGCAGCGCATGGCCGGATGGACCGCCGACCACATCCCCGACCAGCACGGTCGGATCGCCGTCGTCACCGGAGCCAACTCGGGACTCGGCCTGGTCACCGCGACCGAACTGGCCCGGCACGGCAGCCGGGTCGTGCTCGCCGTCCGGGACACCGCCGCCGGCGCGCGGGCCGCCCGCCGGATCGGCGGCGACACCGAGGTGCGCGCCCTCGACCTGGCCTCGCTCGCCTCGGTGCGCGCCTTCGCCGGCGGGCTGCTGGCCGACCACCAGGTCGTCGATCTGCTGGTCAACAACGCCGGGACGGTGCTGCTCGGCCCGCGCCGCGTCTCCGCCGACGGCCACGAGCTGCACCTCGCCACCAACCTGCTGGGCCACTTCGCCCTGACGGGCCTGCTGCTCGGCGCCCTGGCCGCGGCGCCGGCACCGCGCGTGGTCAGCCTCAGCTCCCTCACCCACAGGACCGCGCACCTCGACTTCGACGACCTGATGGGGGAGCGCGGCTACCGCGGCGCGGCCGCCTACGGCCGCTCCAAGCTCGCCACCACGGTCTTCGGCGTCGAACTCGACCGCCGGCTGCGGGCCGCCGGATCACCGGTCGTCAGCACCCTGGCCCACCCAGGCCTCACCCGCACCAACCTGACGCCGCGCGCCTGGCAACACCGGGGCCGGCTCGGGCGGACGATCGCCTGGTTCGGCCTGCTCGCCACCCAGTCGGTGGCGCGGGGCGCGCTGCCGCAGCTGCGGGCCGCGGCCGACCCCGACGTCCAGGGCGGCCAGTTCTTCGGCCCGGCCGGGCTCTTCGAGACCCGCGGCCGGGTCACCGAGGCACGCCTCAGCCGGGAGGCGGCCGACCCGACCGTCGGCAAGCGGCTCTGGTCGGCGGCGGAGACCCTGACCGGAGTCCGCTACCTCTGACCGGAAACGACCGCCGGGCCCCGCGCGCGAGCGGGACCCGACGGTCGGCGGTGCTTCTTCCCGGGCGGCCGGGGTTGTTTCTGGGCCGGCCGATGCTTTCTCGGCCGTGGTCCGCCGCGACGGTCGCTGGCTCCTTCAGCCGGTGGTGTCCGCCGGCGCCGGCCGGTGGCTTCCTCGGCCGGTGCTTCTTCAGCCGGTGGCCTCCTTGGCCGGTGGGGCCGACGGCCGGTGGTTTCCCTGGCCCGGTGGGGCCGACGGCCGGTGGCCGGGTCAGCAGACCCCGTCGGTGGGCTTGGGGTTGGCCAGCCCGAAGAGGGGCCGCAGCTTGAGGCCGGCCCAGGTGCCGGCCAGCGCGGTCAGGCCCCAGAGCCAGCCGTGCAGGCTGCCGGAGGCGATCCCCGCCAGGTAGGCGCCGATGTTGCAGCCGCCGGCCAGCCGGGCGCCGATGCCCATCAGCACCCCGCCGAGCACGGCGGCGACCCCGGTGCGCAGCGGCACGCCCCGGTGCAGCGCCCAGGTGCCGCCGAGCGAGGCGGCGATGGCGGCGCCGATCATGATGCCGATGTCGGTCAGGCTGTTCTTGTCGGCGAGGATCGAGCCGGCCAGCATGTCCGAGTTGCCCGGCTGCTGCCAGAAGCTCCAGTTCTCCGGCTGGCCGCCGAGCGCCCCGAACAGCTCGCTGCCCCACAGCGCGAAGGCGCTGGTCACGCCCCACGGGCCGCCCGAGACCAGCAGCACGCCCGCGCCCAGCACGGCCAGCACCACCGCGCCGGCGGCCAGCGGCCAGGAGCCGCGCAGCACGCGCCCGGCCACGCCCCGCGCGGTCGGCACCGCGCCGGTCGGCGGCGGGGTGCGGCGCCGCTGCACGACGCGGGTCAGCCCGTAGATGCCGAGCAGCGCGAGGATGGTGATGCCCCAGGAACCGAACCAGCCGACGTGGTCGGAGAGCAGGACCGGGTCGAGGGCCGGCAGGTCGTTCCAGAGGTCGAACTGCCAGGCGGCGAGGGTGGAGCCGAGGATGAAGCCGCCCAGGGTCAGCACGATCGAGGTCTGCCCGCTGCCCACCGCGAAGAGCGTGCCGGAGGCGCAGGCGCCGCCGAGCTGCATGCCGATCGCGAAGATGAACGCCCCCAGCAGCAGCCCGATGCCGAGGTTGCCGGCCGATGGCCGCGGCTCGGTGCCGAAGAGCCCGCTGCCGGTGCCGATGATCAGCGCGAACAGGGTCGCCGTCGTGCCCAGCAGCAGGGTGTGGGCGCGCAGCCCGGCGCCGTTGCCGACGGCTATCAGCTGCCGCCAGGCCGAGGTGAAGCCGAACCGGGAGTGAAAGAGGGCGAAGCCCAGACCGAGGCCGAGCAGCAGCAGCACGCCCGGCTTGGCGCCGTGCCGCGCGAAGACGTAGGCGTCCAGGGCCGCTCCCAGCAGCAGCGCGCCGGCCAGCGGGCCGCGCCGCACCGGCGGCGCCTCGGGCGCCTCCGGCGGCGGCACCCGGGTGGGCGGCGGGGCCAGCCAGGAGACGGCCGGCGTCGCGGCGGCGTCGGAGGACGCCGGCGTGGGTGAGACGGTGGTCATGCGGAGACTCCAGCAGGGGAAAGCGGGCCGGGGCGAGCCGGTGGGGAGTGGGGAGTGGCGGGCCGGTCCCGGGCCGAGGGCGCGGGGGACGACGGGCCACCGCGGTGATGGCGCCTGGGCGGCGGTGACCAGACGGGGGCGGCCGGACGCGGTCAGCGGGGACAGAGGCCGTCGTCGACACAGCAGGCCGACCCCGCGAAGAGCGCGAGGCAGAGGAAGCGGCCCGGTGCGAACATGCGCGCCATCCTAAATGTCCTTCCTGCCCCCCGGTACCCCCGGGCCGACATGTGGACGCCGGGCCGGTCGTCGCGTGGGACGCACGTCCTCGCCCGGTGGTCGGACCGGGCGCCGGGCCGCCCGTGCGCCACGGCCAGACCGCCGGTTGAGCCGGCCCGGTGCGGGGCGGAACGTCGCCGAGAGGGGAAGACGCGGTGGCCGGCGGGGGCCGCGACCTGGCCCGCGCGCGCCGTGCCGCCGGCGGGCGGTCGGCGGGCGGTCGGCGGTGCGCGTCACGGGACCGGCCGCCGGGGCGGGGCCGGATGGAAGACTGGAACGGCGACCCGACGCACGGGGCGCGGCAGGTGAGCCGGCGCGAGGAGGCGCGATGACCGAGCGGAAACCGCCGGGGACGAGCTTCGAGTCCTGGGTGGACAAGCAGATCAGAGAGGCCGACGAGCGCGGCGAGTTCCGCGATCTGCCCGGCGCCGGCAAGCCGCTGCCCGGGCTCTCGGCGCCCTACGACGAGCTGTGGTGGGTGCGGGAGAAGATGGCCAGGGAGAACCTCTCCTCGCTGCCACCCAGTCTGGTGCTCCGCAAGGAGGCGGAGGACGCGCACGCGGCGGCGCTGGCCGCGCCCACCGAGCGCGCGGTGCGGCGGATCGTGACGGCGATCAACGAACGGATCGCGGAGGGGCTGCGTCGCCCACCGGAGGGGCCGCCGCTCCGTCTCGGGCTCTTCGACGAGGAGGCGGTGGTCCGCGCCTGGCGGGCCGCCGTCGCCGCCCGGCTGGCGCCCGACGCCTGACCGCGGCGCCCCGCGCGGCGGGCACGCGAAGGGCCGGGCCCCTCGGGGAGGGGCCCGGCCCGGTTGATCGGCCCGGCCGTCGTCCGCGCGGTCCGCGCGGACCGGTCAGGCGCGGGCGGTCGCGTCAGGCGCGGGCGCGGCGGGCGAGCAGCACCGCGCCGCCACCGGCCACCAGCGCCGCGCCGCCCACGGCGGCGGCCACCGGCAGGGCGTCCGAGCCGCCGGTCTCGGCCAGCTCCGCCGCGTCATCCGAACCGCCCTGCGGGCCGGGCTCGTTGGGCTCGTCGGACGGCACGCCCGGCTGGTTGGGCTCCTCGGACGGCGTGCCCGGCTCCGCGGGCTCCTCGCCCGGGTCGGGCTCGCCCGGCGCCTCGCCCGCGCCCGGCACCAGCGCCCAGTCCTCGTCCCGCTCGCTGCCCCAGCACAGCCCCGCGTTCTGCGGGTCGTAGTACCGGACGCGCGACCAGGCCTCGAACCAGCCGGGCCGGTCCGCCAGCGCCCGGGTGCGGATTTGCGCCTCGGCGGACTCGCCCGGCGGCAGCTCGTCGATCAGCCCGAAGTAGCCCCCGGCGCCGTCGCTCTCGAAGGGCACCCCGCGCCACGAGCCGTCCACGTACCACTGCAACTCGAACGGGAAGGCGCTGTCGTCGCCGTCCGAGGCGTTGTACCAGCCCTCAAGCCTCGTGTAGACGTCGGAGACCGGCTCCTCGCCACCGTTGTGGACGGAGTAGGTGAACTCGGTCCAGGCGGTCGGCGAGGTGTGCTCCTCGGGGATGTCCTCCAGCCACACCGAGACCGTCTCGGAGGACCCGAACTCCTCGCAGTCGGGCAGTTCGCCGACCGAGCCGACCGGACCGATCGGCAGCCCGGCGGCATGGGCCGGGGAGGCGGCCAGCAGCAGGGCGGGCAGGGCGACGGTGCCGGCGGCCAGGGTCGCCAGGGCACGACGGGGGAATCGCTTCATCGTCAGGCTCACTTCCGACGGTGGTACGGGTGTGACGGACGATCGGGACCGATGCGGCGACGGCCGCCGGGGCCGGCACGGGGACGGTGGTCTCACAACCCCCCGCACGCCGGGCCCGTTGGGCCGCTGCCGACCCGATCACTGGTTCGACGAACGGCCGCCGTCCGGGGTTGTCGTGACGCAGTCACAGATATGTCACGAGCGTGTCACTGGCACCAGGGGGCTCCGTTCACCCGCCGCTCACCCGCACCTCATCCGGCGCCGGGGTGCACGGCGGCGGGCGGAGCCGTCGGACGGGCACGCCCGTCAGGCCGTGGCGCCCGTCCGACGGTGGCGCCCGTCAGGCCGTGGCCTCCGAGGCGCCGGCCCGCGCCGGCGTCGGGTCGGTGGCCGGCTCGGCTTCGGCGTCCCCGCCCGGGCCCGCGGCCCGGACCGGGATCAGCGTCGCCACCGCGGCGGCGCCCAGCGCCACCCCGCAGCCGATCAGCATCGCCACCCGGAAGCCGTCCTCCGAGGGCAGCGGGAACCCGCCGAACTCCGTGGTCAGCTGGGCGAGCACCACGCCCACCACGGCCGCGGCGACCGAGGTGCCCACCGAGCGCATCAGGGTGTTGAAGCTGTTGGCCGAGGCCGTCTCCGACTGCGGCACGGCGCCCATGATCAGGGTCGGCATCGCACCGTAGGCCAGTCCGACGCCGGAGCTGCACACCAGGGTCACCAGCAGCAGTCCCCAGGTCGAGCCGAGCAGCGGCAGCGACATGCCGTAGCCGATCGCGATCACCATGCTGCCCACGGCCAGCGTCACCTTGGGCCCGCGGGCCGCCGAGAGCTTGGCGCCGAACGGTGAGAGCACCATCATCATCAGCCCGCCGGGCGCCATCCACAGACCCATGGCCATCATCGACTGCCCCAGGCCGTAGCCGGTCTCCTCGGGCAGCTGGAGCAGCTGCGGCACCACCAGCGACTGGGCGTACATCGAGAAGCCGACCAACACCGAGGCCAGGTTGGTGAAGAGGACCTGGGGCCGGCCGGCCAGCCGCAGGTCAACCAGCGGGTCCGCGACCCGCAGCTCCCAGCGGCCCCAGGCCAGCAGCAGCACCGCGGCGGCGGCGAACAGACCGAGCGTGGTGACGCTGCCCCAGCCCCAGTCGGAGCCCTTGGAGACGGCCAGCAGCAGGCAGACCAGCCCGCCGCCCAGGCCGACCGCGCCCACCCCGTCGAACCTGGCCGGCTCGGCGGCCGTCCGGCCGGCCGGCACGAAGAGCCAGATCAGCACGCCCACCAGCAGGCTGAGGCCGGCGGCCACCCAGAAGAGCACCCGCCAGCTGGTGTGCTCGGCGACGGCGGCGGAGAACGGCAGGCCCAGCGCGCCGCCGACGCCCATGGAGGCGCTGATCAGCGCGATGGAGGTGCCCAGCCGCTCGGCCGGCAGCACGTCCCGCAGCAGGCTCAGGCCCAACGGGACCACGCCCATGCCCAGGCCCTGGAGGCCCCGGCCGACGATCATCGGGAGGACCCCGGAGGACAGCGCGCACACCACCGAGCCCAGCACCAGCGGGGCCACCGAGATCAGCAGCATGCGCCGCTTGCCGTAGAGGTCGCCGAGCCGTCCGGCGACCGGGGTGGCCACGGCCGCGGCCAGCAGGGTGGCCGTCACCACCCAGGAGGCGTTGGAGGCCGACGTGTTCAGCAGGGTCGCCAGCTCACCGAGCAGCGGCACCACCAGGGTCTGCATGAGTGCGGCCGTGATGCCCGCGAACGCGAGGATGCCGACGATGCCGCCGGGGCTCGCGTCGCGCTGGGAAATGGACACGGTGGTCCCTTCTTCTGGGTCTGGCTCGGACGTCCTGTTCGCCGGCCGCCCGTGGAGGCGGCCCGCCCGGTCGCGGGTCTCGACGGCCGCGGCGACCCTGTGCATCATACATACGGTGTGCATCATGCACGTGGCATGTAACGTGCATTTTGCCTGTGGTATACCTGCCGTGGAATTCGCCGGCGGTAAACCGGCATGGCGTGCAGGTCGGAAGCAGGAGGACGCGCCCGTGGACAAGCCGATCAGCCGGCTTGAGTTCGAGGCCATGCTGCTGACGCGGCACTCCCACCTGTTCAACAACCAGTTCCGGCGCAGCGACCGGCGCCTGGACCGGAGCGCCTACGTCCTGCTCAGCCGCCTCCTGATCGACGGCCCGATGTCCATCGGGCAGCTGAGCGACGCCTTCGGCCTCGACTCCTCCACCCTCAACCGGCAGACCGCCGCGATGCTCCGCTCCGGCGTGGTGGAGCGGATCGCCGATCCGGACGGCGGCATCGCCCGGAAGTTCAACGTGACCGAGGAGGGGCGGCGCCGGCTTGAGGAGGACCGACGGAGCAACGTCGAGGCCCTCGGGCGGGTCCTCGCGGACTGGACGGCCGAGGAGGTGGCCGGCTTCGCGGCCTACCTGCACCGGTTCAACGCGGACATCGAAGCCGCGGAGGGCCGACCCTGGCCCCACCCGGAACCCGACAGCCTGCCCTGACCGGCGGCTCCGCCCGGCGGTCCCGACCCGGCGGTCCCGCCCCGAGGATTCCACGCCCCGGTCTGGTCCTGCGGCCCCGCCTCGGGGCCGCCCGACCTGACCGGCCCGCCCCGGTCCCGCGCCGGCCGTCCTGACGCGGGTCCTGACCTGACGGCCCCGACCCGGCGGTCCGCACCCGCCGGGCCGCACCGGCGACGGGGCGGGGGTGAGTGCCGCGTCGGCCGCCCTGGAGCGCCCCGGCGCCCGCGCCGGCTCAGCGTCCCAGGCCGGCGGGGTCGTCGCGGCTGGCGCGGCCGGCGGGGGCGTCGAAGGTGTCGAGCCCGTCGAGGAACGTGCGCAACAGCTCGGCGGTGACCGCCGGTTGCTCGACCGGGATCAGATGGCCGACCGCGGGCAGCCGGTGCGGTCCGGCCGCCCCGCGGATCGAGCGGGCCAGTCGGTCCGCGATGGTGTGGAAGTCCGGCAGGTCGTCCTCGCCGACCGCGACCAGGGTCGGCACGCCCAGGCCGGCCAGGGCCGCGTCCACATCCGGCAGGTCGCCCCGCTCGTGGGTCTCGGTCAACTGCTGGTTGGCCAGCGCCACCCGCATCGCCTCGCGCACCGTGGCCGCGTGCCGGCGCAGCGTCTCGTCCCAGGAGCGGGCCGGGCCGCGCACCCACATGTCGAGGTTGCTGCTGACCGCCGCGTCCAGGTCGGCGCGCGCCAGCGCCGCCTCCTCGGCGGCGGCGTACTCGGCCATCGCCGCCGACCAGTCGTGGTCCGGCAGGGGAGCGGCCAACAGGCCGAGCGCGGCGACCCGTTCGGGGCGCTCGACGGCGAAGGCCAGGGACACCAGGCCGCCGAAGGAGGAGCCGATCACGGCGGCCCGGGGCGCCCCCACCGCGTCGAGCACCGCGAGCAGGTCGTCGGTGTTCCGGTAGGGGCCGGTGGGCGGCGTGGACTCGCCGAAGCCGGTCATGTCGTGCCGCACCACCCGGTAGCGCTCGGCGAGCGCCGGCACCACCCCGTCCCACATCCGGCGGTCGGCGACCCCGGAGTGCAGCAGCACCACCGGGGGCGCCGCGTCGTCGCCCGTCGTCTCGACGGCCAACTGTCCCTGTGGGACCTCGATCTGTCGGATCACTCTGGACTCCCCGTCCTTGGTCGGTGACCGGGCGAACCCTACGCGGGGGCCGGGCGATCCTCCACGGATATCCGGGGCGGTCAGGCGAAGTCCAGCGCGGTGCCGTACCGCCGGCTGACCCGGATCACGAACAGCACCCGCCGCTCGGCGGCCAGCTCGGCCAGCGCCGCGGCCCGCGACGCGCCGGCCGGGGTGGTGCCCTCGGCCTGGGCGGTCCTGGCCAGGATCTCCCGGCCGGCCGCGTCCCCGGCCGCAAGACTGGGCCCGAGCACCTCGGCCTCTCCCTCGGCGACCGCGAAGGACCACGGGTCGGGGCCCGAGACGTGCAGCGCCACCCGGCCGTCGGCGAGCAGCTGCCGGGTCTTGAGCCGGTCGGCGGTGCTGGAGACCAGCAGCTCCCGCCGCCCGGGCAGCCACTGGTAGGCCACGGTGGAGAGATGGGGGGCGCCCGAGCTGCGGAGGCTGGCCAGCACGCCGAACCGGCCGGCGCCGAGCAGCGCGTCGACCTCCGGCTCGGTCAGCCGCCGGGGACCCGGCTTCTCGACGGCGGTGGACGCGCCCGCCGGGCCGGCGCCGGATTCGGTGGCGGGGTCGGTAACGGGACCGGGGGCGGAGTCGGTGGCGTGCGGGGTGACGGAGGCCGGGGCGGTGGGGCGCTTGCTGGTGGTTCCGGTCATGGTGATCGGTCCTCTCTGGTCGTGCGATCGGGGTGGCGGTGGGCCTGGAACGAGGTGACCGGGGCGGGAGCCTCGGTCGGTGACGGCGGGGTCAGCGTGGGCCGCGCCGACTTGTCTGCTGCCGCAGCAGGGTGAGCGCCAGCAGGAACGCGCCGGTCAGCAGCCCGGCCCCGACGGCGAAGGCCAACCGGTAGCCGTCGGCCAGAGCCGCCGCCCGGTCCAGCCCGGCGGCCAGCCCGGACTCGGCCCTGGTGGCCGCGAGCGTGGCGAGGACCGCGACGCCCAGCGCCATCCCCACCTGCTGGGTGGTGTTGAAGAGGCCCGAGACCAGCCCCGCGTCCCGCTCGCTCGCCTCGGACATGCCCAGCGTGGTGAGCGCTGGCAGGGCCAGTCCGAAGCCGCCGGCCAGCAGCATCAGCGGCAGCAGCCGGGTCAGGTAGTCGGCGTCGGTGGGTATGCGGGCCAGCAGCGCGAGCAGGGCGATCAACAGGAGCAACCCGGCCAGCAGCACCCGCCGCGGGCCGAACCTGGCGCTGAGCCGGGCGGAGACGCCGAGGGAGATCGCACCGATGGTGAACGCCGCGGGCAGCATCGCCAGCCCGGTGGCCAACGCGCCGTACGCCAGCACCTCCTGGAGGTAGAGCGCGAACAGCACCTGGAAGGAGAAGAGCGCGGCGACCATCAGCAGCTGCACCAGGTTGGCGCCAGCGACGGTACGGGAGCGCAGCACCCGTAGCGGCAGCAACGGGGTGGCGGCGCGGGCCTGCCGGAGGACGAAGCCGGCGAGCAGCGCCACCGCCAGGGCGCTCCAGCCGAGCGTGCTCGGCGCCGTCCAGCCCACGGCCTCCACCCGGACCACCCCGTAGATCCCGGCCACCAGCCCGGCGGTCACCAGCAGCGCGCCCAGCAGGTCGGCTCCGCCGGCCAGCCCGGAGCCGCGGTCGGCGGGCAGCACCCGGAGCGCCAGCAGGAGGGTGGCCAGGCCGATCGGGAGGTTGATGAGGAAGATCCAGTGCCAGCTGACGGCGTCGGTGAGTATCCCGCCCAGCACCTGCCCCAGCGAGGCGCCGGCGGCGCCGGTGAAGCTGAACACCGCGATGGCGCGGGCCCGTTCGGCGGGCTCGGGGAAGAGGGTGACCAGGATGCCGAGGCCGACGGCGGCGGAGAGGGCGGCCCCCACCCCCTGGAAGGCCCGGGCGGCGACCAGCAGCGCCGGACTGTTGGCCGCGCCGGCCAGCAGCGAGGCGGCGGTGAAGACGGCGGTGCCGGTGAGGAAGACCGACCGCCGTCCGAGCAGGTCGCCCAGCCGGCCGGCGAGCAGCAGCAGGCTGCCGAAGGCGATCAGGTAGGCGTTGACCACCCAGCTCAGGCCGCCGGCCGAGAAGCCCAGGTCGTGCTGGATGGCGGGCATGGCGACCGTGACCACGCTGCCGTCCAGGATCGTCATCAGGGTGCTGGCGGCCAGCACCCCGAGCGCCAACTGGCGCCGGGCGGCCGGCTGACCGGCCCTGGGGGAAGGCGGGGCGTGGTGGGCGGGAGGTGCGGACACCGGGCTCTCCTGTCTGCCGCGAACGCGTCGCGAGACCCGGGCCGCCCGGGTGGGACGGCCGGGGCCGCCCAGGTGAGGGCGACAGGAGAGACCTTAACAGATGGTTCTGTTGCGGACTATCTCTTTCGGTCTCGGATGTGTCGGATCGTTTCAGCTGGCTCGCTGGCGGGCTCGGCGGGTCGGCTGCGGGCTCTCGCTCGGGGTCTGCAGCGTGCTGGTGGCCAGCGCGCTCAACGTGCCGATCAGCGCGGCCGCCTCGGTCGGCGCGAGGCGGCTGAGCGCCTCCTGGTGCACCCGGTCCGCGACCCGCTGGCTACGCTCCGCCAGCGCCGCGCCCTTCTCGGTGACCGCGATGATCCGCGCCCGGCGGTCGGTGCTCGACGGGCGGCGCTCGGCCAGCCCCGCCTGCTCCAGCGCGTCGACGGTGACCACCATGGTCGTCTTGTCCATGTCGCCGATCTCGGCGAGCTGGATCTGGGTGCGCTCCTTCTCGGCCGCGTGCACCAACACGCAGTGCATGCGTGGGGTCAGCCCCAGCTCGGCCAGCGCGGCGGCCATCCGGGTGCGCAGCACGTGGCTCGTGTGGTCGAGGAGGTAGGAGAGGTCGGGCTCGATGCTGGTGGGCGCCATGCTGGTCATGGGTTCGAGGATAGCCATCGGACCCTGCCGGACGATCTGTGAGCGGACGATCCCGACGGGGCGCCGCACCTTCGGCCGCGCCGGCCAGCCCCGCCGCGCCGGCCAGCCCCGCCGCGCCGGCCAGCCCCGCGCCCGCGCCGTCCCGGCTACCCCGGTGTCACCCCGGGGGCCGGGCCGGGGTCAGGCCGGGGCCTCGGGGTCAGGCCCCGACGCTGCCGTCGATCGCCTCGCGCAGCAGGTCGGCGTGCCCGTTGTGGCGGGCGTACTCGTGGATCAGGTGCAGCATCACCAGCCGCAGTGACACCGGTTCGCCGGTCCTGGCGTGCGGCGCCGTGAGGTCCAGCGAGGGGGCCGCCTCCTCGATCCGGCGGGCCGCGGCCACCTCCTCCCGCCAGGCGGCGAACGCCGTCGCGCGGGTCGCCCCTTCCGCCTGGTAGGCGACCTGGAAGTCGCCGCTGTCCGACCAGACCAGCGGCACCTCCTCGCGGTTGATCGTCCGGCGGAACCAGGCCCGTTCCACCTCGGCGAGGTGGCGCACCAGGCCGAGCAGGGAGAGCGACGACGGGGGAGCGGAGCGACGGCGGAGCTGCTCGTCGGTGAGGCCCTCGCACTTCCAGGCGAGCGTGGCCCGGTGGTAGTCGAGGTACGCGCGCAGCAGTTGGCGTTCGTCGCCCACCAGCGGGGGCGCGATCCGGCCCGTCGGGTCGGGGCCGGCCGGGCCCCGGGCCGGCCGCCGCCCGTGGGAGGCCCCGCCGTCCGCCGCGTCCCCGGCGGTCGGCTGGGCGGGCTGGTCCTCGTTCATCCGGGCAGCCTACGGGGTGCGTGGCGGCCCGACGGAGACGCCGTTCCCGTTCGCGCTTGACACAGGTCAATCCACCGACAACATTTTCGCTCATGACCGAACAGCGTGCGCGCTGTTGGCCGCCGAGCATTACCACCCAAGGAGGTGCGCCCCCGTGGCGCCAGTTGAGCCCCCGTCCCTCGTACACCTGCGGGCCGCAGGTGTCAGTCTGGTCGTTGATCTCGGAGGGCCCCGCCTTCCCCGTGTGCTGCACTGGGGCTCCGACCTCGGCCCGCTCGGGGAGGCCGGCCTGGCGGGACTCGCCGCGCACACCGCGCTGCCGCCGTCCCCCGGCAACCCGGACGACCCCAACCACCCGGGCAACTGGAACATCCCGCCGGCCGTCGGCCTGCTCGCCGAGCACGGCGCCGGCTGGCAGGGCTACCCGGGCCTGCTCGGCCACCGCCCGGGCGGCACCGACTGGTCGCCGCTGCTGACCGTCGACTCGGCCGAACTGACCGTGCCGGCCGACGCGCCGGACCCCGTGGAGCTCAACGACCGGGCCGGCGCCACCGTCACCGTCCACCCCGCGCCCGCCGGCGCGCCCCGGGCGCTCCGGGTGGTCGCCAGCGACCGGGTGGCCGCGCTCGGCCTCACCATCGACCTGGAACTCACCGACTCCGGGCTGCTGCGCACCCGCGCCACCGTGCGCAACGACCACGACGAGCAGCCCTACACCCTCGACGGCCTGGGCCTGACCCTGCCGGTGCCCACCGAGGCCACCGAGCTGTTCGACCTCACCGGCCGCTGGACCCACGAGCGCTCCCCGCAGCGGCAGCCGTTCAACGTGGGCTCCTGGGTGCGCGAGACCCGCCGCGGCCGGCCGGGCCACGACGCCCCGCTGCTGCTCGCCCTCGGCACCCGGGACTTCGGCTTCCGGCACGGCGAGATCTGGGCCCTGCACCTGGCCTGGAGCGGCAACCACCGGCTGTGGGCCGACCGGCTGCCCACCGGGCAGGCCGTCTTCGGCGGCGGCGAACTGCCGATGCCCGGCGAGATCACCCTCATCCCGGGCGCCGACTACACCTCCCCCTGGCTCTACGCCAGCCACAGCGACCACGGCTTCGACGGCCTCAGCGCCCGCTTCCACGACCAGCTGCGGGCCCGGCCGCACCACCCGACCAAGCCCAGGCCGGTCGTCCTCAACACCTGGGAGGCCGTCTACTTCGACCACGACCTGACCAAGCTCAAGGAGCTGGCCGACCGGGGTGCCGAGGTCGGCGTCGAGCGCTACGTCCTGGACGACGGCTGGTTCCTCGGCCGTCGCCACGACGGCGCCGGCCTCGGCGACTGGTACGTGGACGAGACGGTCTGGCCGGACGGGCTGCACCCGCTGGTCGACCATGTCCGGGGCCTGGGGATGGAGTTCGGCCTGTGGGTCGAGCCGGAGATGATCAATCCCAACTCCCGGCTGGCCGAGGCCCACCCCGAGTGGATCCTGGCCACCGGCGGCCGGCTGCCCGGCGAACTCCGCGGCCAGCAGGTGCTCGACCTCACCCACCCCGAGGCGTACGCCTACGTCCACGAGCGGCTGGACGCGCTGCTCACCGAGTACGACATCAGCTACCTGAAGTGGGACCACAACCGCGAGCTGGGCGACGCCGGCCACTCGCCGGACGGGGCCGCCGCCGTGCGCGGCCAGACGCTGGCCGTCTACCGGCTCCTGGACCAGCTGCGGGCCGCCCACCCGGGGCTGGAGATCGAGTCCTGCTCAGGCGGCGGCGCCCGGGTGGACCTGGGCATCCTGGAGCACACCGACCGGGTCTGGGGCAGCGACTGCATCGACGCCCTGGAACGGCAGCAGATCAACCGCTGGACGATGGCGCTGCTGCCGCCCGAGCTGGTCGGCTCGCACGTCGGCTCGCCCCGTTCGCACACCACCGGGCGCACCCACGACCTGTCCTTCCGGGCCGGGACCGCGCTCTTCGGCCACTTCGGCATCGAGTGGGACATCACCCGGGCCACCGACGAGGAACGCGCCGAGCTGGCCGGCTGGGTCGCGCAGTACAAGCGGCTGCGCGGCCTGCTGCACGGCGGCCGGATGGTCCGCGCCGACCACCAGGACCCGGCGCTGTGGGTGCACGGCGTCGTCGCCCGCGACCAGGCGGAGGCGGTCTTCGCGCTGGTCGCCGTCGGTGCCCCGGAGACCTCGCCGCACGCGCGGGTGCGGCTGCCCGGGCTGGACCCGGACGCCAGCTACCGGCTGGACGTGCTGCCGCCCGGCACGGAGAGCCCCGGCCTGTGGCGGGGCCGCCCGCGCTGGCTCACCGAGGAGGGGGCCGGCGGCCTGCGCGGCAGTGTGCTGGAGCGGGTCGGTCTGCAGATCCCGGCGGTGCACCCGGAGCAGGCGGTGCTGTTCCACCTCACCCGGGAGTGACCCGGGCCCGCGCGGGCCGTGACCCCGGGTCGGGCCCGCGCGGGGCGGTGCCGCGTGAGGTGGTGCCCCGCGGGTCCGTGCCGCGGTGTCCGGTGCCGGGCGGGCCCAACACCGGACCGGTGACGGGCCGCTGACCAGCGGCCGGTGGGTGGGTCCCGGGGGGCGGGCCTCCCGGGTCCACACCAGCTGGCGGGGCCGCGAAGACTACAGCCTGCTGTACTGTGCGCGGGCCGCCGGTGCCGCAGACTGGGGCCGTGCGTGGGAAGATCCTGGGGCGGGACGCCCGTTACGCGTTGGTGGGGCTGCCCTCGGCGATCGCCACGATCCTGGTGCTGCCGGTGTTGCTGGTGGGCCTCCTCAGCGTCGTGCTCGGCGGCCTCGGCCTGCTGGTGCTGCCCCGGTTGGTGCTCGGCCTCTGCCGATGGGCCGAGCTGCACCGACGGCGCGCGGCACGGGTCCTGGGGGAGTCGGTCGAGCCGCGGCGGGCCGTCCTGCCGAGCGGGGTGGCCGCGCAGTGGCGTTGGTTGGCCCGGGAGCCGGCGGTGCGCCGGGCGCTGCGCTGGGTGCCGCGGTTCGTCGGCACGGGCCTGCCACTGGGGCTCCTCGGACTGCTCTGCTTCGGTGGCCTGGCCGGCACGGCGGTCGTGGTGCCGCTCTGGCCGCTGCTGCCGGAGGGAGAGGCCAGCCTGCTGGGGCTGCCGGCCGAGGGGTGGGGTTCGGCGCTGCTGTTGGGCGCCGTGCAGTTCGCGCTGCTCGCCGCGCTCGCCCGCTGGGTGCTGCCGCCCTTCATACGCTGGCAGGCGCGGGACTGCCTGGCCGCGCTCGCGCCCTCGGCCGAGGAGCGCCTCGCGGAGCGGGTCGGCGAGTTGACCGAGAGCCGGGCCGGGGTGGTGGACGCGCACGGCGCCGAGCTGCGCCGTATCGAGCGGGATCTGCACGACGGGGCGCAGGCCAGGCTGGTCGCCATCGCCATGCGGCTCGGCGTGGCCAGGGAGGAGCTGCCGGACGACTCGGGCGCCCTGGCCCGGCTGCTGAGGGAGGCTCAGGAGGGCGCCGAGGAGGCGATGGTGGAGCTGCGTCAGGTGATCCGCTCGATGTACCCGCCGATCCTCGCCGACCGTGGCCTGGCGGGGGCCCTGGCCTCGGTCGCCTCCGGGGCGCCGGTGCCCACCCGGCTCGACCTGGCGGAGCTGGGCCGGGTGCCGGCCGCGGTGGAGGCCGCCGCCTACTTCGTGGTCACCGAGAGCCTCACCAATGTCGCCAAGCACAGCGGTGCCGAGCGGGCGGAGGTCCGGCTGGCCCGGACGGCGGATCGGCTGCGGGTGACCGTCGAGGACAACGGCCGCGGCGGGGTGGACGAGGGGCGCGGCTCCGGGGTGGTCGGGATACGCCGCCGGGTGGCCGCGCTCGACGGGACGGTGGAGGTGCGCAGTCCGGTCGGCGGCCCGACCGTGCTGCGGGTGGAGCTGCCGTGCGGGTCGTGATCGCCGAGGACAACGTGCTGCTCTCCGCCGGGCTCCAGCTGGTTCTGGAGACCCGGGGCGTCGAGGTGGCCGCCGTGGTGCCGGACGCCCCCGGGCTGCTGGCCGCCGTCGCGGAGCAGCGCCCCGACGCGGTGCTCGCCGACGTCCGGCTGCCGCCGTCGTTCCGCGACGAGGGGATCCGGGCCGCGCTCGAACTCCGCGCCCGCCAGCCGGGCCTGCCCATTCTGGTGCTCTCCCAGTACGTGGAGAAGGTCTACGCCCGGGAGCTGTTGGCCAGCGGCACCGGTGGGGTCGGCTACCTGCTGAAGGACCGGGTGAGCCGGGTCGGCGAGTTCCTCGACGCGCTGCGTCGGGTGGCCGACGGCGGCACCGTGATGGACCCGGAGGTGGTCAGCCAGCTGCTGGCGAGCGGTCGGGCCGATCCGGTCCAACGCCTCACCCCCAGGGAGCGGGAGGTGCTGACGCTGATGGCGCAGGGCCTGGCCAACCAGGAGATCGGCGAGCGGCTGGTGGTCACGGACAACGCCGTGCAGAAGCACATCGGGAACATCTTCGCCAAGCTCGGCCTGCCGGCGACCGACGGTGGCCACCGGCGGGTGCTGGCCGTGCTGACCTTCCTGGACAGCCAGCGCTGAGCCCGGCCGGGGGCGTGGCCCGGCCGTTCAGGGCCGGCCCCGGAAGGTGGCGCGATAGGCGCTGGGGGAGACGCCGAGCGCCGCGTGGAAGTGCTGCCGCAGGTTGGCGGCGCTGCCCAGGCCGGTCCGCTCGGCCACCCGGTCCACGGACAGCTCGGTCTCCTCCAGCAACTCCCGTGCGAAGTGCACCCGTTGTCGGGTCAGCCAGGTGATCGGCGACATCCCCACCTCGACCCGGAACCGGCGGGTGAAGTTGCGCACGCTCATCGCCTCGCGCTCGGCCAGCATGGCCAGGGTGAGCGGCTCGCCCAGCCGGCGCAGCGCCCAGTCCCGGGCGGTGGCCGTGCCGGGTGACGCGGGCTGGGGCACCGGCTCCCGGATGTACTGCGTCTGTCCGCCCTCCCGGTGCGGCGGCACCACGGTGCGGCGCGCCACGTCGTTGGCCACCGCCATGCCGTGGTCGCGGCGGATCATGTGCAGGCACAGGTCCAGGCCGGCCGCGCAGCCGGCCGAGGTCAGCACGTCGCCGCCGTCGGTGTAGAGCACGTCGCGGTCCAGGGTGACCCGGGGGAAGAGCCGGGCGAAGGTGTCGGAGTGCCGCCAGTGGGTGGTCGCCGTGCGTCCGTCGAGCAACCCCGCCGAGGCCAGCACGAAGGCCCCGGTGCAGATGGACGCCACCCGGGTGCCCGGCCGCAGGTGGGACAGGGCGCGGGCCAGTGGGGCGGTCAGCGTCGGCCGGTCCTGGACGTAGTCCTCCGGCGAGGAGAGCACCAGCGCGGTGTCCGCCTCGGCGAGGGCCTCAGGGCCGCGCCGGACGGCGATGGTGAAGTCGCCGTCGGTGGGGATGTCGCCGGGCTCGGGCACGCAGGTCAGCACCTCGTAGAGCGGCTCGCCGGTCACCGAGCCACCGGCTCTGGCCTGGCCGAACAGCTGGTGGACGATGCCCAGTTCGATGCTGAGCAGGTGTTGCCTGGCGAGCACCACGACCCGGTGCCGGCGGCCCGGGAGCGCCGCGGCGGCGCCGCCGGCCGTCAGCGGGGTGGAGGGAACGGTCATGGCCCGATTATTGCGCGGTTGGTCCTTCCGGCCACTGGGGGTCGGGTGGTCGTGGTCGCCAGGCTGGGGCCATGACCTGCCGAACGAGCGATCCGAGCGCGCCGCCCGCCCCGCCAGCCCAGCCCGGGAGGGGCTCGGGCCCGCCGTGCCGCGCGGTGGCCCGCTCCCGGCGCCGGCCGCACCCGGCCTGGGGCATCGCCGCCGTGGCCGCCGTCGCCATCGTGACGGCCGGTGCCTTCTCCACCGTGCCCGGCCTGCTGGTGACCCCGCTGCACGAGGGGTACGGCTGGGACCGCGGCCAGATCGCGCTGGCCACCGCCGTCAACATGGTGCTCTACGGGCTGACGGCGCCGTTCGCCGCCGCGGCGATGGACCGGTTCGGGGTCCGCCGCGTGGTGCTGGTGGCACTCTCGCTGGTCAGCGTCGGGGCGCTGCTCACCTCGGTGATGACCGCTGCCTGGCAACTGACGCTCTACTGGGGCGTGTTGGTCGGCATCGGCACCGGCAGCCTGACCATGACCTTCGCGGCGACGGTCAGCGCCCACTGGTTCCACCGCCGGCGCGGGTTGGTGGCCGGCGGGCTCGGCGCGGCCAGCCACCTGGGCCAGCTGCTCTTCCTGCCGCTGCTCGCCTCGGCGGTGGAGCGGTACGGCTGGCGGCCACCGGTGGTGACGCTGGCGCTGGCCGGGCTGGTGGTCGCGGCGCTGGTCACGTTGGCGCTGCGCGACCACCCGGCGGACCGGGGTGTCGCGCCCTACGGGGCCCGGGTCCCGGTCCCCAAGCCGCCGCCGGCCAGGGGCGCGGCGGCCCGGGGCGTGCGGGTGCTCGGCCGGGCCGCCCGCACCGGTCCGTTCTGGCTGCTGGCCGGCATGTACGCGATCTGCGGTGCCACCACCAACGGGATCATGTGGTCCAACTGGATGCCGGCCGCGCACGACCACGGTCTCGGGGCCACGGTGGCGGCCTCGATGCTCTCGCTGATCGGCGTCTTCTCCGCGCTGGGGGCGCTGGCCTCCGGGTGGTTGACGGACCGGCTGGACCCGCGTCGCCTGTTGGCCGGCTACTTCACGGTGCGGGCGTTGACGCTGCTGGCGCTGCCGCAGGCGTTGGCAGCCGGCGCCGGCCCTGAGCTGCTGGCGTTCACCCTGGTCTACGGCCTGGTGGACGTGGCCACCGTGCCGCCGGTGATCACCCTGGCCAACGAGCGGTTCGGCGCCGAGGGGCCGGTCGTCTTCGGCTGGATCACCGCGGCGCACCAACTGGGCGCCGGCGTCGCGGCCTTCGCGGCGGCCGCCGCCCGGGACCTGCTGGGCGGCTACACGCTGGTGTGGTTGGTGCTGAGCGCGGTGTGCCTGGTCGCGGTGCCGCTGGCCCTGGTCCTGGTCCCGCCCGCCGCCACTGACGCCGCCACTGACGCCGCCACCGACGACGCCACCGTCGCGCCCGCCGCCGGTTGACCGGGCCGCCGGGCGCGGTCGGCTCGGGGCGCGGCCGGGTGCGGTCGGCCGGCCGGCTCAGCCGGCGGGGCTCGCCGCTCCGCCGTCGGCGCCCGCCGACGGGGCGGGGCGCAGGCCGACGGACCGGGCCAGCCGGGTGACCGTGTGCGCGAAGAAGGCCCGGCGGGCCGGGAGGACGTCGCCGAACTGGCCGAAGATCTCGAAGCTCAGCAGCCCGAGGAGTTGGGCCCAGGCGCCGATCAGCGCGGCCACGGACGCCTCGGACAGCTCGGGCGCGTGTTCGGGGATCACCGGGGCGATGTCGGCCAGCACCTCGGGCGGCGCCGGCTCGCCCTCGGGCGGGCCCAGCCGGCCGGCCCGTTGCGCGGCGGTGGCGACGGCGACCAGGGCCAGGGGGAGCCGCACGCCGGGTCCTGAGGTGTCATCGGGGGCGGCGTAGCCGGGCACCGGGGTGCCGTAGATCAGGGCGTACTCGTGGGGGTGCGCCACCGCCCAGTCCCGGGCGGCGTGGCAGACGGCGGTCCAGCGTTCGACCGGGTCCCGGTCGTGGCCGGCGGCCAACGCCTGCTCCACGGCGTCGCCCAGGGCGTTGTAGGCGTCCACGATCAGCGCGGTCAGCAGGTCGTCCCGGCCGGGGAAGTAGCGGTAGAGCGCCGAGGAGACCATGCCCAGCTCGCGGGCGACGGCGCGCAGCGAGAGCTTGCTGGCGCCCTCGGCGGCCAGTTGGCGGCAGGCCTCCTCCTTGATCGCCTGGGTCACCTCCGCACGGGCCCGCTCGCGGGCCGTGCGGAGGGTGGTGGTGCGGGGGGCAGTCATGGCGTGCAGTCTGCCAGAGATTGGATCGGTGACCATCAAAGAGAGCGGTGCTCTTGCTTTTGCTCTCGCCTCCTGTCACTGTTGCTCACAAGTCAGAGCAGTGCTCACATTTCCTGGTTCGGTCCACCCGGAGGTTCCCGTGTCCACCCAGCAGAACGTCACCGATCCCGCCCCCCGGCGCCCCCGGCCCTATGTCCGGCGTCCCGACTGGGTCGCCCGCCGGCTCGCGAACCCGCTGGTCTCCGCGCTGCACCGGCTCGGCCTCGGGGTCGGCGGCTCGCGGCAACTCGTGGTGCGCGGGCGGAAGTCCGGCACGGACCGGCGCGCCCCCGTCAACCTGCTGGTGGTCGAGGGCCGGTACTACCTGGTCGCCCCCCGCGGCCACGTGCAGTGGACGCACAACCTGCGGGCCGCCGGCGAGGGCCGGCTGCGGCTCGGCCGGCGGGAGAACGCCTTCACCGCCGTCGAGGTCGCCGAGGCGGCCCGGCCGGAGCTGCTCCGCGCCTACCTCAAGCGGTGGCAGCCGCAGGTCGGCGCCTACTTCCGGGGCGTCACCCGGGACTCGACGGACGCCGAACTGCGCGCGGTGGCCGCCGACCACCCGGTCTTCGAGCTGACGTTCAGCGCCGGAAGCCGGCCCTGACCTCCGCCTCGGGCGCCGGCCCGCCGGCCGAGGCCCTGGCGTCCAACACGGCCCTGACGAACTCCTCCGGCGGCCGGTAGCGGTGCCGGGTCACATAGTGGTGGACCAGGGACGGCGCGATCAGCCAGGTGCCGTCGGCCGTCACCGCGACCACCTCCGCGTTGCCCAGCGGCACCGACCGCCCGGCCACCTCGATCCGGACCGGCCGCCGTGGCTCCGCGATCCGGTGGGCCAGACCGCAGGGGTGGAAACGCCGGGTCTCCGCCCGCCGCCCGTCCCGGCAGAGCAGCGCCAGCGCGGCCACGAACGCGTCGTGATCCTGCGGCGTCTGGCCCCGGCCGTAGCGGGGGAAGCGCCTAGTCCAGGAGAGCCAGCCCACGTTCAGCGCCCTGACCCCGGCGGGCACGCTGTCGGGGGCGCGGGTGTAGGGGGAGAGGTCCGCGTAGTAGGTCAAGGGATTCCTCCTCCGGCGATCGGAAGGCGACCCTAGCGCCGAGGACCGCGCTCCGCACGCGCCGTGCCCGGCCGCCACGGAACCCACCCCGACCGGTCACCGTCCGGCGGAACGCTGGTCACCGGCGCGCCGCCTGGGGTAAGGGGAGGGGCATGACGACGACCGACCCGAGCGCCCTCACTCTCACCGGCGTGGTGCTCGACGCGCCCGTGGCCGGGGAACTGGCCGACTTCTACCGGCGGCTGCTCGGCTGGGAGACGGCGGACGACGAGCCGGACTGGGTGCGCCTGGTGCCGCCCGGCGGCGGCACCGCCCTGTCCTTCCAGAGCGAGCCCGACTACGTGCCGCCGGTCTGGCCCAGCACGCCGACGCGGCAACAGCTGATGCTGCACCTGGACTTCCGGGTGCCCGACCTGGCGGCGGCCACCGCCCACGCGCTGGCCGCCGGCGCCACCCTGGCCGACCGGCAGCCGCAGGACGACGTACGGGTGCTGTTGGACCCAGCGGGCCACCCGTTCTGCCTCTGGACCGACTGACCACGCCGCCCGCCCGTGCCGCCGCCCGCGCCCTCCCCCGCGCCGCGCCCTCCCCCGCGCCGCGCCCTCCCCCGCACCGCGCCAGCGGCGCGCGGGCCCCGGCGCGCGCCCCGGCCTCAGACGGGACGCGGGGGCGGGGTGAACGGGGCGGCCGGGTCGGCGACCGGGCTGAGGTAGCGGGCGTCCGCCGGGTCGTAGTAGCGGTGGCCGTGCCGGAAGTCGTAGAACAGGCCGGTCTCCTCGTCGTAGAGCTGGCCGGGGAAGCCCAGCGGGCAGTGCGCGGTGTCCGAACCCTGCCCGGTCGGCGCGCCCCAGGGCGTGGCCCGGCGCCGCCAGACCACGTCCCCGCGCTCGTCGACCAACTCGGTCGGGGTGCCCGCCGGATCGGTGACCAGCGCGTACCCGCGACCGCCCGACTCCGTCTGCACCAGCGGCCGCCGGTGGTCGTCCGGCGCCCAGTGCCAGCTGGTCACCGAGCCGTCCGGCTCGGTCCGCGCCACCGGCAGCCCGCCCGACCAGTCCGTCAGCGAACGTTCGCGCACCTCGCCGAACTCGTCCAGCAGGTGCTTGGCCACCCGCCGGCCGAGCGGGTCGTGGACGTAGTGCCAGTGCCGGCCGTCCGGCATCACCACGTCCGTCAGCCGGTCCAGCGCGTCCCAGGTGTAGTGGCAGGTGCCGACCGCGCCGGACGGCAGCTTCCTGGTCACCGAGACCACCCGCCCCCGCGCGTCCTGCCGCCAGGCGGCCCCCGAGGCGTCGGCGACCAGCAGCGGGCCGGCGAACTCCCGCTCCGGGCCGGCCAACTGGCCCAACCGGTCGTAGTGGAAGGAGACCTCGCCGGCCGACTCCCGCACCCACAGCGGCCGCCCGGCGGCATCCCGCCGGTAGGCCACCGCACCGGTCACCTCGTCCGTGCTGCCGGTCAGCGCGCCGTCCGCCCGGTAGGTCCAGCCGCGCCGGCGCGCGGTGCCGGCCAGCAGGATCTGCTCGGTCAGCCGTCCGTCCGCGTCCCAGCTCTGCCGCAGCGCCTCCGCGCCGTCGATCCGCCGCGCCACCTCGCGCCCGTCCGGGTCCAGCTCCAGCGCCACCCGGTGCCCCTCGGCGGTCAACCCGACCAGCCGGCCCGCCGGGTCGTACGCGTAGCGCGTCTCGGCGCCGGACGGCAACCGACGCCGCACCGGGCGGCCCGCCGCGTCCCGCTCTGTCACCACCGTACGGTCGTTGACCGTCTCGGCCAGCACCGCGCCGGCCCCGTCCCGCTCCACGGTCAGCCGGGCCTCGCTGCTCTCCGCCCAGCTCAGCCGGCCCACCGGGTCCCAGCCGAAGCGGTCCAGGCCGGCCTCGGTGCGCCGCTCGGTGACCCGGCCCCGGGCGTCCAGGCGCAGCGAGACCCGCTGCCCGGCGCCGTTGGTCCAGCCCACGCACTGCCCCGCCGCGTCGTGCCGGAGCCGGAGCGGGCGCTCGCCGACGTCCGCCATCTCGGTGAGCCGGCCGGCCGCGTCGTGCGCGTACTCCCACTCCCGGCCGGCCGGATCGGTGACCTGGATCAGCCGCAGCTCCGCGTCGTGCCGGTAGCTCAGCGTGCCGCCGTCCGGGCGGACCAGGGTGCGACAGACCCCCAGCGGGCCGCGCGCCCACTCGGTGGTCGCGCCGGCCGGGTCGGTGTGGGACAGCGGCCGGCCCAGCGGGTCGCGCCGCCAGCGGTGCGCCGCGCCGGACGGCTCGGTGACCGAGGCGAGCCGGCCGACCGCGTCCCGCTCCAACCGCCGCTGCCCGCCCCGTGGTCCGGTGATCCGCACCACGGCGCCCCGCTCGTCCCGGGTCAGCCGGGTGACCTCCCCGGCCGGGTCGGTGACCGTCAGCGGCAGGCCGGCCCGGTCGCAGGCGTAGCGCCACCGCGCGCCCAGCGCGTCGGTGACGGCGGCCAGGCCGCCGCCCGCGTGGTAGTCCAGCCGGACGGTCCGGCCGTCCGGCGTGGTCACCGCCGTGACGTCGCCGTGCGCGTCCCTGGTCAGCTCGGTGCGGGCGCCGTCCTCCGCGGTGAGCCGCACCGGCCGGCCGTGCTCGTCCGACTCCACGGTGCGGCGGGTGCCGTCGGGCCAGATCGTCTCGGTGCGGTGGCCGAGCGGGTCGTGGCGGTGCTCCGTGGTCCGGCCCAGGGCGTCGGTGCGGACGTGCGACCGGCCGTCGGCTTCGGTGGCGTACCTGGTCACCTGGCCCAACGGGTCGGTCAGTGCGGCCAGTCGGCCGGCCGGGTCCCGCTCGAAGAGCCAGCGGTGCCCCAACGCGTCGGTGACCGTGGTGTGCCGACCCTCGTGGACGAGCAGCCGGGAGCGGAACCCGCGCGGGCCGGCCACCGCCGTGACCCGGCCCGCCGGGTCGTGGCGGTACCGGAAGACGTCGCCGGCCCGGTCGCGGAACTCGACGATCGCCCGGTTCCCGTCGTAGACGTAGCCCTCGACCGAGCCGGCGGCGTCCTCGACCTCCGTCAGGTTGCCGGCGTGGTCGTAGCGGCAGCGCAACAGCGCCGGTCGGGCGGCGGCGCTGAGCAGCCGCACCTCGACGATCCGGCCGGCCGCGTCGCTGTCGATCCCCAGTCGGTAGCCGCCGCTGTGAGTGACCTCGGTCAGTCGGCCCCGCGCGTCATGCCGCAGGTCCAGCGCGTTGCCCCGGCTGTCCACGACGGCCACCAACGGCAGCTCGGCCCCGGAGCCGCCGGCCAGCGGACGGAACCGCAGGGTCAGACCGAGGTCGGGGCGGCGCACGCTGATCGCCCCGCCGGGGGTGCCGTCCCAGACCAGCGGCCAGCGCGGGCCGCGGAGTGGCAGCGCGGGGGGCGCGGCCGGCCCGGGCGGGCCGGAACCGGCCGCCGGCGCCGGGTAGTCGAGCAGGCCGCCGGTCTCGGTGACCAGCCGCACGGAGCTGTCCCTGAGCAGCAGCCGCTGGTCCAGGTTGGAGGCCCAGGCCAGGCCGAAGGCGCGGCCGGCCCGGGTCCGGCCGCGGTGGTGGCGGGCCAGCACCAGCGGCAGCACGCCGGGCAGGCGCAGGTCCTCGACGGCCAGCCGGAGCCGGGCCCGCACCGGGTCGACGCCGTCCGGCCCGGGCACCGGCCAGCCTTCGGGCCCGGCGGCCAGGCCCGGGGCGGGGTCCGCCCAGGGGGCCGCCTCGGGCGGGGGGTGCGCCGCCGGTCGTGGCGCCGACCCGGCCGACGGTCCGTCCCAGGGCCCGGTCCAGGGCTGTGCCCAGGGCTCCGTCCACGGCTGGGCCCACGGCTCGGGCCAGCCGTCGACGGCCTGGGCGGGCGGGGCGAGAGCCTGGTCGGGCGGCGGCTGGCCGAGCCGGGGGCGCCCCGAAACGGGGTCGATCGGGCCGAGCCAGGGGCCCTGCCAGCCGGCGTCCGGCTCGGTACAGGCGGGCGTCGCGACCCCAGGCGGCGCCCCGGGCGGCATCCGGTGTGCTGCCGCACGGCGCGGCGAACTGCCGTACGGGGGCGCCCCGTCCAGCGGCGACCCGGTCATGGTGCTTCTCGACCTCCCCTGGCCACCCGGCGGGACTGCCGTGGCGCGGCCTCTCGTGCTCACCGACCGTAAGGCGACAGGGGAAGGTGTTCAACAGCGGTCCGTACTGTGCAGGTTCGCTGCTAAGGTGATCGTTTGCCCGCATCGCGCCCGGTGTGCGACCGCCCCGGCGCCGGTCCACCGGCCCCCTTACGCCAAGCCCGCCGGCCCCGCGGACCCGGCTGACCCGGCTGACCCGGCGGCGGACGCTCCCCGCCCTGGACCGACCGGTCAACCGGCAACCGGCCGGCTCCCGGTCAGCCCGCGGCAGCCGGGGGCTGACCCGGCGGCACCCCGGTCCGGCCGGGCTCGCCGGCCGGACCGCCCGGACCGGCCAGGCCACTCGGACCGGCCGGGGCATTCGGACCGGCCGGGTCGGCGGACGCGGTGGCCGGGACCCCCGCGCCGCCCGGCGCGCCGGGCACGGCGGTGGCGCTCGTCGGGTCGGGCGGGTCGGCGGGCGCCGAGGCCGGGCGGCCGCCCGGTATGAGCTGGCGTCCCCGGCCGATGACGGCCCTGGTCCGCTCGGACTCGGCGACCCGCTGGGCGGCCTGCCAGGCGGCCCGCCCGCCCTGGGCGGTGTACCGGGCGGTGGCCGCCGCGGTCGCCCCGAGCAGGCCACCGTGCACCCGGGTACCCGCGAAGCGGTCGGCCAACGAGCGGCGCCGGCCCACCAGGGCCGGTATCGCGTTGGCCAGATAGACCACGACGGCCAGCACCAGCACGAAGCCGGCCGCCAGGAAGGCCCCCGCCATCAACAGCACGCAGGCCAGGGCGAGCAGCGCCGTGTCGGCGACCGTGGTGACGGCGGCCCGCACCGCCGCCTGGCGACGGCTCGGCCGCCACGGGCCGGGCGCCTCCGTGCCCGGCCGCGGCTCGCGCGCACCGGCCACCCGCAGGCCGACCAGGCCCTTGCCGAGCGTGGTGCCGGCGAAGGCCAGCGCCAGGAACTGGTAGAGGAAGACGGCCAGCACCAGCAGCCCGAAGCCCTGCTGCACCGCCCGGACGGAACGGTTCCACAGGGACTCGCCCAACGCGCGGCCCGCGTCGCCGAGGTCGCCCCCCGAGGTGACGACCTTCCACACCCCGGTCTCGGCGAGCCCGGGGGCGTCGGTGAGCATGGCGCTGATCCGCTGGAAGGTGAAGGTGCCGAGCAGTGTCGCCACCACGAGCACCAGCGAGAAGTCCACCAGCCACGCCACGATCCGGCGCCAACTCGGCGCGCGCGCCCCGCCGGCCGCCTCGCCGCCCACCGGCACCGTCCCCGGCGCCCCGTAAGTCTCCGTCATCCCCGGCCCCCCGAAACCGCTCGATCCCCGACCACACCGCGCACGGCCGACGCCCCGGCACGGGGCTGTTCGACCGTCTGCTCTGTGCTGGCACATCGTAGCGACGCCCACTGACAGCGTGACTGACGCCGCCGTAGACGCCGTCGCCGACAGGGACGTCGATACGCCGCGATCGGTTCGGTGGGGCGGCTCGACGTCCCACCGCGCCCGGTCGGCCCACGGCGCCGGCCCGCTGCCGACCAGGCGCGCCGCGCACCCGACGGCCGTTGCCGCGGCCGACCGGACGTGCCGCCGACCGGACCGCCGCTGCCGACCGGGGGCGCCGCCGACACGGCTGCCGCGCCCGCCGAGGCGATCACATGCGATCAATCTGCCGCAAGGCGAGATCAACTGCCGCCAACCGTGAGCAATCTGGCAATCGCGGAACTGGCCGTCCCCGCCCAAGCGTCCTGTGGGCGACGGGTTTGACGCGGCGTGCGGGGGTGCGTGCGGAATGACCGGTACCACGAGCTGGCGTCGGATGGCCTGCGGCGTCGCGGCGGCGGTGCTGCTGGTGGTCCTCGGCGTCACGGTCCGGGACGAGGGTGCCGGGGAGCCGCCCGCCCCCAGCGTCGGGCCCGCCGCCCCGGCCCGCGCCGACTGACCCCGGCGGCCGGGCGCGCCGCCGGCGCCGACAGCGCCCCCGGCCGCGCGACGGGCCGGCGGAGCCGAACGAAAGCCGAAGGAAAGCGCCGTCCACAGAGTGGTGCCTGGCCCGGTCTCTCGCGAGCCGGGCCGACCGTGAGCACGAGCAGTACAGGGGAAGCATGTCCAACTACCAGCAGCCACCGGCGCGGCAGCCCGGTGGCCCGCTCCCGGCCCACCCGGGCCACGGGTATCCGGCCCAGGCCGGCCCCGGTCCGAACGGCCCGCCCGGCTACGGCTACCCGCCCGGCCCCGGCCAGCGGCCTGGCCCGGCCGCCCACCCCGGGCCGCCGCCCCCGGCCCGCCGGCGGCGCTCCGGGGCCCTGCTGGGTCTCGTGCTGGCGCTGGTCCTGATCGCCGGGGCGGTCACGGCCGGCGTGCTGCTCCTCGGTGACGACGGCGACAGCGGATCCGACCTGGCGGTCCACCCGGAGCTGTCGGAGCTGCCCTTCCCCGACGCCGGCGCGCTGCGCCACGAGGACGGCCAGGAGGGGATGTGCCTGGCGGTCGAGGAGCTGCTGGCCGCCCGCGGCTACGCGCTCTTCGGCGGTTCGAGCGCCGGCGACACCATCCAGTGCGTGCTGGGCGCCCCCGGCACCTCGCAGCTCGCCGACGGCTCCCACAACCTCCAGGCCGTCGTGGCCCTCACCCGGGGCGACGGCGCCGCCTACGACACCTACCTCGCCACCGCCGAGCGGGCCAGGGAGAACCTCGCCGACGACACCACCTTCACCTTCAGCGAGCTGGCCGGGTTCCCCGCCGGGGAGGAGGGGTTCATCGACCAGAACGTCTGGACCGGTGGGCCATCCGGCAGCGCCACGGCCGCCTTCCGCTCCGGCGACGACACCTTCTACCTCCACATCAGCGGCAGTCTGGTCTACCTGCACTCCGACACCGACAGCGAGCCGCTCACCGTGGAGACCACCCGCGGCGAGCTGGTGGACGTGGTGAAGACCCTCGCCGGCGACGGGGCCACGGGGGAGCCCCTCATCACGCCGGCCGAGCTGGCCGAGTACCCCGGCCTGCCGGAGCTGACCGAGCCGCTGCTGCCGGACGGCTCCGGGGCGGAGAGCTGCGCCGCCGTCGCGTCGGTGGCCGAGCGGTACAGCCTGGGCGTCGAGGCCGAGAGCCCGAACGGCGGGACCCTCCCCTCCACCCAGTGCGCGTACGCCATCGGTACCGAGCATCCCCGCTTTGCCGAGGCCGGTCTGCCGCACTACCGGATCGAGGTGACCCAGTACGACTACGGCGGCGCGCCCGAGGGGCTGCTCCCCACCGAGGACCTGGGCCGCGACCTGCGCGGCGTGATAGCCAACGAGGTGGACCCGTTCACCGAGAGCACCGAGGTGACGCTCGGTCCGCTCTACGCGCTGCCGGTCGGGGAGTCCGGGTACCTCGTGCACACCACCGAGGACAGCGCGTACGGCAACGGCATAGGCACCCACCTGGACGCCGGGTACGTGATCGGCGAGCGGTACGTCAGGATCCGGCTGGGCGGGGCCGACTGGGACAGCGGTGACGCCATGGGCTTCTCCGAGGAGCGGCTGGTGGAGCTGCTCGGCGAGGTGCTCACCGCGATGGAGGGCTGACCCCGGTCCCCGGGGTGCCCCCGTGGCACCCCGGGTGGCCGGGCCGCTCAGTCGGGCAGCCCGGCGGCCACCGCGCCGGCCCACCGGCGGTAGCCGGCGGCCGACGGGTGGAAGCGGTCCCGGGAGAAGAAGTCCGGTCCGACCGGCGCGAGTCCGGTCGAGTCCAGCCACGCGGCGGCCGGCCGGGCCGCGCACACCCGCCGGGAGGTCGCGTCCAGTGCCCCGGCCCGCTTGGCCAGATAGCGGCCCAGCGTGGTCGGGAGCGAGGGGAAGGCGCGGAACGGCGGGATGCCCGGCACCACGACGCGCGCGGCCCGATCGGCCAACTCGTCGATGGTGGCCGCCAGTTCCTCACCCCACTCGGTGGGGGAACGTCGCGCCAGCACGTCGTTGACGCCGGCCAGCAGTACCGCCAGGTCCAGGTCGGTGCCGCGCAGTTCGGGGAGCAGCCGGTGCCGGACGCGCCGGATCGTGGCCCCGTGCCGCCCGACGACCTCCCAGCTCACCGGACGTCCGGTGCGTCCGGCCAGCTCGCGGGCCAGGCAGCCGGCGAAGCCCTCGGCGTGCGTCGCCACCCCGCAGCCGGCGGCCGTCGACTCACCCACCACGGCGAGCCGGAACGGCGCCGGACCGCCCTCGTCCCCTCCGGCGTCCCCGGCCCCGGCCCCGGCGGCCGGCGCCTCGCCGCTGGTCGGTCCGTCAGCCGGCGGCAACACCTCGGTCGCGGCCCGAACGCGCAGCCCCTGGTAGGCGAGCACCGGCAGCAGCAGCGGATTCACGACCGGAGCATGACACGCGGGGTCAACGGCCCACAAGCGGCGGCCTGAGGCGTCCCGCTACGTCAGCCGCCGGTCGAGCCAGCGCAGCACGACCTCGGACTCCAGGCGTTGGAAGGACCGCACGGCGGGCGGCCCCGGGGTCGTCGAGACCACCGCGAAGCGCCCGGCGAGTGCGGCCAGCACGCGGTTGACCAGCTCGGCCGGCGCGCCGTGCCCGGCCGGGTGCGCGGCCAGCAGCCGGTCGGGGTCCGGCGCGCCCTGCACGGCGGCGCAGAGCGCGAAGATCAGCGGGTCGATCCAGGCGGCCCCGACCGCGGCCTGGGCCCAGTCGACGAAGACCACCCCGCCGTCGGGGCGGATGATGATGTTGTCGGACCGCAGGTCGGAGTGGAGCAGCGTCTCGCCGGCTCTCGCCTCCTCCAGTCCGGCCTCCAGGGCGGCCAACGTCGCGACGCCGTGGCGCCACCGCGGTGGCAGGTGCCGCTCCGCCGAGCCGTCGGCCGTCAGGGCCGCCCAGTTCCGCCAGTCGGCGAGGTCGCCACCCCAGGGCTCCAGGCCCGAGACCGGGCTCGGGGTGGCGAGCGCGGTCAGCCGGGTGAGCTGCGCCGTGACGCGGTCCAGTCGGCGGTCGTCCCAGGGCAGCTCCACCGCGGACGCCCCCGCGTCCTCGAAGACCAGGGCGAGCCAGCCGCGCTCCCTGACCACGCCCAGGCACCGGGGCGCCGGCAACGTCCCAGGCAGCCGCACGGCAATCGCTGATTCCCGCTCGTAAAGCATTGTGGCGAACTCGTCAGCCGTGCGTTCGACGGCCTTGACGAAGGCCGGACGGCCGTTGGCGCAGCGCACCCGGCTGGCTATGCCCGCAGAGAAACCGCCCCACTGTGTCTGATGTCGGATGATGGGAGAACCCAGCAACTCGCCGACCGCACCGGTAAGTTCGTGCGGCGCCTCCGGCCAGGGGAGGCGGTTGCCCGCCACCACGGCGTTGCTTGCCCCGGTCACGTCCACGCTCCTTGATCAGGGGGAGGGCCGCCGCCTTACGGGGTGCCGCCCGACCTGTTCCACACGTTATCGTGCCCCCTAGCGATTCGCGATAGTGATCCTTACTGAAGCGGGGAGAGCTGTGCAGCAGGCGGAAGCGTTCCGGCCTTTACTCCGACCACACCGGCTCCGCCCGGGCGATGTCGTGGGCATCGCCGCCCCCTCCGGACCCGTGCTGTTCCCCGAACGTCTCGACCGGGGCGTGCGGGCGCTGGAAGCCAGGGGCTTCCGGGTCAGCGTCGGGCCGGTCGCGGCGAGTCGGGGCGGGTCGCGGAGCGCCGAAGAACGGGCCGCGGAGCTCAACGGGCTGATCCGCGACCCCGAGGTGCGGGCCGTCGTCGCGGCCATCGGCGGCTACCGCAGCAACGGGCTGCTGGAGCTGGTCGACTGGGCGGCGCTGCGCGCTGACCCCAAGATCCTCGTCGGGTACAGCGACATCACGGCGCTCCTCCTGGGCGCGGTGCGCGCCGCCGGAGTGGTCGCCTTCCACGGTCCGACGGTGCTGCCCGAGCTGGCGGAGTACCCGGACGTGCTGCCGCCGACGGCGGCCGGCTTCCTGCGGGCGCTGACCGACCCGCGTCCCCTCGGCAGGATCGAACCGGTCGCCGAGTGGACCGAGGAGTTCCTGGCCTGGGGCTCGGCCGACCACCGGCCCCGGCTGACGGAGCCGGCGGCGGAGTGGACCTGGCTCGGCGACGGCACCGCCTCGGGGCCGCTGCTCGGCGGGAACCTGGAGACCCTGTGCTGCCTGGCCGGCACCCGTTTCCTCCCCGACTTCGACGGCGCCGTCGTCTGCCTGGAGACCACGGCCACCACACTGGACCTGATCGACCGGGACCTCGACCACCTCGCGATGCTCGGCGTCTTCGACCGCATGGCGGGCCTGGTGTTCGGGCACTCGTTCCGGGGCGGCGCCGGCTTCCAGGCGGAGTTGGAACAGCGCCTGACGGAACGGTTCGCCGCTCGCTCCGTGCCCTGTCTCCTGGGCCCCCACCTCGGACACACCGACCCGATGCCCACCCTGCCCCTCGGAGCGCGCTGCGCCCTGGACACCCGGCGCCGGGTCCTGGAGGTCATCGATGCGGCCGTCCGCTGACGGGGACCGGCCCTGCCCGGCGCTCGGCCCGATCCTGCGCGCCCTGCGCGTGGACCGCTTCGAACGGGTCGGCGAGGTGCCGGCGGTGCCCGCGGACGGCCGCGGCCGGGTCCGCTACCCGCACCGGACCGAGGTGGTGCGGGCCCTCGGGGACGCCGAGGCGGGACAGCGCGGCGAACCCTGGTCGTTGCGGTCCTTCGGCACCGACTTCGACCTGCTGCTGCGCGGCTGGCCTCGGCTGGGCATGAGCCGCGTCTACTCGCTCGGCTGGGGCCTGGCCTCCGGTGCCCAGCACCAGCGGCTGCTGCTCGTCCAGGCGGTCGGCGACGCCGCGGAACTGGCCGGTCTGGCGCGGGCCGTCGCCCCGCCGGCGGACGCCCCGGTGCGCTGGGCGGCCGCCGTCGGCGACTTCCACGGCCGGCCGTGCCTGCGGGCCGCCGCCGTGCCGGCGACGGGTGGCCCCGGGGACGGTGGCCATGCTTGACACCGCCTACCTCCGGGCCCTCACCGAGGCCGAACTCGTCGCGCCCGGCGGCTACTTCAGCGGCAGCACGGTCTGGCGGGAACGCGGTCTTGCCTGCGTGGAGCTGCTGGTCGACGCCTACCTGCGGCGGCTCGCCGAGTTCAGCGACCCGGAGCGCGTCGAGCACCCCTTCCTGCTGCCTCGCGGCCCCTACCGGGAGGTCTTCCCCGACTACCGGAACGTGTACAGCACCCGGCCGGCCCGCGACCACCGGCCGTCCTGGGTGCTGCGCCCGGACAACCTGGACGCCAGCGTGCGCGCGCTCACCGCCGCCGGGCACGACGGCCCGCTGGTCGCGGTCGGCGGGCTGCTGCGGCACTTCCGCGGACCGGTGCAACCGCTCTTCCGGGAGCGGTACATCTGGCCGGCGGTCCAGGTCACCCACCTGGTGCCCGCCGGCGAGGCCCTCGCGACCCTCGACCGGCACCAGCGCGCGCTGGAGGACTTCCTGGCGGACCTCGCGCTGCCCGTGGTCTCGGTGACCACCGACGCCCACCCCGGCTACGGGGTGCCCTGCCACCTCACCGTGACCTGTCTGCCGGACGGCAGGCCGACCGTGTTGTCGACGTCCTACCTCATGTCGGAGGAGCGCGCCCGGGCCCTGGGGGTCCTCGACGCCGTGCTGGACATCGGCTTCACCGGCAAGCTGCTCGCGCTGGTCGCCGGTCACCACCGCGACCCCCGCCACCTCCTGTTGCCGTCCCGCCTGGCCCCGGTCCAGGTCGGGGTCACCCACCAGGGGGACGGCCAGGCGCCTCCCGAAGTGGCCGACTGGCTCCGCCGGCTGGCCGCCCAGGGCGTCCGGGTCGCCAGCACCGGCGCCGCCCCGCTCCGTGGCCACCGCCGCCGGGCCGAACGGCGCTGGCTCAGGTCCGGCGCCCCCCTCGTCGTCACCCACGGCCGCACGACGACGCTGACCCGCCGACTGCCGCTCCGCCGGGACCCCGTCGACGCGCTCCCCGAGGACGCCGCCCTCAGGGCCGAACTGGCAGCCAGCGACCGGCGGTTGCGGGCCCACACGGACCGCAGGTTCCGGCGCGCCCTGTGGGACAGCGACCTGCTGCGCACCGTCTGCGACACGTGCGCGGCCCGACACCGTCTGCCGGTCCTCGGGCACCTGACCCCGCCGCGCACCGGACCGTGCTCGACGTGCTCCGGCACCGGCGCGGTGGTCCTGGTCAGCGAGGCCGGCAGGTTCTACTGATGAGAGGGCACGCCTTGAACCACCGCCAGGGCCCCGCCGACCCGGGCCGGGTCGTCGACATCACCACCACGTCCGTGGGCCGCGACACCATCATCACCACCTACCGCAGCTTCTTCTCCCAGGTCTCCTTCTCCGGCCACTACCGGGTGTTCGTCACCATCGACCCGGCCTACGAGATACCCGAGGAGGAGAGCCGCCGGGTCGAGGAGTTCCTCCGCACGCTGCCCGAGACCCACCCGCGGGTGCGGGAGGTCGTCGTCGACCGGCTCCCCAGGCAGGTGGGGTTGCAGGGCGCCCTCGCCATCCTGCTGGCCCGCACCACCGCCCCGATCGGGGTCCACCTGGAGGACGACTGGGAGTTCACCGGCCCGATCGACCTCGACCTGCTCGTCGAGGAGTTGGCGACGCACGGCGGCACCCAGATCGTGCTGACCAACTCGCACGTGGCGCGCGGCGGCACCTTCGAACGAGCCGCGGAGGTGGAGCCGGTCCCCGCGTCCCGCGCCGGGCTGCTGCGGCTGACCGCCGCCAGCTGGGCCGCCCACTACCTTCCGCTCTGCCCCCACCTGCACCGCACCGAGGTCTGGGCGCCCACCATCGCCCGGGCGCTGGCGCTGACCGACCCGCTCCGCTGCCCGGACGAACGCGTCCGGGAACGGATCATCGCCGAACAGACCACCGGCGACCACGACGTGCTGTGGACGCCGCGGGTGGTCGCCGACGACATCGGCCGCGCCTGGCTGGAACGACGCGGTGGGTACAAGGCGATCACCCCCGAACACCGGGCCGCCGCCGAGGAGTTGCCCCCGCCCCCCACCTCCGGTGGGCCGCTGCGGCTGGCCCGGTCAGCCGCGCTGCTGACCCGGGCGGCCGCGGTCATCCCCGGGATCACCCAGACCTTCCACAAACGGCCGGAGAACTTCGCCCCCGGCGCCTACCCCGGGTACGCCGAACGCGGCTCGGGCGCGGTCCTGTGGGACGCCGACGGCAACGGCTACGTGGACTTCGTGATGGCCCTGGGCGCCGCCACCCTCGGCTACGACCACCCCGCCATCAACAACGTGCTCCGTGAACGTCTCGGCCGCGGCACGCTGTTGTCCCTGCCCAGCCCGAGCGAGGTCGCGGCCGCCGAGGAACTCACCGCGGCCCTCCCCGGGGTGGACATGGTCCGGTTCCTCAAGACCGGGGCCGAGGCCTGCGCCGCGGCCGTCCGGCTGGCGCGGCACCACACCGGGCGGGAGCGGATCCTGCTGGCCGGCTACCACGGCTGGCACGACCAGCTGAGCGGCCCGAGCCCCGGCGTCCCGGCCGCCGCGGCGCGGCTCGGCGAACGGCACACGCTGGACGACGACGCGGACGACCAGCGCTTCCTGGCGGCGCTGCGGGACGAGGGCGACGAGCTGGCCGCCGTTCTGCTGAGCACCCCCTACCACCGGCGCCTGCGCGCCGAGTTCCTGCACGACCTGCGCGCGGCCTGCGACCGCACCGGCACCCTCCTGGTCCTCGACGAGATCGTCACCGGCTTCCGGCTCGCCCCCGGCGGTCTCGGGCAGTGGCACCGGGTCCGGGCGGACCTGGTCTGCCTCTCCAAGGGACTGGCCGCCGGGCTGCCGCTGGCCGCCGTCGCCGGCCCGGCGGGTGTGCTGGCGGACCTCGCCCGGCTCCGGGTCTCCACCACCTTCGGCGGCGAACTGCTCGCCCTGGAGGCGATGCGCGTCGCCCTGCGCGAGTACGCCAGGGGCGACTACTACCGGCACATCGCCACCCTCGGCCGGCGGCTGCGGGACGGCGTCAACGCCGAGGCCGCCCGGCTGGGCCTGGCGCCGGTGCTGGTCGGCTACGACCCGATGCCCTGCCTCCGGCTGGCCCCGGAACCGGCCGACCACGCGCGCCGGGCCGAACAACTGCTCGCCGGCATGGCCCGCCGCGGCTTCCTGCTGCGCCGGGACGTCAACTTCGTCTCGGCGGCGCACACCACCGGCCAGATCGACGCGGCCGTCGCCGCCGCCGCCGAAGCGCTGACCGAGGCGGTCGCCGACACCGGGCGCTGGCACGGCACCGGCGGGGGAGCGTCGTGACCCGGCCGCGGGTCACCCGCGCCGAGTGGGACACCCAGTACCGCGCCGGACGGTGGGACTACCTGGGCGGGCGGGGCGAGTCCGTCCGGTACGACCACCTCGCCGCGTTCGCCGGGCGCACGGGGGCCGGAAGCGTCCTCGACATCGGGTGCGGCGCCGGCGTGCTCCGCGAGGTGCTCGGCGGGGACGGATACCAGGGCGGCTACCTCGGCGTGGACTGGTCCCTCCAGGCCCTGCCCCCGCAGCCGTCGCCCGCCCGCCACCGTTTCCTCTGCGCCGACGTGGGCCGACTGCCCCTGGCCGTCCCGGCGTTCGACCTGATCGTCGCGGGCGAGGTCCTCTACTACCTCGACGACCCCGCCGCCGCCTTGGCGCGCGCACGCCGCCTGCTGCTGCCCGGCGGGACGCTGGTCGCCTCCTGCTACCAACCACGCGCCGACCAGGGCAGCCGCTGGTTGCCCGCGGTAGCCCGACTCGACGCGCTGCTCGCCACGGCCACCGGCGGCGCCGGGCCGGTGCGGCTCACCGAGCCGACCAACGGCCGCCGCTGGCACGTCTACCACGTCCCCGCCGTCCCGTCCCCGTCCTAGGAGAGGTGCACCATGGGGGTTTTCTCCGACCACCAGCCGATGTTCGTCGAGGTTGAGACGACCACGTACTGCAACCGGCGTTGCGACTACTGCCCGAACAGCGTCTTCGACCGGGGCCTGCGGCGGAACGAGGTGCAGATGCCCACGGAGCTGTTCGAGAAGATCGTCCGCGATCTCGGCGACAACAACTACTGCCAGCAGTTCAGCCCGCACAACTACGGTGAGCCGCTGGCCGACCAGCGGATGCCGGACCTCCTGGAGCTGGCCCGCGAGGCGATGCCGTTGGCCAGGATCGCCCTCTACACCAACGGGGACTTCCTGACCCCCGAACTGTTCGACCGGCTGCTGCCCAGCGTGGACGCCTTCATCGTCACGCAGCACGGCGAGAAGATGCCGCCCGGCGTGGCGCGGATCCTGGACCGGGCCGGCGGCAGCCACCCCAAGCTGCGGTACAAGACCTCCCAGCAGATCAAGCTGAACGCCTCCAACCGGGCCGGCCTGATCCCGATCGAGGTCAGGCAACGCAAGGCGTGCGGCGTGGTGATGAACGAGATGCACATCAACGCCCACGGCCAACTGATCCTGTGCTGCGAGGACTTCCTGGCCCGCAAGGTGTTCGGGAACATGGCCGACACCACCGTCGAGGAGGCCTGGTCCTCGCCGGAGCGGCTGGCCGTGCACCGCGGCAACATCCGTGGCGAGTTCGCGCTCCCGCAGTGCCGCACCTGCGGCTACGGGAGGATGTTCTGATGCCCCGCCCCGCCCGGTCGGCGGACGCCGGCCGGGTCCGGCTGGTCGTGCAGGCGGACGACCACGGGGCCTGCCCGGCCGTCAGCGACGGCATCCTGCGCTGCTTCCAGGCCGGCGTGGTCACCCAGGCTTCGGTGATCGTGCCGGCGCCCGACGCGCCGCGGGCCATCGCCGCGGCGCTGGCGGCCGGGCTGCCGCTCGGCGCCCACCTGGCCCTGCTCTGCGAGTGGGAGGGGCTGCGCTGGGGGCCGCTCACGGCGGCGCCCTCCCTGCGGGCGGTCGACGGCGCCTTTCCCGACGACCTGGCGCGGCTGCGCGCCCAGGCCGACCTCGGGGAGGCGGCCGCCGAGCTGCGGGCCCAGCTGCGGGCCGCCACGACCGCGGGAGTGCGCCTGACCCATCTGGAGTCCCACGTGCGGGTCCTGGACCCCGGGCTGCTGGCCCGGATCAGCGCCGAGTTCGGGCTGCCCTGCCGGGACGAGGTGCCGGCGCCGGGGGTGCCGATGGCCCTCGACTCGCTCTGGCACCTCTCCCTCCAGGACCCGGCGACCAAGGCCGAGGCGCTGGCCCGGCACGTCGCCGGGCTGGGGCCCGGCACCCACATGGTCGTCGCGCACCCGGCCGAGGACCGCCCGGAGCTGCTGACCCTGTGCTCGCCCGACTCGCGGCGCTGGAAGTGGGCCAGGGACATCCGGGTCTCCGACACGGCGGCACTGCTCGACCCGAGGTTCCTGGCGAGCTGTGCCGAGCGGGACGTCGAGCTGACCGCCCTGCCCGCGCCCGGCTGACCCCCGGCGCCCGGCTGACCCCCGATCGGCGGGTTCGCCGGGCACCTCAGCCGGTGGCCCAGCGCCGCAGCAGGTCGGCCACCAGGCGGTGCGGCGACCGCCGGCCGGCCGCGCCGTCCCCCAGTGGCCGCCACAGTGCCAGGCCACCGGCCGTCTCCCGGAAGGCGAGGACGGGCCGGGAGCCGCGCCAGGCCGCCCACCGCGGCTCCGGCGCGCGCTCCTGGGCCCCCGGCGACGCCAACGCCGCCGGGGCCGCCTCCAGTTCGACGACGTACCGGCACCCGGCGAGGTCCGGGGCGGCCCGCCCGGCCGCGGCGCGGCGCAGCCGCGCCACCTCCGCCGGCCGGGCGCCCGGCGGCAGCGTGACCACCTCGATCCGGGTCGCCGGTCCGTGCGGCGGCCACGGCCCGCCGGTGGACCGCTCGCCGCCGAGGAGCGCGACGGCGGGCCCCGTGCCCGGGTCCGTCGCGCCCGACACCCGGCCCAGCGCCGCCAGCACGATGTCCGCGAGCCCCGCCGGACCGGCCGCGAACCGGCTTCGCACCCCGGCGAGTTGCGCCGCGTCCAGGACCGGCACCAGGTGGTGCGCCGCGTCACCCGCCCAGGACGGCGGGTCCGTCGCCGCGCGGAGCGGGCCGGCCGGCGCGGGGCGCCCGGCGCCGTCGCCCCGCTCCCGGTGGTAGCGGTCGAGCAACGCGACGCCCAGCCGCCTGGCCTCCTCCGTCCGCGCGATCAGGCCGTGCGTCACCAGGCAGAGCAGGTCCGGCTCGCCCCGCACCACGGTGACCCGGAGCAGCGGCCACTCCACCCCGGAGAGCCGGTCCCCGACGTCCCGACAGACCCAGCCGACGGCGCCGTCCGCCGGCCCCGGGTCCACCACCCAGCAGGCGATCTCCCCCCGCTCCAACACCTCCCGCCGGTCCGCGCCGCCCCTCGCGTCCCGGACGAACCGACTGCGCAGCGGCGGGTGTTCGGCCACGAGGTCGAGCAGCGCCCGGTCCAGCGCCGGCACCTCGATCCGGTCGGGCACCTCCCAGGCCAGCAGGACCTGGTCCCACAGCGGCGCGGGCTCCGGCCCCGGCTGCCGCAGCCGGAGCGCCTGCGCCCCGGTGGGCGGCCCGCTGGCCACCAGCGGCGGCCCGGACGGCCGGTCGACGCGTAACTCCCCGACGGGCACCGGGACAAGCCCGCCGGGCGGCGCGTCCTGACCGGTCAGCGCGTAGATCACCACCCCGTGGGTGACCACCACGAGCCTCTCGGCGGCGTACGCCGACAGGGCCCGCACCACCCGGCGCCGCACCGCCGACAGGGGCTCCCAGGGCCGGCGGCGTCCGTCCGGCCACTCGCCGTCCGCCGCCAGCATCTCGGCCAGCGCCGCCCGGAAGGACACCTGTTCGGCGGCCTCCGGGCCACCGCCCGGCAGCCACTCGCGCAGGTCGGGTTCGACCGCGAGCCGCAGGTCGAGGTCGCGGGCCAGCAAATGTGCGGACTGGAGGGCCCTGGTGACCGGTGAGGAGACCACCAGGGTCGGCCGGTGCGCCCGCAGCCGGTCGCCGGCGGTCCGCACGCGCTCCTCTCCCGCCGGGGTCAACGGGATCAGGTCCGCGGCCAGCGCCGGCTCTCCCCGGCCCGCGACCGACCAGTCGGCCCAGCCGTGTCTGACCAGGTGGCAGCTGGTTTCGATGGTCGGCGGCGCAGCCTCAGGCGCTCGTGCCCGCATGGTCCCCAACTCCCCCGTCGCGCCCCGCGCGAGAGCCCCGAGCGCACTCCCGCCCGCCAAGAGATACCGGCCGCGCCGTGGACCGTCAAGCGACGGTGGCCACCCGCGGCCGCCGGCCGTAGAGTTGCGGGTGCGAATGGTGTGGGCGGTCGCGTTCGGCCGCCGTGACCCAACCGGCTGACCGCCATTCAGGATCTATGCTGAGAGGGTACGTCCAGCCATCACACGCCCCGCAGGTCTTAGAAACCCGAGGACCATGAACCAGGCCGCCTTCATCTCCACGACCATCCCCTACGTCAACGCCAACCCGCACCTGGGGCACGCGTTGGAGTACGTCCAGACGGACACCTTCGCCAGGCACATGTCCTCCATGGGCACCGACACCTACCTGCTCAGCGGGTCCGACGAGAACAGCCTGAAGAACGTGCTGGTCGCGGAGCGCGAGGGGGTCCCGGTCCAGGAGCTGGTCGACCGCAACGTCGTCTTCTTCGAGGAGCTCGCCGCCGAGCTGGGGACCGACCTGACCCGGTTCATCAGGACCAGCGTGGACGCCGACCACCTGCGGGGCGCCGCCGCCATCTGGCGCCGCATGGTCGACCGCGGGGACATCTACACGAAGGACTACGAGGGGCTGTACTGCGTCGGCTGCGAACAGTTCTACGCCCCGGACGAGTTGGCGGACGGCAAGTGCCCCGACCACCTCACCGAGCCGGAGCGCGTCTCCGAGCACAACTACTTCTTCCGGCTCTCCCGCTACCAGGACCAGCTGCTGGAAGCGCTGGAGAAGGGCACCATCCGGATCGTCCCCGAGACCCGGCGGAACGAGGTCACCAGCTTCGTCCGCTCCGGGCTTGAGGACATCAGCGTCTCCCGCTCGACGGCCCGCGCCCGCGGCTGGGGCATCCCGGTCCCGGACGACCCGAGCCAGGTGATGTACGTCTGGATCGACGCCCTCACCAACTACGTCAACGCCCTCGGCTGGGACCGCGACACCCCCGAGTACCAGCGCTACTGGGCCGAGGCGGAGCGCCGTGTGCACGTGGTGGGGAAGGGCGTGACCCGGTTCCACGCCGTGTACTGGCCGGCGATGCTGATGTCAGCGGGGCTGCCGCTGCCGACGGACGTCGTGGTCCACGGGTACATCACCGCCTCCGGGATGAAGATCAGCAAGTCCCTGGGCAACGCCGTCGACCCCCGCGACCTCATCGACCGGTTCGGCGCGAGCGCGGTCCGCTACTACCTCCTGGCGGCCTTCTCCCCCTTCACCGACGGGGACTTCAGCGAGGAACGGCTGATCGAGCGGTACAACGCGGACCTGGCCAACGGGCTGGGCAACCTGGTCAGCCGGGTGACGAGCATGACCACCCGGTACCGGGACGGCGTGGTGCCCGAGTCCGGCCCCCGCACCGAGCTGGAGGAGGGGCTGCTCCGGCAGATCGCCGACTCCGAGCAGCGGTCCGTCGCCGCCATGAGCGGCTACGACCACCGGGAGGCGCTGGCCCGGATCTGGGACCTGGTGCGCAGGACCAACGCCTATATCGACGAACGCGCCCCCTGGCACCTCGCGAAGGACGACGGCGCCGAGGCCCAGGAGGCCCTCTCCACCACGCTGCACCACCTGGCCGGCGCGGTCCGGCAGATCGCCCGCCTGGTGCTCCCCTTCCTCCCGGCGGCCGGCCGGGAGATCCTCACCTCGCTGGGCAGCGACCCGGAGGAGGTGCCGGGCGCGGACCGCTGCCTGGAGGGGCTCGCCGGCAGTGTCGTGACCAAGGGCGCCCCCCTCTTCCCCCGTGTCGAGGCGGCTCCCTGACGGTCCCCCTCGCCCTGCCTCCCGGCCGTGCCCGGGGCGGGCGCTCGGCACCGGCCGGGCCGCACGGCCGGGGGCCGTCGGCGGAACGCCCGCCAAGTTCGCCCGGGCGGCCCGGGCCCCGGGCCGCCCGCCACGCCCAACAGAGCCCACCGCGGGCTCTCCTGAGGGAAGACAGGTGCCATGGAACCGCACGCCCCCGCCCGTCCCGCCGTCGACCTGAACCCGGCGGAGCTGGAGTCCGTCGTCCAGGGCCTCCTGGCCCCCGGCTGCCCGCCGAGCGGCACCGTCCGCCTGGGGCCCTACGAACTCGACTACCTGGCCCCACGGGCCTTCGCCTACACCCTGCGGCTGCTGTTCGGCGACCGGATCTACGACGTCGACGAGCTGGCCGAGCCGGCCCGGATCATCGACGGCGGCGGCTGGCTCGGCCTGAGCGTGCTGCGCTTCCGCGCCCTCTTCCCTGAGGCGCGCATCGTCGTCTTCGAACCCGATCCCGACATATTCCGGCTGTTGTGCCGGAACCTGGAGCGCAACGGCGTCCAGAACGTCGAGCCGGTCCAGGCCGCGCTGGCGGACGCGGACGGCCGACGGACCTTCACGGTGACCGGCCGCGACAGCGGAAGCCTCAACGCGGTGACCCGGGGCGAGCCCCTCGTCGTGGACACCCGCCGCCTCAGTCCCTACACGGCCGAGCCCGTCTCCCTGCTCAAGCTGAACGTGGAGGGCGCGGAGGCGGAGGTCATCGCCGAGCTGGGGGACCGGCTGGAGCGGGTCGACCAGGTGCTGATCGAGTACCACGGCTTCGCCGAACTGCCGCAGACCCTGCACGAGATCCTGGCGCGCCTGCACGAGGCCGGCCACACGTACATCGTCAGCCACTTCAACGAGACCAACCGGTCCTGCGTGCCGCCGCTGCGGCTCTCCGCCTCCTACCGGTACTTCTCGCTGATCTACGCCCGGCGCCTGGGGGCCACCGCGAGCCGGGGCTGACCGGCACCCGCCGCCGCCCGCGCCCGCCGAAGGCGTGAACCCGCGCGCCGGAGCCCCGGCCCCGGCGCCCCGGTCCGGCACAGTCGTGCCCACGGCCCGCGCCCCGCGCCGTCCCCGGACGGCGCGGGTGGGCCCGGCCATCCGCCACACCGGGAGCGACCTTGGGCAACGACGAAGCCTGTGTGTTCTGCGCCATCGCACACGGCCGGGCCGAGGCGAGTGTGGTCTGCGAGGACGAGCACCTGATCGCCTTCGCCGACCTCCAGCCCGTGACCCCGGGGCACCTCCTGGTCGTGCCGAAGACCCACGTGGTCGGGCTGGAGGACCTGCCACCCGAGACGGGCGCGCGGGTGTGGGAGCTGGCGCACCGTCTCGGCCGGGCGCTGCGCCGGAGCGACCTCCGCTGCGCCGGGGTGAACCTCTTCCTCGCCGACGGGGCGGCGGCCTTCCAGGAGGTCTTCCACTTCCACCTGCACGTCTTCCCCCGGTTCCCCGGGGACTCGTTCCGGCTGGTGGCTGACTGGCGGGTGCGGGAGCGGGCGCACCTCGACGCCGTGGCGGACTCGGTGCGGCGGGGGCTCGCCGCGCTGGACGGCCCGGCGTAGCGCCCCGCGCCCGTCTCCCGGCTTCCCATCTTCCCGGCTTCCCGGCGTCCCCGTGAGTCGGTCAGTGCCAGCCGTACCCGTCGCCGAAGTTGAGGGTGTGCTCCAGGACGTCCTCCATCGGGTCGTCGATCTGCCCCGTGCTGACCAGGGCGACGCTCGGCCCGTTGTGCGAGTTGTGGTGCGTCTCGTCGCCGTGCGCCACGCCGGTCTGGAGCACGCCGGCCGCGGCCACGGAAGCGCCGGCGGCCAGCCAACGGGACAGCCTTCGCACAGAGCTGGCGTTCATCGTCGAACTCCTTGTTCCCTCATGTCCCCACGGCGGACCGCCGGTTGGGGTTCTCCGCCTGCCAACTGCCAAGCCAGACAGGAAGTTACGCGTCGCGATCGGTCGCATACGGTGTGCGTTCCGTGTCCGTCCGGTCGGGGCGCCGGCGCGTGCCCGGTCGCGGCCGCCCGGCGCGGTGGCGCCCGCGCCGGGCGGCTCGCCCCGGTGCACGGGGCCCACGCCACGGGGCGCCCCACGGTCCGGCTGCCGGCGGGTCGGCCACCGCGCCGGCCGCTCCGGAGCCCTCGCGGCGGGACACGCTCCGGTGCCGGGCGGCCCCTGGTGACGGGCGGAGGGCGAGGGCGCGGCCGGCGCGCCGCGAGGGACGGGAGCGGCGGCCACCGGCCTTGGCGACGCCCCAGGACGCCCGTCGGGGAAGTGCTCGGCGCACGCGTCTCTCGTGCGCCCCGGGCCAGCAGCGGGCCGGCAGGGGAGTCGGCAGGTGGTCCCACTCGCTCCCCGGACCGCTTGCGGAGCCGGCCGCTTCGGGAAAGGCCCAGGTCGCGGTGGACTCCCGGGGCGGGCGAGAAGGTGGGGCAGGTGGGACTCGAACCCACGGCCGACGGATTATGAGTCCGTTGCTCTAACCGGCTGAGCTACTGCCCCTTCTCGGCGTGCCGCGCACATCTGTGCGCGCCGTCTGCCGCAGCATAGCTGCTCATACGATCTGCCGCCCGGGGCGGGCGGTGATCCACAAGCGGGGACACCGGACATGGGGTGATCGGTTCCCAACGGGCCGGGAAGAGATGCCGGGGAACGCGAAGAGGGCCCCGAACGGGGCCCTCTGGGCGATGCTCCCCCGACTGGACTCGAACCAGTAACCTGCCGGTTAACAGCCGGCTGCTCTGCCAATTGAGCTACAGGGGACTGCTCCGCTCGGAGTCGGCTCCCACCGGAGTGGAAGCGACACCGCGCTGCGGGCCATACATTAGCGCATGTGACGGGGTGCTTCGAAATCCGTATCCGGGTCACCCGGTTATGGGAGGTCGGGCGGCTCAGGAGAAGATCAACCCGAAGCGAGAAGAGGAGCGTCCCATGCGCAAGCTGGTGTTCGTCGCGGGCCTGGCGGTCGGCTACGTCCTGGGGGCCAAGGCCGGGCGGGAGCGGTACGAGCAGCTGCGGGCCTCGGCCGAGCGCGTCAGGTCCAACCCGGCGGTCAGGAACGGCGTGGACTCCGCCGCGCTCGCCGGCCGGCAGGCGGCCGCCCGGGCCGCCGGGGCGGTCGTCGACCGGGCCGGGGACCGGCTGCCGGAGGGCGTCGCCGGCAAGCTGCGCGCGGTGGGCGGCCGGGAGTCCGCCTCGGACGAGACGTTCGCAGACGACTGGGGCACCACCCGCTGACGTCGGCTGGTCCGGCTGACCCGGTGGCGCCGCCCGGCTCCGGCGGGTCCGGGCCGGGCGGCGGGCATTGCTCGAAGTCCCGCCGATGGCTAGCGTGGTGTTCGGCATGTCGTCGCACGATCGGGATGCCGAACATTTTTCCCGCGGTGGCGCGGGCGGAGCGGGGCCGGGGAGGCATCGGGCATGGGGCGACGGGTACCGGCGGTCAGTCGAGCGCTGGACATATTGGAACTCTTCCTCGAAGGCGACGGGACCCTGTCCGCGCCCGAGATCACCCGCCGGCTCCAGCTGCCGCGCACCACGGTGCACGAGCTGGTCACCACGCTGGCGGCGCGTTCCTACCTGGTGCCGGTGGCCGAGCAGCCCGGCCGGTACCGGCTCGGGGTGCGCACCTACCAGCTGGGCAGCCGCTACGCGGAGCAGCTCGACCTGGCCGCCGAGGGCCAGCAGGTCGCCCGGCTGGTGGCCGAGAGCTGCGGCGAGACGGTGCACGTCGCGGTGCTGGAGGGCACCGACGTGATCTACATCGCCAAGGTGGACAGCACGCACGCGGTCCGGATGGTCTCGGCCGCCGGCCGCCGGCTGCCCGCGCACTGCACCGCGGTCGGCAAGATGCTGCTCGCCTCCCTGACCGCCGAGGAGCTGGACGCCCGGCTGCCGGCCGGCGAGCTGCCCGCGATGACCGCCAACTCGCTGACCGACGTGGTCGAGCTGCGCCGGGTGCTGGCCGAGACCGCCGAGCGCGGCTTCGCCGTCGAGCGGCAGGAGTCCAACGCCGACGTGAGCTGTGTGGCGGCGCCCGTGCGGGACCGGGCGGGCCGGGTGGTCGCGGCGCTGAGCGTCTCGGTGCCGATGATCCGCTGGAGTGAGCGGCGGCAGGGGGAGCTGGCCGAGCTGGCCCGGCACGGTGCCCGGCAGCTCTCCGAGCGCCTGGGCCACAGCCAGCCCGGCTGACGGTCGGGCGCGGGGGAGCGCGGCCCGGGCGGGCGGAGAGCGGGGGAAGTCGGGGAAGTGGGGGAAGGGGAACGAGAGAGGGGACATGGTGGGACACGGCTGGGAGATCGCGGTACGGGCCCGCGCCGAGCTGGGTGAGGGGCCGACCTGGGACCCGGTGGCCGAGCGGCTGCTCTGGGTGGACATCCTGGGCGCCCGGGTGCACAGCTTCGACCCGGCCAGCGGCCGGCGGGTGGTGCTGCCGACCGAGCAGCACGTGGGCGCGGTCAAGCCGACCGCGGACGGCGGCCTGGTGGTCAACCTGCGGGACGGGATCGGCCGGTACGGCCCGGACGGCGGGTTCCGCTGGCTGCACCGCGAGGTGGTGCCGGGGCGGCGCGGCAACGACGCGGCGGTGGCGCCGGACGGCGCGCTGTGGGCCGGCAGCATGCGCTACGACGAGCGGGCCGGCGGCGGGAACCTGGTCCGGCTGACGCCGGCGGGCGAGGTCGAGGTGGTGCTGCCCGAGGCGACCGTCAGCAACGGCCTGGGCTGGAGCCCGGACGGCGGCACGCTCTACTACGTCGACACCCCGACCCGGCGGGTGGACGCCTTCCGGGTGACCGAGGACGGCGGGGTCGCCGACCGGCGGACGCTGGTGGACACCGGCGGGCTGGCCGGCTTCCCGGACGGGATGACGGTGGACGCGGACGGCTGCCTGTGGGTGGCGTTCTGGGACGGGGGCGCGGTGCGCCGGTTCACGCCCGACGGGGTGCTGGACCGGACCGTGGAGCTGCCGGCGAGTCGGACCACCGCGTGCGCCTTCGGCGGGCCGGGGCTGACCGACCTGTATGTGAGCACGGCCCGGGTCGGGACCGACCCGGGGGCCGAGCCGCTGGCCGGGTCGCTGCTGGTGCTGCCGGGGCTGGGGCGCGGGGTGGCGCAGCCGCCGTTCGCCGGCCGGTAGGAGCGGCCGGCAGGAGCCCGGGCCGGTCCTGTCGCGGCCGGTCCCGCCCGTGCCCCGCGGATGCCGCCCCAGGCGCGGAACATCCGGCGGGGCGGGCGTCCGGTTCCCCCAACTGGCCCTGCTCCCCGTGGCGTTGGGGCCCCGGTCGCGGGGTGGGTGGAATGGTGTGGGGGCGCTTCGTGTTGCCCGGGGGATGGCCCGCTCACGGGTGTGCGAGCGTGCCGACCCCGAGTCTCCAGGAGGCGAACCCATGACCCTGCCCACCACCAGCCGCGAGTGGCACCTGGTCGCCCGGCCGTCCGGCTGGCCGGCGGTGGCCGACTTCGCGCTGCGCGCCGTGCCGGTCAGGGAGCCGGCCGAGGGCGAGATCCTGGTGCGCAACCGCTACCTCTCCGTGGACCCGTACATGCGGGGGCGGATGAACGACACCAAGTCGTACGTGCCGCCGTTCGGCCTGGACGAGCCGATGACCGGGGACGCGCTGGGCGAGGTGCTGGCCTCCCGGGCGCCCGGGTTCGCCGTGGGCGATGTGGTGACCCACCGGCTGGGGTGGCGGGAGTTCGCCGTGCTGCGCGCCGATGACGCGGTCGCGGTGCCCGCCGGAGGGGAGGTGCCGGTGAGCGCCTACCTCGGGGTGCTGGGGATGACGGGGCTGACCGCCTACGCCGGGTTGAAGGCGGTCGCCCGGGTGCGCGAGGGCGACGTGGTCTTCGTGTCGGGCGCGGCCGGCGCGGTGGGCGGCCCGGCCGGGCAGCTGGCGCGGCTGCTGGGCGCCAGCCGGGTGATCGGCAGCGCGGGTGGGCCGGAGAAGGCCAGGACGCTCACCGAGGTGTACGGCTTCGACGTCGGCCTGGACTACAAGGCGGCGCCCATCGGCGAGCAGCTGGCGCAGGCCGCGCCGGACGGGATCGACGTCTACTTCGACAACGTCGGCGGCGACCACCTGGAGGCCGCGTTGGACGTGTTGAACACCCACGGCCGGGTGGCGGTCTGCGGCATGATCTCCGCCTACAACGCGACCGAGCCGCCCGCGGCGCCGCGCAACCTGGGCGTGGTGATCGGCAAGCGGCTGCGCATCGAGGGCTTCCTGGTGGGGGACCACTGGGGGCTGCGCCCGGAGTTCCTGCGGGAGGCGGCCGGCTGGCTGCGGGACGGGCGGCTGGTGAGCCGGGAGACCGTGGTGGACGGGATCGACCACGCGGTGGACGCGTTCCTGGACCTGATGCGGGGCGGCAACATCGGCAAGATGCTGGTGCGGTTGGACGGTTGAGCCGGGGCCGGCCGGGCGCCGGTCGGGCACGCGTGGACCTCGGGCCGAACCGGTCGATTCCCTTCGGGATCGGCCGGTTCGGCCGTTTTTCGCGGGCGAGCGAATCCGCCCGGTTCTGTCAGAACTGTTGACCGAGTGCTGCCCGCCCTCCTACCTTCGCGTTCGAATTATCGATCTCCATTCGGTATGTCGAACGAGAGGTGTGGAATGGCCCCTGACTCCTCGACGCCCGTCCGGCCGAGCAGACGTCAACTGCTGCGTGGCGCCGCCGGTTTCGGGGCACTGGCGGCGCTCGGGCCGCTGGCCGCGTGCGGGTCGCCGGCGGCGCTGGCCGGCGGCGACCACCGGATCCGGTTCTGGAACCTCTTCAGCGGCGGCGACGGCGCCAACATGCGGGGCATGCTGGACGACTTCCGCGCCGCCCACCCGGGCATCGAGGTCGAGGACACCACCCTGGCGTGGGGCGACCGCTACTACACCAAGCTCGCCATGGCCGGCGCCGGCGGCCGGGCGCCGGAGGTCGGCGTGCTGCACCTCGGCCGGCTCGGCGGCTTCGCGCCCGGCCGGCTGCTCGACGCGTTCGACACCGACCTGCTGGCCGCCCACGGGGTGCGCCGGGAGGACTTCAACACCCGGCTGTGGGACCGGGCCACCGTCGACGGCCGGCTCTACGGGCTGCCGCTCGACATCCACCCCTCGCTCTGTTACTACAACCGGCCGGCCTGCGAGAGCGCCGGACTCCTCGACGAGCGGGGCCGGTTGGTCGAACTGGCCGGCGTGGACGCCTTCCTGGCCGCGCTGGACGAGGTGCGCGGGGTGATCGGCCAGTCGCCGCTGGGCTGGAACGCGCTGATGGCCGGCGAGTGCTGGTGGACCTTCCTCGGCCTGTACACCCAGACCGGCGGCGAGATCCTGTCCGCCGACGGCACCGAGATCGCGCTGGACGACGACCGGGCCGAGGAGGTGCTGGCGCTGATGGCCCGGCTGGTCGCCGAGGAGTACGCGATCCCCGGCCAGGACCTCGTCGGGTACTTCGTCAACGGCGGCGGCTTCGTGCTCTTCGGCAACTGGCTGACCGTGGACTTCCAGCACGCCGGGCTGGACTTCGGCGCGATGCCCTACCCCAACCTGTTCGGCGTCCCGGCCACCCAGGCGGAGGCGCACTGCCTGGTGCTGCCGCACCAGCGCGGCCGGGGCGGCGGTGCCAACGAGGTCGCGCACCAGCTGGTCGCCTGGCTCTCCCGGCACAGCCTGGACTGGGCCCGGGCCAGCCATGTGCCGGCCTACCTCCCGGTGCTGGCGGACCCGGCCTACCTGGAGATGGAGCCGCAGGCCGAGTACCGCACGGCCATGGAGATGGCCGCCTTCGACCCGCCGGCGTGGTTCTTCGGCACCTCGTCGCGCGGCCAGAACGAGGTGGGCCACCACCTGTCGGCCGCCGCCATGGGCACGGTCAGCCCGGCGGAGGGGGTGGCCGGCATCCGGTCGGCGCTGCGGCGGCTGCTCGACACCCGCAACCCCTTCGGCGAGGAGAGTGCCGCGTGACCACAGTCGACGAGGTGAGGGGAGCGGCCCCCGAGGACCGGGGGCCGCGGGCCAGGCTGGGCCGGGCACTCCAGCACGGCGGCTGGTTCGTGGCGCCGTTCCTGGTGGTCTACGCGCTGTTCCTGGTCTGGCCGCTGGTCTCCGGGCTCTGGTACAGCCTGAACGAGACCAACCTGGCCGGCATCAACACCGAGTTCATCGGCCTGGACAACTACCGCGAGGCGCTGGACGACGGCGAGATGTGGGACGCGCTGGGCAACACCCTGCGGTTCACCGCCATGATCACCCCGCTGATCGTGCTCTTCGCGTTCGGACTGGCGTTGCTGGCGCACAACATCCGGCACGGCAAGTGGTTCTGGCGGCTGGCGTTCTTCGCGCCGTTCCTGCTGCCGTCCGCGGTGCTGGCCGAGCTGTGGCGCTGGCTGTACGAGCCGGACTTCGGGCTGCTCAACCACACCATCAACCACCGGGTGCCGTGGCTGCTCGACGGCGACTGGGCGATGTTCTCCATGGTGCTCGCCACCCTGTGGTGGACGGTCGGGTTCAGCTTCCTGCTCTACCTCGCCGCGCTCCAGTCCATCCCCGGCCACCTCTACGAGGCCGCCGCCCTGGACGGCGCCGGGCCGCTCCAGCGGATGTGGCACATCACGGTGCCGATGGTGCGTCAGATCACCGGCCTGATCGTGGTGTTGCAGATCCTCGCCTCGCTCCAGGTCTTCGACCAGATCTTCCTGATCAACGAGGGCGGGCCGAACAACGAGACCCGGCCGGTGGTGCAGTACATCATCCAGCAGGGCTTCACCGGCTACCGGATCGGCTACGCCTCGGCCATCTCCTACCTCGTCTTCCTGCTGGTCGTCGTGGTGACCCTGGCGCGGCTCTGGCTGGTCAGAAACCGTGAGGAGAACGTCCGATGAGTGCGCAGAGCCTGTCGTCCCCGCCGCCCTCCCCGCCGGCCGGTCGTCCCGGTCGTCCCGCCCGGCCCGGCCGCCGCCCGTTCGGCGTGTGGCTGCGGCGCAACGCCGGGCAGCTCACGCTGACCTCGATCGGCGCGCTGCTGGCCGGGCTGTGGCTGGTGCCGTTCGGCTGGGCGTTGGCCACCTCGCTCAAGCCCGAGGGGGACACCCAGAAGCTGCCGCTGCGCTGGCTCCAGTCCAACATGAACCTGGACGCCTACCGGAGCGTGCTGGGCGAGGGCAACATCCCCAAGTGGCTGGTCAACTCGGTGATCGTGTCCAGCGGGGTGACCGTGTTGACGCTGACCGTCTCGGCGTTGGCCGCCTACGGCTTCGCCCGTACCGAGTTCCGCTGCCGGCGGCTGCTGTTCGGGCTGACCATGGCCGGGATCATGGTGCCCGGCACGGTGATCACGGCGCCGCTCTTCGCCAACGTGCGGACCATGGGCCTGGTGGACACCTACTGGGGGGTGATCCTGCCGCAGGTCTCGGCGCCGGCGATGGTCTTCATCCTCTACAAGTTCTTCCAGGGCGTGCCCCGGGAGTTGGAGGAGGCGGCCCGGATCGACGGCGCCGGGCGGTGGCGGATCTTCGGCCAGATCGTGCTGCCGCTCTCCCGGCCGGTGCTCGCCGCGGTGGCGATCTTCACCTTCATCAGCTCGTGGAACAACTTCATGTGGCCCTACCTGGTGACCACCGACCCGGACCTGGCCACGCTGCCGGTGGGGTTGGCCACCGTGCAGTCCTCGTTCGGCGTCCGCTGGGCGCAGTTGATGGCCGGCGCGCTGCTGGCGGCGCTGCCGCTGCTGATCGTGTTCGTCTTCTTCCAGCGGCAGATCGTGCGCGGCGTGGCGCACACCGGCATCGCCGGCCAGTGACCGGCCGCGGCCGTCGCGAACGGCCCCGAACGGTCGGAACGATCCCCTGCACCCCGTTGACGGGGGATCGTTCCGACCATAGATTTTGTTCGAAGTTGCGATCGCAGTACGAAATACCGAACGGCTGCGGTTGGACCCCGTGACCCGTGACCCCGTGAGCAAGCAGGGACCCGCATGAGTGCTGAGCACACCGCCCGCTTCACCCTCGACCCCGCCTTCGCCGTCTCCCCGGTGGACGGGCGGATCTTCGGTTCTTTCGTCGAACACCTGGGCCGCTGCGTCTACCAGGGCATCTACGAGCCGGGCCACGCGAGCGCGGACGAGGCCGGGCTGCGCACCGACGTCCTGGACCTGGTCCGGGAGTTGGGGGTCACCGCCATCCGCTACCCGGGCGGCAACTTCGTCTCCGGCTACAAGTGGGAGGACTCGGTCGGTCCCAGGGAGGACCGGCCGCGCCGCCTCGACCTGGCCTGGAAGTCCACCGAGAGCAACCAGTTCGGGCTCAGCGAGTTCATCGACTTCGTCCGCAAGGTGGGCGGCACCCCGATGATGGCGGTCAACCTCGGCACCCGCGGCGTCGCCGAGGCCATCGAGCTCCAGGAGTACGCCAACCACCCGGGCGGCACCGCCCTCTCCGACCTGCGCGCCGAGCACGGGGACGCCGCCCCGTTCGACATCCGGCTGTGGTGCCTGGGCAACGAGATGGACGGCCCCTGGCAGACCGGCCACAAGACGGCCGAGGAGTACGGCCGGCTGGCCGCCGAGACCGCCCGCGCCATGCGGCAGATCGACCCCGACGTCGAACTGGTCGCCTGCGGCAGCTCCAGCCAGGGCATGGCGACCTTCGCCGCCTGGGAGTCGACCGTCCTGGAACACTCCTACGACCTGGTCGACCACATCTCGCTGCACGCCTACTACTACCCGACCGACGGGGACCGCGACTCCTTCCTGGCCTCCGCCGTCGACACCGAGTCGTTCATCGAGAACGTCGTCGCCACCTGCGACCACGTGGGCGCCCGGCTGAAGTCCAAGAAGCGGATCAACCTCTCCTTCGACGAGTGGAACGTCTGGTACCAGGACGGCAGCGGTCCCACCCTCAGCGACGAGGGCCGCGGCGCGGACTGGGCCGAGGCGCCCCGCCTGCTGGAGGACAACTACTCGGTGACCGACGCCGTGGTGGTCGGCTCGCTGCTGATCGCGCTGCTCCGGCACGCCGACCGGGTCAAGGTCGCCTGCCAGGCCCAGCTGGTCAACGTCATCGCCCCGATCGCCACCGTGCCCGACGGCCCGGCCTGGCGGCAGACCATCTTCTACCCCTTCGCCCAGGCCTCGAAGTACGGCCGGGGCACGGTCCTCGACGTCCGCCCGCAGAGCCCGACCCACGAGACCAAGCGGTTCGGCACGGTCGACCTGCTGCACGCCACCGCGGTGCGCGACGAGGAGACCGGCGCGGTCAGCGTCTTCGCCGTCAACCGCAGCCAGGACCAGGCGCTGCCCCTGGAGGTCGCGCTGGCCGGCCTCGACCTCACCGAGGTGGTGGAGCACTCGGTGCTGGCCGACGCCGACCCCGACGCCCGCAACACCGCGGACCAGCCGGACCGGGTCACCCCGCACGCCGGCGCGGGCACCACGCTGGTCGACGGCACCCTCAGGGCCACCCTGGAGCCGCTCTCCTGGAACCTGATCCGGCTCGGCTGACCGGGCCCGGCCGCCCCGCCGCCGCCCGGCGACCAACCGGTCCGGGCGGCGGCGGGGCGTCCCGCTGTTCGCTCACCTGTCCGAAAGTCGCCCATCGGACGGTGTGTCGCTGACGGTTTCCGCTCATCCGTCGTTCATGCGGCGGTTCGAGAGTGCCGACGTTGAGCACCGAACGAACCGCCGGGAGCAGAACATGGGCCACGGGCACCATCACGGGCACCACCACCACGGACACGACCACGACCACCAGCACGGCGCCACGGAGCAGGGCGCGCTGCCCGAGGCCCTCGACCTGAACGTGCCGGACGAGGAACTCAGCCCGAGCCAGCTCTCCCGGCGCGGGATGCTCCGCTCCGCCGGCCTGCTCGGTGCCGGCATCGCCGGAGCCGGCCTGGTCACCGGCGCCACCGGCACCCCGGCCGCCGCCAGCCAGGTCGGCCGCGGCGGCGGCAACAACGGCAACAACGGCTCGCGCCGGCTGCGTTGGCTCGCCGGCGACCACCACATCCACACCCAGTTCAGCCCCGACGGCATGTACCGGGTCGACGACCAGGTCCGCAACGGCTCCCGGTTCGGCCTGGACTGGATGGTCATCACCGACCACGGCAACGAGAACCACAGCCGGATCGGCGTCGAGAAGGTCAACCCCGAGATCCGCGCCGCCCGCGAGACCTACGAGAACGCCCTCGTCTTCCAGGGCCTGGAGTGGAACATCCCGGCCGCCGAGCACGGCACCGTCTTCGTCCACCCGGGACGGGACGAGGTCAGCGTGCTCAAGCAGTTCGAGCGGGACTACGACGGCGGCGTCAACAACGCCACCGGCAACACCCCGACCAACGAGGCGCTCGCCATCTCGGGCCTGGACTTCCTCGCCGAGCAGGTCCGCCGCCGCAAGGTGCGGGACGCGCTGATGCTGGCCAACCACCCGTCCCGGAAGGGCGTCGACTCCCCGCACGAGATCCGCGCCTGGCGGGACGCCCAGCCCCGGATCGCCGTCGGCTTCGAGGGCGCCCCCGGCCACCAGGCCGCCGGCATCCCCAGCCCGCACGGCTCCGGTGACGCGCGCGGCTACTACGGCGGCAGCCCGGGCGCCGACTCCTTCCCCGGCTACCCGGCGGAGAGCTACCGCACCTGGGGCGGCTTCGACTGGATGACCGCCACCGTGGGCGGCCTGTGGGACAGCCTGCTCGCCGAGGGCAAGCCCTGGTGGATCACCGCCAACTCCGACTCACACGTCAACTACGCCGACACCTCCCGGCGCCCCGACGGCTCCGACTTCAACGGCAACGGCTTCCACGGCGACCCGGTCTACGCCGGCGCCGGCCTCAACCTGGGCGCCGGGGACTTCTGGCCCGGCCAGTACAGCCGCACCCACGTCGGGGCGCAGGGCTTCTCCTACGCCGCGGTGATGGACGGCATCCGGGCCGGCCGGATCTGGGTGGATCACGGTGGGCTGATCGCCGGCCTCGACGTCCAACTGCGCGGCGGCAACCGCTCGGTCACCCTCGGCGACACGCTGACCGTGCGGCGCGGCACCAAGGTCGAGCTGAGGATCGAGATCGCCCTGGCCGCCCTCCCGAACTGGGCCAACTTCGTGCCCCGGCTGGCCCGGGTCGACGTGATCCGCGGCGCGGTCACCGGCGAGGTCACCGACCGGGACGCCTTCCAGACCCCCGACGCCCGGGTGGTCAGGTCCTGGGAGGTGAACGAGACCAGCGGCACCGTCTCCTTCACCTACGACCTGGGCCGGGTCTCCGAGCCCGGCTACGTCCGGCTCCGCGGCACCGACGGCAAGCGGGTGCAGACCGGCCTCAACGGCGCCCAGGTCGACCCGGCGGGCCCGGCCCTGGACGTGGTCGGCGACGCCGACCCGTGGGAGGACCTGTGGTTCTACGCCAACCCCATCTGGGTCATCCCGACCTGAGCCGGCCCGCACGGGGGGCTGATCTGACCAGACCCGGCCTGGCCTGACTCCGTTCTGAACCCGGCCGGGTCCGAGTTGTGTGGTATGGGCTGGAGCGGTCCGGGTTGGAGCGGTCCGGTTGGAGTGGTCCGGGTTGGGGCGGCCGGACGGCCCCGGGGTGTGCCGCGTGCCGGCGCCCCCGGGGCCGCTCGGCCGGCCTCAGTCGAACGGGGTCTCGGCGAACGAGACGCCGCCGCGCTCGACGGGCGTGAGGGTCGAGCGGCGGGCGAGGACCGGGGCGCGCCGGACGTACTGGCGGAAGCCCGCGGCGTGGAAGGTCAGTTCGAAGTCGTGGCCGACCAGGCACCACTCGGGGTCGCGGTCCTCGCTCTCCGGCGGCTCGCGCGTCAGCCCGGAGAGCTCCAGGCGGGGGAGCGTGCCCCGGAAGTCCAGGTCGCCCACCAGGCTGTGGCAGTCCTCGAAGACCAGCGTGGCGGGGGCGATCCAGAAGCTGAAGTTGCGCTCCGGCGGCACCGGACGCACCCAGCGCAGCAGGTAGTCGAGGTCCAGCAGCAGCCGTGGCATGGGGTTCTCGTCGAGACCCGGCTGGAGGCAGAACGCGTGCACCGTGACGTCGTGCCAGCCCATCGTCGCGAAGTCGGCGTCGCTCCACACGCTTTCGGTCAGCCCGGAGTCCGGGTGCGCCTCGCTGCTCATGCGGGTATTCCACCCCGTGGCGGCGGCCCCCGTCGAGCCGTTTGGCGGCCGGTCGGCAGGCCGTGGCGCGGGGAGTTCAGCCGGGGGCCGGCCGCCCGTTCACCCCCGGTTCGCGCGGTGTCAGCCTCGCGCCGCCACGCTGGGGCCCGCTCGTTCCACCGACCGGGGCGCGGGGCGCCGCCGGTCGCCGCACCCCTGGACGGTTCCCGTGCCGCGCGTCTCCTCCGCAACCACCTTGTCCACCGCCGCGTCCTCGTCCGCCGGGGCGGCGCGCCCCACGCACTGGCTGGGCCTGGCCGCCGGGCACACCAGCAACGCGGCGGCCGACCGGCTGCTGCACCGGCTGGCAACCGAACTGCCGCTGCCGGCCGAGGCGCTGGGGCAGAGCCACCGGGTGGGCGACGGCCGGCTCGGGCTCAGCCTCGGGCTGCCGGACGCCGACACCGCCGGGGCGGTGGCCCGCCGGCTGGCCAAGGCGGCGCCCGAGGCGGCGCTGGCCGCGCCGGGCGCGGCGCCGCGCGGGCCGGCCGCGTGGGCGGCGGACGCGGCCACCGCGCTGGCCGCGGCGCCGGACGGCGGGCGGGTCGTCCTCTTCCCCGGCCAGGCCGACCTGCCCGCCCTGCTCACCGTGGCCGAACTGCTCTCCCGCACGGCGATCGAGGCGGTGCGGGTGCTCGGCGGCGCCACCGCCGCGCCGGACGCGCTGGTCGAGACCCACGACCACCTGCGCCCCGAACGTCGGGACGACACCCTGCTGCTGCGCCTCACCCCGGCCCGCACCGGCTTCATCCCCTTCGAGATCCCCGACCCGCACCCCTGCTGCGGCGGCGAGCACTGACCGCCCGGCCCGGGGGGCCGCCCGGGCCGGGCGGTCAGCCGGGCGGCGGCATGCCCTCCGCCTCGGCGGCGGCCTCGGCCGAGGCGTCCGCCTCCCGGCGGAGCCGGCAGTCGAGGCGGCCGTCCCTGGTGTCGACCAGCACCGTGTCGCCCGGGCGCGGATCGTGCCCGGCGAGCAGCTCGTCGATCTCGGCGGTCAGCTCCCGGCGGCGGCCCGGGTCCTCGGTCAGCCGCTCGACGGCGGCCTCGGTGGCCGCCAGCCGCAGGTCGCGGCGGCGCAGCCGCTCGGTCTCGGTGGCCAACGCGGCGTCCGCTGCGGTCCGCTGTGTCATCCCTCGCTCCCTGGCCCGACAGCCTCCCCGCCCTTCCACTAGACCGGCTCCCGGCCGGGCCCGCAATCCGGTCCCGGCCGGCGCTGGCCTCGCCCGGCCCCGCGTGGTACTACTAAGGTATGACCATGCGGAAGACGGCGATCTCGCTGCCCGAGGACCAGCTGATGCGGCTCAAGGCCGCCGAGGCGGCCGGCCGAATCCCCAGCGTCTCCGGCCATATCCAGGAGCTGCTGCGCCGCGAGGAGGCCACCGCCGAGGTGGACGAGACGCTGCGGCGGCTCTTCGGCGACCAGCCGCTCGACGCGGAGCACCACGCCTGGGCGGACCGGGTCCTCGGTCTGGACGCCGCCGAGGAGCGGACCACGGGCGTGGAACGCGGCGCCGCGTGACGGACCCCGAGGCGCCCGCCGGCGCCGCCCCCGCGATAGGCGGCCGGATCCTGGACACCACGGCGCTGCTCGCCGCCGCCCGGGGCGCCCCGCACATGCGGGCGCTGCTGAGCACCGCGCACCGGCATGTCATCCCGCTGCTGGCGCCCGCCAGCTGCGTCGCGGACGCCGCCGCCGACCTGCACCCGCACGGCCGGGACGCGCTGACCGCGATCCTGCGGTTCCCGCTGGTGGCCTTCGCCCCGCTGGACGAGGCGCACGCCGTCGGCTCCGGCATCCTGCGCTCCGCGCACCGGCCGTCGGCCACCACGCCGGGGCATGTGGCCTATCTGGCCGCGGCCCGCCGGTGGCCGGTGATCACCGCGACCCCGGAGCCGCTGCGCGCGCTCTATCCGTCGATCGGCCTCGAACTGCTGCCCTGAGGCCGCCGGCCGCCGGGCGGCGCCGGCGCTCACCGGTCGGGCTCCGGGAACGGCTCGTGGTGCCAGCGCCAGCCGGCCGTGCCGTCGCCGTGCAGATGCAGCAGGAACTCGGGGACCGGCCGCCCGTCCGGGAAGGTCAGGGTGAGCGCGGCGCGGATCCGCTGGTAACAGGCGTCGTCCGCCTCCCAGTCCTCCGCCTCGAGGGCCCGCTCCTGCTCGGCGAAGAGCGGCTCGAACTCCGCCAGGCCGGGCAGCGCCTCGACCCGGGCGTGCAGCCAGGGCATGTCCCCGCCCGTCACCACCAGCCGGGCCAACTCCTCGCCGTCGTCCCGGCGGCGCAGCCGCCAGACGCGGTCGTCGACCGGCCCTGACGACGGCTCGGTCGGCCGGGGTGGTGCGGCCGCTTCTCGCGACCGCGGCGGGGTGGACGGCTCGGGTGGACCGACGGGTGCGTTGCTCATGAGCCCATGATGGCGGCCACCACTGACAGTGAGGGGGCGTCCCGGGCGGCAGCCCGCCCGGGACGCGGGAACCGGTCCCGAAATGAGCAAAAAACGTCAGCGTCTCGGCCAAAAAGCATCCGGATAGGCCGGAAGAGGACTGAACAGGGCCGAACAGGGCGCAGCCGGCGCCGCGTTGGCCGCGAAGCGTGACCGGGCGCCGCCCGGCGCGTTGGTCCTGGTGTGCCACCGGTCCATGCCCCACGTGTCCGGCCCGGTGGCGGCCCGGTGACGGCGGCCGCCCGGGACGCGGTTGGCCCCCCTCGCGCCGCGTCCCGACCATCCGCCCCCGTCCGCCCCCCACCCGCGCCATCCGTTGTCCCCGTGGCGTGTGATCGGAGAACCCCCGTGCGAATGACCGACATCCAGCGTTGCGAGCTGCGCCCCGGGCACCTCGTGGAGTGGTCGCTGCCCGCGCCGGCCGTCGCGGCCGCGAGCACCGCGCCGGAGGACTCCCGACCACCGGCCTACGTGCAGGAGTTCCACCTCAGGACGGCCCGTACGATCCGGGCCACCGGCCTGTGCGCGCCCAACTGGCTGGGCACCGCCTTCGACCTGCCCGGGCGGATCGACCTGGACGCCCTGGGCCGGGCGCTGCACGCCTGGACCCTGCGGCACGAGACGCTGCGCAGCGGCTTCCGTTGGGTCGGCGACGAGGTGCGGCGGTTCACGCTGCCCGCCGAGTCCGTGTCGCTGAGCCGGACCGAGGTGGGGCACTTCGCCGAGCCGGCGACGCTGGTCCGCTACCTCCAGGACCGCTTCGACGCCGCGGCTGACGCGCTGAGCTGGCCCAACTTCCTCTACACCGCGGTGCTGCGGCCGGACGGCGCCAGCCTCTACCTGGCGTTCGACCACAGCAACGTGGACGCGCACTCGATCCACCGCATCCCCGCCGAGATCCACGAGCTGTACGCGGCCGAACTGCGCGGTGAGGTCCCCGCGATGCCGTTGGTGGGCAGCTACATCGACTTCTGCGCCAGCGAGCGGGGCGCGGCCGACGCGATGGACGACGGCCACGCGATCGTGGCCCGCTGGCGGGAGTTCATCGCCCGCTGCGGCGGGGTGCTGCCCCCGTTCCCCGTGGAGCTGGGCGTCGATCCCGAAGGGCCGCTGCCGGTCCAGCGGTTCGAGCGGGAGATGCTGGTGGACGACCCGGCGGCGGCCGCCTTCGAGGCGCACTGCCGGCCGTACGGCGGCACCCTGGTCGGGGTGTTGGCGGCGACGGCGCTGATCGTCCGGGAGCTGGGTGGGCACGAGGTCTACCGCACGGTGGTGCCGTTCCACACCCGGGTGAAGTCCCGCTGGTCCGACTCGGTCGGCTGGTACGTGGGCGGCGCGCCGATCGAGGTCCCGGTGGGCCGGGCCGCCGGGTTCGACGAGGCGTTGGAGATGGTGCGGTCCGCGCTGCGGGCGAACCGGCCGCTGGCCGGGATGCCGATCGCCCGCGCGCTCGGGCTGCTGGGCGAGGAGTTCACGGCGCCCTCGCCCGACCCGTGCTCCTTCGTCTCCTACGTGGACGGGCGGGCGGTGCCGCTCGCCGAGCACTGGGCGGAGCTGCGGGCCTACGGGCTGGTCCGGGTCTCCTATGGCGACCAGGTCTGCGTCTGGCTGAACAGGGTGCACGAGGGGCTCCAGTTCGCCACCCGGTTCCCGGACACCGAGGCGGCCGGGGCGAGCATGCGGCGCTACACCGAGCGGCTGCGGGAGATGGTGCTCTCGGTGGCCCAGCCGGCGCTGGCGACCGGCGCCCCGGCCAGCTGAGCCCGCGGCCCGCCTCCGTTCCGCCTGCTGACCGGTGCCCCGAACGCGCGGTGCCCCGAACGCGCCCCGCCCCGAACGCGCGGGCCCCGAACGCGCGGGCCCCGGACGTGCCTCGGCCCGTGACCGGCGGGGTCACGGGCCCAGGCACGTCCGGAGCGGGCGCCGCTCAGCGGGTGCCGAAGGCGTAGACCGTGGTGGAGCGGTAGGTCTCGCCCGGGCGGAGCACGGTGGACGGGAAGTCCGGCTGGTTGGGCGAGTCCGGGAAGTGCTGGGTCTCCAGGCACAGCCCGTCGCCCTGCCGGTAGGCGCGCCCGGAGGTGCCGACCAGCGAGCCGTCCAGGAAGTTCCCGCTGTAGAACTGCACGCCCGGCTCGGTCGTGGACACCGTCATCAGCCGGCCCGAGCCCCGCTCGTACACCGTCGCGAACCGCTCGGGCCGGCGGGTGCTGCCCTTGTCCAGCACGTAGTTGTGGTCGAAGCCCTGGCCGTAGCGGATCTGCTGGTGGCTCTCCCTGATGTCCTCGCCGACGGTCTTGCCGCGCCGGAAGTCGAACGGGGTGCCGCCGACCTCGGCCAGCTCGCCGGTGGGGATCAGGGTCTCGTCGACCGGCGTGTAGCGGCCGGCGGCCAGGCTCAGCTTGTGGTCGTAGACGCCGCCGTTGCCCTCGCCCGCCAGGTTGAAGTAGGTGTGGTTGGTCAGGTTGACCACGGTGGGCGCGTCCGTGGTCGCCGTGTAGTCGATGCGGAACTCCGCCTCGTCGGTGAGCGTGTAGTCGACCCGCACGGTCAGCGCGCCTGGGTAGCCCATCTCGCCGTCGGCGCTGGTGTAGGTGAGGGTCAGCCCCGACCTGCCGTGGGGGGTGACGTCCCAGACCCGCTTGTCGAAGCCCTCGGTGCCGCCGTGCAGGCTGTTGGGGCCGTCGTTCACCGGCACCTGGTACTCGGTGCCGTCGAGGGTGAACCGGCCCCCGGCTATCCGGTTGCCGAACCGGCCGATCAGCGCGCCCAGGTAGGGGGAGTCGTTCAGGTAGGGGTCGAGCTCGCCGAAGCCGAGCGAGACGTTGAGCGGCTCACCGTCCCGGTCCGGCACCTCAAGGGTCTGTACGACCCCGCCGAGGCTCAGCACGCCGAGTCGGAGGCCGCCGGCGGCCAGGGTCCACCGCTGGATCTCGGTGCCGTCCGGCAGCTGCCCGAAGGGTTCGGGCCGGGGCGCCGCCCCGTCCCGGCCGCCGGCCGCCGCCGAACCGACGCCGGCGACGGTCAGTCCGGCCGCCGCCGAGGCGATCACGGCTCGTCTTGAGGTGGTCATCGGGGATTGGCTCCTTCTGAAAGATCAAGTGTGCTCATAGCATCATGTATCGGGGTTCGGGATGGTCGTGGGCCGCCCTAGGAGCGCGCCCGGCGCTTGTTCCACACGTCGAAGCCGACGGCGGCCAGCAGCACCAGGCCCTTGATCACCTGTTGCCAGTCCTGACTGATGCCGACCAGCGACATCCCGTTGTTGAGCACGCCGAGCACCAGGCCGCCGATCACCGCGCCCAGCACGGTGCCGACCCCGCCGCTCATCGAGGCGCCGCCGATGAACGCGGCCGCGATCGCCTCCAGTTCGAAGAGGTTGCCGGCGCCCGGGGTGCCGGCGTTCAGCCGGGAGGCGTAGACACAGCCGGCCAGTGCGGCCAGCACGCCCATGTTGACGAAGACCAGCATCGTGATCCGCTGGTCCTTGACGCCGGAGAGCCGGGCCGCCGCGCGGTTGCCTCCCAGCGCGTAGATGTGCCGGCCGACCACCGCGTTCCGCATCACGAAGCCCAGTGCCACCAGCAGGCCACCCAGGATCAGCAGCACCACCGGCACGCCCCGGTAGCTGGCCAGGGTCAGGGTGAACGCCAGCACCGCGGCGACGATGGCGGCGCACTTGAGCAGGAACATCCGGTACGGCAGCACCTGCAACTCGAACGCGCTGGCCTGCTGCCGCGCCCGCCACTCCTGGAAGAGCGCGACCGCGCACACTGCGACGCCCAACAGCAGCGTCAGGTTGTGGTAGTTGGTGTCCGGGCCGACCTCGGGCAGGAAGCCCTGGCTGAGTTCCTGGAAGCCCTCGGGGAACGGCGCCACCGACTGCCCGTCCAGCAGGATCTGGGTCGCGCCCCGGAACAGCAGCATCCCGGCCAGGGTCACGATGAAGGACGGGATGCCGACATAGGCGATCCAGAACCCCTGCCAGGCGCCGACCGCGGCGCCGATCAGCAGCGACACCAGGAGCGCCAGCTGCCAGGGCACGTCGTGGTCGACCATCATCACGGCCGCCGCGGCCCCGGTGAAGGCGGCCAACGAGCCCACGGACAGGTCGATATGGCCGTTGATGATCACGATCATCATGCCGATGGCCAGGATCAGGATGTAACTGTTCTGAAGAAGGATATTGGTGACATTGCGGGGCAACAGCATGTCGCCCTCGCTCCAGACCTGGAACAGCCCCAGCAGCAGCACCAGGGCGATCACCATGCCGTACTGCCGCATGTTGTTGCGCAGCGCGGTCAACGCCTGCGCCGCCAGCGACCGCACCGTGCCCGGTCCCGAGCCCTCCGGGTCGCGCCGGTCGCCGGCGCCCTTGTCGAGAGTGGCCTGGCTCATCTCATCCCTCTCCCGTCTCGGTCCGGTCCCCGGGGACCTCGGTCCTGGTCATCAGCCGCATCAGGGCCTCCTGGGTGGCCTCGGTCCGGTCCAGCACCCCGGTCAGCCGGCCGAAGGCCATGGCTGCGATCCGGTCGCAGAGCCCGAGCAGCTCGGACAGTTCGGAGGAGATCACCACCACCGCCTTGCCCCGCGCCGCGAGCTGGTCGATCACGGCGTAGATCTCCGCCTTGGCGCCCACGTCGATGCCCCGGGTCGGCTCGTCCAGGATCAGCACCTGGGGCTCGGCGTTGATCCACTGGCTGAGCACCACCTTCTGCTGGTTGCCGCCGCTGAGCCGGCCGACCGGTTCGAAGACGGTGGGTGCCTTGATGTTCATCGAGGTGCGGAACCGCTCGGCGACCCGCCGTTCGCCGTGCCCGTCCACCAGGCCACGGCTGGCCATCCGGGGCAGCGCGGCCAGCGAGATGTTGCGGCTGATGTCGTCGATCAGGTTCAGGCCGTAGGTCTTGCGGTCCTCGGTGACGTAGGCCAGGCCGTGGGCCATCGCCTCGGGCACCGTCCGGGTCGGGACCGGCCGGCCGTGCAGCTCCACCGTGCCCCGCTCGTACCGGCCCCAGGAACGGCCGAAGACGCTCATCGCCAACTCGGTGCGACCGGCGCCCATCAGCCCCGCGATGCCCAGGATCTCGCCGTGCCGCACCTCGAAGGAGACCGCGTCGACCACCACCCGGGTGGTGTCCACCGGGTGCCGCACCGTCCAGTCCCGCACGGTCAGCGCCACCTGGCCGGCCCGCTCCCCGGTGTACGGGGTGCGCTCCGGGAAGTACTGGTCCAGCTCCCGGCCGACCATCCGCTCGATCAGCTGGTCCTCGGAGACCCGGGGCGGCTCGCCGGGCCGCTCCCGGACGGTCAGCGTCTCGATGGACCGGCCGTCCCTGATCACCGTGACCGTGTCGGCGACCTGCCGGATCTCGTTGAGCTTGTGCGAGATCAGGATGCAGGAGACGCCCTGCTCCCGGAGTTCGCCGATCAGCTCCAGCAGCTTGCGGCTGTCCTCGTCGTTCAGCGCGGCCGTCGGCTCGTCCAGGATCAGCAGCTTGACCCGCTTCGCCAACGCCTTGGCGATCTCCACCAACTGCTGCTTCCCGACGCCCAGTTCGGAGATCCGGGTGCCGGGCCGCTCGGAGAGGCCGACCCGCCGCAGCAGCTGTTCGGTGGCCACCAGGGTGGACGACCAGCTGATCACCCCGCGGCTGGCCCGCTCGTTGCCCAGGAAGATGTTCTCCGCGATGGACAGCTGCGGGATGAGCGCCAGTTCCTGGTGGATGATCACGATGCCGCGCCGTTCGCTGGCCCGGATGTCCCGGAAGGCGCACGGCTCGCCCTCGAAGCGGATCTCGCCGCCGTACGAGCCGTGTGGATGGACCCCGCTGAGCACCTTCATCAGGGTGGACTTGCCGGCGCCGTTCTCGCCGCAGACGGCGTGCACCTCACCGGCGCGTACCGAGATGTCCACCCCGTCCAGGGCCCGGACGCCGGGGAAGAGTTTGGTGATGCCACGCATCTCCAGCACGTGCTGTGCCATGGAGTTCTCCCTCGTTCCCACCTCCCCGTGGGTCAGCCGGTGATGTCGGCCTCGGTGTAGTAGCCCTCGTCGATCATGATCTGGTAGTTGTCGGCGTCCACGCTGACCGGCTCCAGCAGGAAGGCCGGGACGACCTTGACCCCGTTGTCGTAGCTCTCGGTGTCGTTGGTCTCGGGCTCCTCGCCGGCCAGCAGCGCCTCGCCCATCGCCACCGCCAGCCGGGCCAGTTCCCTGGTGTCCTTGTACACGGTCTGGGTCTGCTCGCCCGCGATGATCGACTTCACCGAGGCCAACTCGGCGTCCTGCCCGGTGACCACCGGAAACGGGGTGTCCCCCGAGCCGTAGCCCACGCTGCGCAGCGCGGAGAGCACGCCGATGGAGATCCCGTCGTAGGGGGAGAGCACGGCGTCCAGCGGCTCGCCCCGGTAGTGCGCGGTCAGCAGGTCGTCCATCCGGTTCTGCGCGGTGCCGCCGTCCCAGCGCTCGGTGGTGACCGCGTTCAGCTCGGTCTGGCCGCTGCGCACGACGAGCTGGCCGCTCTCCAGGTAGGGGTCCAGGACGCCGAGCGCGCCCTCGAAGAAGTAGCGGGTGTTGTTGTCGTCGGGGGAGCCGGCGAACAGCTCGATGTTGAAGCTCTCGTCGGGCCGGCCCTCCAGGTCGAGCGCGTCCACGATGTACTGGCCCTGGAGCTGGCCGACCTGGTGGTTGTCGAACGTCGCGTAGCTGTCGACGTGTTCGGAGTTGAGCAGCAGCCGGTCGTAGGAGACCACCGGGATGTCGGCGTCGGCGGCCTGCTGGAGGACGTTGCTCATCGAGGTGCCGTCGATGGCGGCGATCACCAGCAGGTCGTGGCCTCTGGCGATCATGTTCTCGATCTGGGCGATCTGGTTCTCCACCCGGTTCTCGCCGTACTGGAGGTCGGTTTCGTAGCCGGCCTCCTCGAACAGCGCGACCATGTTGTCGCCGTCGGCTATCCACCGCTCGGACGACCTGGTGGGCATCGCGATGCCGACGGTGCCGCCTTCGGCATCGGCATCACGACCACCGCCCCCGCCCGAGTCCTGACCACAGGCGGTCAGGGACAGGGCGAGGGCGGCGGCGACGGCGAGGGTGCGGGTCGCGGCGTGGGCACGAGACATGGACGATCAGTTCCTTTCGACGGTGTGACGCCTACTCAGTTGTGCTGTCGTTGCGCTTGTGCTGTTGGTGCCGTGGTGCGGTTGTTGCCGTACGAGAATGCTGGATGAACTGTTCTGTTGGAAGTGCCGGGACCGGGCCCACCGGAACGCTCAACCGCCCCTGTTCTGAAGGCAGTTGGCCGGTGACCCACGGCCTGTTACCGCGTCGCCTCGCCGGGGAAGCGACGCAGCTGGCCCGGCAGTCGGGAGCCGAGCGGCGACATGCCCTCGGCGGCCCCGAGCCGGTCCAGCAGATCGAGGGCCAGCCGCCCGCGGCGGACCCGCTCGCGGGCCGAGGCCAGGGTGACGTCGCGCAGGTGCGCGCCGTACGGGTAGATCGCGGGGGCCTTGCTGAGGCCGAACTTGAGGTAGATCGGCGCGCCGCGCCGGACCAGCTCGGCTATCTCGTGCATCCGGACGTAGCCGCCCAGGTCGTCCGGGGCCTCCAGGTAGAAGTCCAGCGGCACCCGGGTCTCCCGGCGGATCTCGCTGAGGTGCTCCAGGGTCAGGTCGGACGGGATGTTCACCGAGTCGGCGCCCAGCCGCTCGTGCACCCCGATCGAGACCGGGTTGACCGGGCCGATCAGCGCCGACACCTTGAGCGTGGTGTCGGCCGGCAACGTGCCCCGCTCGCGCAGCTGGTGCAGCAGCCACAGCACGCCCTCGTCGGCCACCAGCAGGCAGCGGACGCCCAACTCGGTGGCCCGGATGGCGTCCTCGACGCAGCCGGCGACCGCGCGCTGGCCGCGGGCGCGCAACCCGGCGCCGCCGGACGGGGTGCGGGTGGCGGCGCCGATGTCCCAGGTGCCGCGGGGGCCGGTGAACAGGCACAGCTCGGTGCCGGCGGCGGCGCAGGCGTCCACCATCTCGGATATCTCGGCGTCGGTCAGCATCCACACGCCGCTGCCCTGGCTGATCCGGTGGATCGGCACCTCCAGCCGGGCCGCCTCGCCGAGCACCGTGGCCAGGGCCTCGGGACCCTCGACCGAGGGGATCTCGGTGCGCCAGGTGCCGCCGTCGGGGAAGGTGTGCGGGGAGGAGTCGGCGGGTGGGGAGGCGGGCGGGGTGAGGCCGAGCGAGGCCAGCGCGGCGTCGCCGGGGCGGGAGGATGCGGCGGGGTCAGACACGATGCTCCAGACGTGCGGTCGTTCGGTATGTCGATCAGGGTTCGGACGATGGGCGGGGCGCCGGCCCCGCCGGGCCCCGGGTCAGGGCCGCAACAGCACCTTCCCCACCCCCGGGTCGCCGCTCCCGACCAGTCTCATCGCTTCCCCGAACGACTCCAGGGGAAGCTGGTGCGAGATCAGTTTCTCGGGGCGGAGCAGGCCGTGGTTGAAGGCGTGCACGGCGTAGGACCAGGCGGCCGGCGGCGCGCCGAAGACGTTGGCCACCGTCAGCTGGTTGACCACCAGCAGCACCGGGTCCAGGCCCCGCGCGCCCGGCTCCGGCACCCCGGTCAGCACCACCCGACCGCCCCGGCGGGCCAGCCGGCAGGCGTCGGCCGCCGTGCCCGGCGCCCCGGCGGTCTCCACGACCAGGTCGAACCCGGCCGCTTCGTAGTCGAGTTGCCCGGGTGTCACGGCCGCGGTCGCGCCCATCCCGGCCGCCAACGTCAGCGGCCTGGACCGGGGATCGACGGCCAGCAGCTCCACCGGGCTGAAGGCGGACAGCAGTTGCACCGCCAGCAGACCCAACGTGCCGCAGCCCAGCACCGCGATCCGCTCGGCCGCGCGGGGGGCGCCGCGCAGCACGGCGGCGGCCACCACGGCGGCCGGCTCCAACAACGCCGCCGAGGTCAGGTCCACCTCGGGCGCCAACGGGTGCAACAGCCGCGCCGGCACCACCAGATGGTCCGCGAAGGCGCCCGGCTCGGTGAAGCCGGTCTCCGCGTAGCCGGCGGTGCACAACGTCTGCTCCCCGGCGCGGCAGCGGTCACAGCGCTGGCAGGCGCGGAAGCCCTCCGCCACCGTGCCCCGGCCGAGCAGCGCCGGGTCCACGCCGGCGCCGACCGCCTCGACGGTGCCGGACCACTCGTGGCCCGGCACCACCGGATAGCGGACGTAGTCGGCCGGCCGGGTGCCGTCGAACAGCTCCCGGTCGCTGGCGCAGATCCCGGCCGCGTGCACCGCGACCCGCGCCTCGCCCGGCCCCGGCTCCGGCCGCTCGCCGGTGACCAGCCGGAACTCCCCGGGACGCTCGACGACCAGCCGCCGCGCCGGTCGGCTCATCGAGTCCGCTCCTTGCTGCCCTCGCGCTTCTCCCAGCCCTCGGCCCAGAGGTCGAACCTGGCCTGCTGCTGCGGGAACTCGGCCGCCGCCTCGGTGTCCAGCGAGACGCCGAGGCCGGGCTCCTCGGAGAGGGTGAAGTACCCGTCCACCACCTCGGGCGCGCCCTTGACGACCTTCTTGATCTCCGCGTCGGCGAAGTCGTTGAAGTGCTCCAGGATCTTGAAGTTCGGCGTGCAGCCGGCCAGTTGCAGGCTGGCCGCGGTCAGCACCGAGCCGCCCACGTTGTGCGGCGCGACCAGCACGTAGTGGGTCTCCGCGGTGGCGGCCAGCTTGCGCATCTCGCTGATGCCACCCAGGTGGCCCAGGTCCGGCTGGATGATGTCGGCGGCCTGCGACTCGAACAGCTCGCGGAACTCGATCCGGTCGTGGACGCGCTCCCCGGTGGCGATCGGCAGCGTGGTCTTCTCGGCGACCTTCTTCAGCGCCTTGAGGTTCTCCGGCGGCACCGGCTCCTCCAGCCAGGACGGCTGGAACGGCTCCAGCTCCCTGGCCAGCCGGATCGCCGTCGCCGGGCTGAACCGGCCGTGCATCTCCAGCAGCAGCTCCCGCTCCGGCCCGATGGCGTCCCGCACCGCCTCGACCAGGGAGAGCGAACGCAGCGTCTCGGCGTGGTCCAGCTCGAAGCTGCCGGTGCCGAACGGGTCCAGCTTGAGCGCCAGGTACCCGCGGTCCACCACGGCCCTGGCCGCCGCGTGGAACGCCTCCGGAGTGCGCTCCACGGTGTACCAGCCGTTGGCGTACGCCTTGATCCGGTTGTCCGAGGCGTTGGCCCGGCCCCCCAGCAGCTGCCAGACCGGCACCCCGAGCGCCTGCCCCTTGATGTCCCAACAGGCCATCTCCACACAGGCGATGCCGGACATCACGATCTCCCCGGCGCGCCCGTAGTCACCGGTCTTCATCCGGCGGACCAGGTCCTCGACGGCGAACGGGTCGGAGCCGGCGATGTGGTTGGCCTCGGCCTCCTTCAGGTAGCCGAGCAGCGCGTCGGTGTGCCCGAGCATCCGGGTCTCGCCGACGCCGGTCAGTCCCTCGTCGGTGTGCACCTGGACGTAGGTGAGATTGCGCCACGGGGTGCCCACGACATGCGTGCTGATTCCGGTGATGCGCACGGGCTGAGACCTCCACCTGTTCGGTATATCGTCATACGTTCGAAATGCTGACCAGAACGTATTCACCGAGGCGTTCCGCTGTCAATGGGCGGCGGGTACGGGAATCTTCGGGCGGGGCGGCGCTTCAGTCCACCGATACCCGGGTGACCTGCTCGTAGGCCAGGGCCGCGAGCGTCGACTGCCCCTCCCGGTTGGGATGGAACCAGTCCCAGTCGCTGAGATGCTCGGTGGTGAACGCGTAGCCGTGCACCGCGCCCTCGTCGTAGCGGCAGAGCGCGTCCGCCGCGCACACCTCGGCCAGCACCTCGTTGTAGGCCAGCACCCGCTCGCTGACCTCGGCCCGCCGCTCGGTCGCCGTGGCGCCCCGCTCGCCCGGGTCCGCCAGCATCGACGGGCAGACGCTGGCCAGCTGCCAGATCGCCCGGGCCAGCACCGAGCCCTGCCCCTGGGACCAGAGCCGCTCCAGGTCCGGCACGCTGGAGACGAAGACGCCGGTCTCCGGCAGCTCCGTCCGGATCAGCGCCAGCGCCTCGGCGAAGTCGGCCCGGAAGGCGTCCACCGAGGTCATCTCCGTGACGTCCCTGGCACACGCGTCGTTGGCGCCGATCAGCACCGTCACCAGCTCGGGCTCCAGCGCCACCGCCTCGGCCGCCTGGGCCGGCAGGTCCGCCATCACCGCGCCCGAGACCGCCACGTTCCAGGCCCGGTCGGCCAACTCGACCTCGTCGCCGAGCAGCTGGCGGGCCAGGCTGTCCACCTCCCGGTCGGTGCCGGTGGCCCAGGACGCCTCCGGGCAGTCGGACAGCAGGGCGCAGGCGTCAAACGCGCGGGTGATGGAGTCACCCATCGCCGCTATCGAAGCCGGCTCGGTGTTCCACACCGGCGCCGGCTCCTCGGTCGGCTCGTCGGCGGCCGCCGCGTCCCCGTCGGGCGCCCCGTCCGCGGCGCCCGCTCCGGGCTCCTGACCGGCCGATGTGCAGCCCAGCAGCAGCGCGGCCAGCGCGAGCGAGGCGAACGTGGTGCGCGGACGCACGGCCATGGGGAACTCCCTTGGTCTCCCGCTGTTCGGGCGTGCCCCCGGTGCCGGGACTCGCGTTGTCCTGGCGGGCACCCCGCGGAGCGGTAGCTTGGTTCTGGCAGGGGCGGGCAGCACGGCTGCGTTACCCCCTACCAAGACTAAGAGGTGACCGCACGTCACACGCTGTCCGCTTTGCCGAGAAAGAGCGGCAATGGTGTTTACTGTTCGTGCGCGGTCGGAGGCATGGTGGGGCGCCCGGAGGCGCGACGCGGGCGCAGGTTGGGAAGTGGAGGTCCCGATGACGACACGTGGTGTTCTGTATGTGCACTCCGCGCCCCGCGCGCTGTGTCCCCATATCGAGTGGGCCGCGGCCGCCGTGCTCAACTCCCGGGTCAGTCTGGACTGGACCCGGCAGCCCGCCTCTCCCGGCACCTGGCGCGCCGAGCTGTCCTGGCAGGGCGAGCCGGCCGCCGCCTCCCAACTCGCCTCCGCGCTCCGCGGCTGGCAGCTGCTGCGCTACGAGGTCACCGCCGACCCGGGCGCCGGCACCGAGGGCGAGCGCTACAGCTGCACCCCCGACCTCGGCCTCTACCACGCCGTCACCGGCCCACACGGCGACATCATGATCCCGGAGAACCGGCTGCGGGCCGCCGCCACCCGGGCCGCCGCCGGCGAGAGCGACCTCCAGGTCGAGATCGCCCGACTGCTCGGCAAGCCCTGGGACGACGAGCTGGAGCCGTTCCGGCACGCCGGCGAGGGCGCCCCGGTCCGCTGGCTGCACCAGGTCGTCTGACCGGCGACAACACCCGGCCGGCGGACGCCAGTTAGGGCCGCGCCGCCAGGGGCGGCGCGGCCCCGCGACGTTCCGGCCGCCAGCGCCTAGCGTGCGGTGCCATGACCGACAGCGCAGCTCCCCCGCCCCACGACCCCGCCGGCACCGACCACCCGGAACCGACCACGGAACCGACCACGGAACCGACCACGGAACCGACCACGGAACCGACCACGGAACCGACCTCCATCGCGGTGCTCGGCGCCGGCATCATGGGCGCCGCGATGGCCCGCAACCTCGCGCAGGCCGGCCTCGACGTGCGGATCTGGAACCGCACCAGGGCGAAGGCGGCGCCGCTGGCGGCCGACGGCATCCGGGTGGTCGACAGCCCGGCCGACGCGGTGACCGGCGCCGGGGTCGTCCTCACCGTCCTGCACGACGGCCAGGCCACCGCCGACGTGGTCGCCGAGGCGGCCGGCGCGTTCGCCCCCGACGCCGTCTGGCTCCAGTGCACCACCGCGGGGCTGGCCGGCCTGGACCGGCTGGTCGCGCTCGCCACCGAGCACGGCCTCACCCTGGTCGACGCGCCGGTGCTCGGCACCCGGCAGCCGGCCGAGGCCGGCATGCTCACCGTGCTGGTCGCGGGCCCGGAGGAGACCAGGGGCCGGCTCGCCCCGGTGCTGGCCGCGATCGGCAGCCGGGTCATCTGGCTGGGCGCCACCCCGGGCGCCGCCACCCGGCTCAAACTGGTCTGCAACAGCTGGGTGCTGGCCATCACCCACGGCACCGCCGAGGCACTGGCGCTCGCCCACGGCCTGGGCGTCGACTCGGCCGCGTTCCTGGAGGCCATCGCCGGCGGCCCGTTGGACGTGGGTTACCTGCGCACCAAGGCGGCGGCCATCGAGGCCGGCGACCTGGCGCCGAGCTTCGCGGTGGACACCGCGCTCAAGGACGCCCGGCTGATCGTGGACGCCGGCGAGCGGGCCGGCGTCCGGCTGGACGTGGCGGCGGCCGGCCTGGACCGGCTGGCCCGCGCCTCGGCGCAGGGCCACGGCGGCCAGGACATGGCCGCCTCCTACTACGCCAGCTTCTCCGACGGGCCGCCCGCCGGCTGAGGCAGCAGCCGGTCGACGGCCCGCTCGGCGCGCGTCACGGCGGCCGGGTCGGCGGACAGCTGGAGCGTGTGGTTGAGGCTCATCATCACCCCGTACAGCTCGAAGACCAGCTGCTCGGGGTCGGTCTCCGGCGGCAGCTCGCCGCGCGCCACCGCGCTCCGCAGCTCACCGGTCAGCCGCCCGGCCCAGGCCCGGAACTGCCGCCGCAGCAGCGCCAGTACGGGCCCGCCGCGGCCGTCGAACTCGAAGGTCGAGCTGACGAAGAGGCAGCCGCCGGGGAAGACCCCGCGCTCCAGGTAGGAGATCCAGGCCGCGCAGACCGCGCGCAGCCGCGGCAGCCCCGGCGCGGCCCCGGCCGCCGGGCGCCACACCTCCCGGTCGAAGATCACCGCGCCCTGGCGGAGCGCGGCCAGCTGGAGCGCCTCCTTGGAGCCGAAGTGCCCCAGCAGGCCGGACTTGCTCATGCCCAGATCCCCCGCGAGGCGGCCCAGCGTCAACCCGCTGAGCCCCTCGACGGAGGCGACGTCCACGCTGCGTTGGACGATCCGCTCCCGGGTCCGTCGGGCCTCGGCCAGGGAGTTGCGGGGACTCATGGGGTCAACTATAGGACCACCACGGTTTAACGACCGACCGGTCGGTCGCTATCATGCGGACCATGACGCGCATCCACGCCCTGGGGCACTACCAGCCCGAGCAGGTGCTGACCAACGACGACCTGGCGACCATGGTGGAGACCAACGACGCCTGGATCAGGCAGCGCACCGGGATCGCCACCCGGCGGATCGCCCGCGAGGAGTCCGTCGCCGACCTGGCCACCACGGCCGCCGGCAAGGCGCTCGCCGGGGCCGGCCTAGCGCCCGAGGAGATCGGCCTGGTGGTGGTCGCCACCTGCAGCGCGCGGGACCGGGTGCCGTCCATCGCCGCCCGGGTCGCGGGCGAGCTGGGCATCCCCGACGCGGTCACCTTCGACCTCAACAACGGCTGCGCCGGCTTCACCACCGCGCTGGCCACCGCCGACCACGCCGTCCGGGCCGGCGCCGCCCGGCACGCGCTGGTGATCGGCGCGGAGAAGATGTCCGACATCACCGACTGGACCGACCGCGCCAGCTGCGTGCTGCTCGGCGACGGCGCCGGCGCCGCCGTGCTCGGCGCCGGCGGCCCCGAGGACGGCATCGGCCCGGTCGTCTGGGGCTCCGACCCCAGCCGCCGGGACGCGGTCCGGGTCGAGGGGGAGTGGCAGCCGCAGTTCGCCCAGGAGGGGCAGACGGTCTTCCGCTGGGCCACCACCGAGCTGGCCCCGATCGCCCGCCAGGCCTGCGAGCGGGCCGGGGTCAGCCCAGCCGAGCTGGGCGGCATCGTCACCCACCAGGCCAACCTGCGGATCATCGAGTCGTTGGCCCGCCGGCTGGACGCGCCGAACGCCGTGGTCGCCACCGACGTGGTCGACTCGGGCAACACCTCGGCCGCCTCCGTGCCGCTGGCGCTGGCCAAGCTGGTGGAGCGGCGGGAGATCCCGGCCGGGGCGCCGGTGCTGCTCTTCGCCTTCGGCGGCGGCCTCTCCTGGGCCGGCCAGGTCGTCCGCTGCCCCTGACCGGGCCCGCACCACACCGCACGAAGGGGGGCGTTCCCCGGTCCGGCCGGACCGGGGAACGCCCCCTCTCGCGCGTCGGGACGGCCCGCTAGACCGAGCGCAGGGCGAGCACCACGTTGTGCCCGCCGAAGCCGAACGAGTCGCTGAGCGCGGCGATGGTGCCGCTGGGCAGCTCCCTGGGCTTGCCGACGACGATGTCCGCGTCCACCTCCGGGTCGAGGTTGTCCACGTTGATCGTCGGCGGCGCCACCCGGTGGTAGAGCGCCAGGGCGGCGGCCACGGTGGCCACCCCGCCGGCGCCGCCCAGCAGGTGGCCGGTCATCGACTTGGTCGCCGAGATGGCCACCCCGTCCAGGCTCTCGCCCAGCACCTGGCGCAGCGCCCGCAGCTCGGCGAGGTCGCCCTGCGGCGTCGAGGTGGCGTGCGCGTTGACGTGGGCCAGCTGCTCCGGCTTGAGGTCCGTGTTCGCCAGCAGGTGCCGCAGCGCCTGGGCGATGCCGTGGCCGGTCGGCTCCGGCTGGGCGATGTGGTGCGCGTCCGCCGACAGGCCCTGACCGAGCAGCTCGCAGTAGACCCGCGCGCCCCGGCGGGCCGCGTGGTCCGCGGACTCCAGCACCACGAGACCGGCGCCCTCACCCAGCACGAAGCCGTTGCGGGCCGTGTCGAACGGGCGGGAGGCGGTCTTCGGGTCCTCGTTGTTCTTGGACATCGCCATCATGTTGGCGAAGGCCGCGATCGGCAGCGGGTGCACACAGGCCTCCGTGCCGCCGGCCAGCACCACGTCGGCGCGCCCGGTGCGGATCATCTCCACGCCGTAGCCCACCGCCTCGGCGCCCGAGGCGCAGGCGCTCACCGGCGTGTGCGCGCCGGCGCGCGCGCCCACGTCCAGACTCACGTTCGCGGACGGGCTGTTCGGCATCAGCATGGGGACGGTGTGCGGCGAGACCTTCCGCGGCCCCCGTTCCTTGAGCACGTCGTACTGCGCCATCAGCGTGGTCACCCCGCCGATGCCGGAGGCCAGCACCACACCCAAGCGGTCCGGATCGACCGGCGCGTCCTCGCCCGCCCTGCCCTGGAACCCCGCGTCGGCCCACGCCTCTCTGGCCGCGATCAGCCCGAACTGGGCGGATCGGTCCAGCTTGCGGGCCTGCGGCCGGGGCAGCAGCTCGGTCGGCTCGACCGCGGCCGTCGCGGCGAAGGTGACCGGCAGGTCGGCGGCCCACTCCTGGGTCAACGGCCGGGCGCCGGACTCGCCGGCGAGCATGGCCTCCCAGGTGGTCGCGCTGTCGCCACCCAGCGGTGTGGTTGCGCCGACACCGGTGACAACCACCGCTCGATTGGTCGCGTTCACAGTTCTCTTACTCCGCTAGATCGGGGATGGTGCCGCCGCCACCCGGGACCGGGGTGGCGAACAGCGCGTGTGCCGCGGGCGTGACGCCCGTCAGCTCTGGTGGTCGGCGATGTAGCCCACCGCGTCGCCCACCGTCTTCAGGCCCTTGACGTCGTCGTCCGGGATCTTCACGCCGAAGCGCTCCTCGGCGGCGACGACCACCTCGACCATGGACAGCGAATCGACGTCCAGGTCGTCCGTGAAGGACTTCTCCTCGGTGACCTCGTCGTTGGGGATACCGGCGATCTCGTTCACGATCTCGGCGAGACCGGCGATGATCTCTTCCCGGCTGGCAGCCATGACTGCGCTCCTTCGTGTGCTGCGGTGCGGTACCGCGTGGTTGTGGTCCGTGGACCGTCGGGTGGGCCCGGGCTGTGGCCGGGCCCGGGGTTGTCGGGTCCTCGCTTAGGGGAGCGTAACGACCGTGGCCGCGTACACGAGCCCCGCCCCGAAGCCGATGACGAGCGCGGTGTCGCCGCTTCTCGCCTGACCGGACGCCAACATCCGCTCCATAGCGAGCGGAATGGAGGCGGCCGAGGTGTTGCCAGTGGTCTCGATGTCCCGGGCGACCGCGACATGCTCCGGCAGCTTGAGCGTCTTCACCATCGAGTCGATGATCCGCATGTTGGCCTGGTGCGGGATGAAGACGTCCAGATCCTGGGCGGTGATCCCGGCGGCGTCCAGCGCCTGTTGGGCCACCTTGGCCATCTCGAAGACGGCCCAGCGGAAGACCGACTGGCCCTCCTGCTGCAGCGCGGGGAACTTGTCCCCCGGCCGGTACTCGTCCCACGGCACCGTCTGCCGGATGACCCCGGCCTTGTCGCCCTCCGAGCCCCAGACCGTGGGGCCGAGCGCCGGCTCCTGGGCGGGGCCGAGCACCACGGCGCCGGCGCCGTCGCCGAACAGGAAGGCGGTGGACCGGTCGGTGAGGTCCGTCAGGTCCGACAGCCGCTCCACGCCGACCACCAGCACGTGTTCCGCGCTGCCGTCGACGATCAGGGCCTTGCCGATGGTCAGGCCGTAGCCGAAGCCGGCGCAGGCCGCCGAGATGTCGAAGGCCGCGGCCCGCTCGGTGCCCAGCCGGTGCGCGATCTCGGTCGCCACCGATGGCGTCTGCGAGAAGTGCGTGACCGTGGAGATCACCACCGCGTCCACCTGGCGGGCGGTGATCCCGGCGTCCGCGACGGCCTTGCCGGCCGCGGCCAGCGCCATCTCGGCGACCGTCTCGTCGGGCCCGGCCCAGTGCCGGGTGGCGATCCCGGAACGTGACCTGATCCACTCGTCGGACGACTCGATATGGCGCAGGATCTCCTCGTTGGGCACCACCCGGGTCGGCCGGTAGCCACCGACGCCGACCAGCCGCGCATAGGGCGCGCCTCGGCTGGCCTTGAGTGTGGCGGGGGGCATGTCCGGCTCCTATTCGGGGGTCTTCGGGGACTGGCTGGCGTGCTCCGCGATCAGCGCGCGCGCCTGGTCCAGCTGCTCGGGGCCCTTGATGGCGACCCGGGCCACGCCCGGCAGGTTCCGGCGGGCCAGGCTGGACAGGGTGCCGCCGGGCAGCAGCTCGATCAGCGCGGTCACGCCCAGCTCGCGGAAGGTGTCCACACACAGGTCCCAGCGGACCGGGTTGGAGACCTGGGCCACCAGCCGGCGGAGCACCTCGGCGCCCTCCCGGACCACGGCGCCGTCCGCGTTGGAGACGAAGGGCACCCGCGGGTCGCCCGGCGTCACCTGCCGGGCGGCCTCGGCCATCTCGGCCACCGCGGCGGCCATGTACGCGGTGTGGAAGGCGCCGGCCACCTTCAGCGGCAGCACCCGGGCGCCCGCCGGCTTGTCGGCGGCCAGCGCGGCCAGCCGGTCCAGCGCGCCGGCGGCCACCACCTGGCCGCCGCCGTTGTTGTTCGCGGCGACGAGGTCCAGCTCCGCCAGCTTGGCGGCCACCTCGTCCGGCTCCCCGCCCAGCACGGCGGACATGCCCGTCTCCGCCACCGTGGCGGCCTTGGCCATCGCGGTCGCCCGGCGGGCCACCAGAGCCATCGCCTCGGCCGGGGTGAGCACCCCGCTGATCGCGGCGGCCGGGAGCTCGCCCACGCTGTGGCCGGCGATGGCGCCGAGCGCCTCGGCCGGGGTCGGCGCCGCCTCGGCGCCGAAGAGCGCGTCGGCGGACAGCAGCGCGCCCGCCACCAGCAGGGGCTGCGCGACGGCGGTGTCCCGGATCTCGTCGGCGTCCGCCTCGGTCCCGAATCTGACCAGGTCGAGACCCACGACGTCGGACCACTCGCCGAGGCGGGCGGCCACACCAGGAAGTTCGAGCCACGGCTGCAGGAAGCCAGGGGCCTGGGAGCCCTGGCCTGGGGCTACGAGTACGAGCACCTTCTCACTCTCTCCCGGGTGAGGGGTCCGCCACCGATGGTGGCGAGAACGAAGAACGGTCGTCGGATTTGTAGAGAACCTCTAAGTATCAGGAGGATGCATCTCCATCCGCGAGTCGACCGAGCATCAACGCGATGCGCAGGGTAAAGGCCGAGCGCACATCGGAAGGGGGCCACCCGGTGACATCAGTCACACGTCGCAGACGGTAGCGGACGGTGTTGGGATGGACAAAAAGCATTCTGGCCGCACCCTCCAGACTGCTCGCCTGCTCCAGATAGACACTCAGTGTCTCCAGCAGCGCGGAGCCCGCCTGCTCCAACGGTCTGTAGATCTCCTCCACCAGCAGGGTGCGGGCCGCCGGATCGCCGGCCATCGCCCGCTCCGGCAGCAGGTCGTCCGCCAGCACCGGGCGGGGCGCGTCCGGCCAGGCCGCGCAGGCCCGCAGGCCGGCCGCCGCGGCCCGGGCCGAGCGGGTCGCCGAGAGCAGGTCGCCGACGACCGGGCCGGCCACCACCGGGCCGGCCGCGAACGGCCCGATCAGCGCCCGCGCCGCCTGCACCGGCTCGTCGCTGCCGCCGGCGATCACCACCAGCCGCTTGCCCAACACCCCGGTCAGCACCTGGAGCTTGGCGTACCTGGCGGCCCGGCGGATCGCCTCCACGGTCAGCTCGCTGTCGCCGTTCGGCGCGCTGCCCAGCACCACCACCACGTGCTCGGGGGCCCGCCAGCCCAGCGCCGAGGCGCGGGAGACGTCACTCTCGTCGGCCTCCCCGGAGATCACCGCGTTGACCACCAGGGACTCCAGGCGGGCGTCCCAGGCCCCCCTGGCCTCGGCGGCCTGGGCGTAGACCTGGGCGGTGGCGAAGGCGATCTCCCGGGCGTAGACCAGCAGCGCGTTGCGCAGCGCGGTCTCGCCGCCGGGCGGCGCCAGCTCGTCCACCGCCGACTCCATCACCTCGATCGTGGTGCGCACCATCTCCACGGTCTGCCGCAGGGTGACCGCCCTGGTCAGCTCGCGGGGCGCGGTGCCGAAGACGTCGGTGCTGATCGCCTGGGGCGCGTCCGGGTGCCGGAACCACTCGGTGAAAGCGGCGATGCCCGCCTGGGCGACCAGCCCGATCCACGAGCGGTTCTCCGGCGGCATCGCCCGGTACCAGGGCAGCTGTTGGTCCATCCGCGCGATGGCGGCGGCGGCGAGCTTGCCCGAGGACTGCTCAAGACGGCGGACGGTGGCGGTATGCGCCTGCTTCTCATCGGCATCGGACACGGGGACCAGCCTGCCTCATTTCCTCCCGGCCCATGCCCGGGGGGTCCGACCCACCGGGCGGGGAGCGCTAACGTGAGCCCATGCCGCCCACCGAGATCCGGATCGTGCCCGCCGCCGACCGCTACCGGGGCGGCGACCCGGACGCCGGGATCGACACCCGGCACGCCTTCTCCTTCGGCGCCTTCTACGACCCGGACAACCTGCGCTTCGGTCAACTGACCGCCTGCAACGAGGAACGTCTCGCCCCCGGCGCCGGGTTCCCCTCCCACCCGCACCGGGATCTGGAGATCGTCAGCTGGGTCATCGAGGGCGAGCTGACCCACGAGGACGACACCGGCACCAGGACCGTGGTGCGCCCCGGCGACCTGCAACGCCTCACCGCCGGCAGCGGGGTGCGGCACAGCGAGCGGAACGCGGGCCCGGGGCCGCTGCGGTTCGCGCAGATGTGGCTGGTGCCGGACGAGCCGGGCGGCCCGCCCACCTACGAGGTGGTGCGCGGCCTGCCGGCCGGGACCGAGTACCGGCTGCCGCGCACCGCGGCCGGCCTGCGGCTGCTGCGGCTGGCGGCGGGGGAGAGCCGGCCGCTGCCGGCGGCGCCGCTGCGGCACCTGCAACTCGTCGCCGGGGCCGGGCGGCTGGCCGGCCGGCCCGTCGGCGCGGGCGACAGCGTCCGGCTCACCGGCGCCGACGGGCCGCCGACCACGCTGACCGCGACCGCCGACGCCCCCGTCGAGGCGCTGCTCTGGACCCTGGCCGACTGAGTCAGGCGGCCGGGCCCGGCTCGGCCAGCTCCGCGAGGACGGCGTCGGTGAAGGGCGGCCAGGCCGCGGCGGCCCACGGGCCGAAGACGCGGTCGGTGAGGGTGGCGCAGGCGGCGCCGGCGTCCGGGTCCACCCAGAGGAAGGTGCCGGACTGGCCGAAGTGCCCGAAGGTGCGCGGCGAGGACCGCGCGCCCGTCCAGTGCGGCGACTTGTGGCCGCGCAGCGAGAAGCCCAGCCCCCAGTCGTTGGGCCGCATGTGCCCGAAGCCGGGCAGCACGCCGTTCAGCCCGGGGAAGACCACGGCGGTCGCCTCGGCGAGCGTCTCGGGCGCCAGCAGCCGGGGGCGCAGCAGCTCGGCGCCGAAGCGTATGAGGTCGGCGACGGTGGAGACGCCGTCCTTCGCCGGGGAGCCGGGCAGCTCCGTCCCGGTCATGCCGAGCGGCTCGCACACCGCCTGCCGCAGGTACTCGGCGAACGGCATGCCGGTGGCCTTGGCGATGTGGTCGCCCAGGGCGTCGAAGCCGGCGTTGGAGTAGAGCCGGCGCTCGCCGGGCGGGGCCATCACCCGCGGCTCGTCGAAGGCGAGGCCGGAGGCGTGCGCGAGCAGGTGGCGAACCGTCGATCCCTCGGGGCCGGCCGGCTCGGCCAGCTCGATCGCGCCCTCCTCGACCGCGATCAGCGCCGCGTAGGCGGCCAGCGGCTTGGTCACCGAGGCCAGCGGGAACGGCCGCTCCACCGGGCCGCGCCAGCCGGCCGGCGTGCCGTCCGCCAGGACCACGCCCGTGGCCACCGTCTCCACCGGCCAACTGTCGACCAACGCAAGGCTTCGCATGCCACCGAGCGTAGTACGCGACGCTGACAGCGCCGCCCGGCGGCCCCGTCCGACAAGGCCGGAACGGCCCGGGAGGCCTTGCTTCGAGTGCGCTCCAACGCCCTAGCGTTGACTCCATGACCCTGACGAAGACGGAGCGACCCGAAGCACAGCCCTCGTCGCCCCCGCGCGCCGCCGACGATGTCCAGGCGCCGCCGGAGGAGGATCTCTGCGCCTCGGTGGACCGGCCGTTCCCCCGGCCGGCGGGGCAGGACCGCTACACGATCAGCGAGGTGGCCCGGCACACCGGGCTCTCCGTGCACACCCTGCGCTGGTACGAGCGGATCGGTCTGATGCCGCACGTGGACCGCTCGCACACCGGCCAGCGCCGGTATCGGAACACGGACCTGGAGTGGCTGGCCTTCGTGGGGAAGCTGCGGCTGACCGGGATGGCCGTCGCCGACATGGTGCGCTACGCCGACCTGATGCGGGAGGGCGACCACACCTTCGCCGAACGGCGGGCGCTGCTGGTGGCCACCCGGGAGGACGTGCTGCGGCGGATCGGCGAGCTGCAGGGCACGCTCTCGGTGCTGGACTTCAAGATCGGCTTCTACGCGGACATGGTGGGGGCCGCCGAGCCTGCGGCGCGCTGAGCCGTGACGCGGCTCACAGCTCGGCGAGCAGCTCGCGCTTCTTGGCGGTGAACTCCTCGTCCGTGACCAGCCCGGAGTCCCGCAGGTCGCCCAGGTGTCGGATGCGGTCCGCGATGTCCGCCGGGTCGGCGCGCCGCTTGCCGGCGACCCCGTCGCGCGGCCCGGCGCCCTCCGGCTCGGCGGCGTGGATCGCCTCCAGCACCGCGGCGGCCAGCGGCAGCGACTCGTGCACCAGGCCGTAGCCGGGGCCGAAGACCACCGCCGCCGGGTCCTGGTCCACCGGGTCCTGCTCCGGCTCAGGCTGGCCGTCCGCGCCGCGCCGCAGCAGCCGCAGATGGCCGCCGGCTATCTCCGGCGAGCGCCACTCGACGTGCGCCAACTCGCTGACCGGGAAGGTCTGGTCGCCCGCCTTCCACTTGGCGGACGAGGCGCCCGTCCAGAACCAGCGGAAGCTGACCACCTTGCTGTCGAACGAGACCTTGCCGTCGTACGCCTTGAACTGGAGCGGGGCCACCGGGGCCGCGACCAGGTACCGGTCCGCGTCCTGGCCGGCCGCCGGGCCCAGCGCGGCCCGCAACTCGCCCGCGTGGTAGGCGGCGAGCGACTCCCGCTCGGCCGGCAGCACCAGCCGGTACGGGTCGGCGGCCTGCCGCAGCTGGCCGGCCGCCGCCTCGACCAGCGGATCGGCGCCGGCGCGCGGCACGGCGTGCAGCACCACGGTGCCCTTGCGGGCCCCGGGGGCCAACTCGACCGAACTCAGCGCCTCGTACGGGATGCGGCGCTCGCCCAGCACCTGGAACAGCTTCGGCGTGCGAATCCCCCGTTCGAAGCGGATGAGTACGGAGTCGGTGTCGAACTCCCATGTGGAGTGGATTCCGGCCAGCACATCACCCATGCGGGTCATCGTAAGGCTCGGCACCGACGAAACGGCTTCCCCCGGATGGGTGTGTTCGCGTCAGCTTGGCGCCACGCGCCCGCCGGGCCGGCCCGCTGGCCCGCCCCCGGCCATCTCCGGTGCGGCGGGCGGGGGTTCGGTCGGGGCCCGAGACGGCGCGGTGCCCGGTGGTCGACCGACCACCGGGCACCGCGCTCGGGTGTGGACCCGCGCCTCAGGCGTCGCCGCCGGCGGCGCCCGGGTCGGCCGCCGAGACGTCGAGCAGCTGGTAGCGGTCGATCGCCTGCTTCAGCACGGAGCGGTCGATCTTCCCCTCCTTGGCCAGCTCGGTGAGCACGCCGAGCACGATCGACTGGGCGTCGATGTGGAAGAACCGGCGGGCCGCGCCCCTGGTGTCGGCGAAGCCGAAGCCGTCGCCGCCCAGCGACTGGTAGGTGCCGGGCACCCACCGGGCGATCTGGTCCGGAACCGAACGCATCCAGTCGGATACGGCCAGGAACGGACCCTCGGCGCCCTGGAGCTTGGTGGTGACATAGGGCACCCGCTGCTCCTCCTCGGGGCGCAGCAGGTTGTGTTCCTCGACCTCCACCGCGTCCCGGCGCAGCTCGTTCCACGAGGTCGCCGACCACACGTCGGCCTTCACGCCCCACTCCTCGGCGAGGATGCCCTGGGCTTCGAGTGCCCACGGCACGGCCACGCCGGAGGCCAGGATCTGGGCCGGGATGGTGCCGGCGGAGCCGACGCTGACCCGGTGCAGGCCCTTCAGGATGCCTTCCACGTCCACGTCGGCCGGCTCGGCCGGCTGGTTGATCGGCTCGTTGTAGACCGTCATGTAGTAGAAGACGTCCTCGGCGTTCTCGCCGTACATCCGGCGCAGGCCGTCCCGCACGATGTGCGCGATCTCGTAGCCGTAGGCCGGGTCGTAGGCGACACACGCGGGGTTGGTCGAGGCCAGCAGGTGGCTGTGCCCGTCCGCGTGCTGGGTGCCCTCACCGGTCAGCGTGGTGCGCCCGGCGGTCGCGCCGAGCACGAAGCCCCGCGCCAGCTGGTCACCCATCTGCCAGAACTGGTCACCGGTCCGCTGGAACCCGAACATCGAGTAGAAGACGTAGATCGGGATCAGGTGCTCGCCGTGCGTCGCGTACGACGAGCCGGCGGCGATCAGGGAGGCGGTACAGCCCGCCTCGCTGATGCCGTCGTGCAGCATCTGCCCGGTCGGCGACTCCTTGTAGGAGAGCAGCAGGTCGCGGTCGACCGACTCGTAGGTCTGCCCCAGCGGGTTGTAGATCTTCGCCGAGGGGAAGAGCGAGTCCATGCCGAAGGTGCGGTACTCGTCCGGCGCGATCGGCACGAACCGCTTGCCGATCTCCTTGTCCCGCATCAGGTCCTTCAGCAGCCGCACGAAGGCCATCGTGGTGGCCACCTGCTGCTGCCCGGAGCCCTTGCGGACCGCCGCGTACGCCTTGTCGCCCGGCAGCGTCAGCGGCTTGGCGCGCACCACCCGGGTCGGCACGTAGCCGCCCAGCTCGCGCCGCCGGTCGTGCATGTACTGGATCTCCTCCGAGTCCCGACCCGGGTGGTAGTACGGCGGCAGGCCGGACTCCAGCTCCTTGTCGGGGATCGGCAGGTGCAGCCGGTCCCGGAACCGCTTCAGGTCCTCGACCGTGAGCTTCTTCATCTGGTGGGTCGCGTTGCGGCCCTCGAAGTTCGGCCCCAGCATCCAGCCCTTGATGGTCTGCGCCAGGATCACCGTGGGCTGGCCCCGGTGCTCCTTGGCCGCCTGGTAGGCCGCGTAGATCTTGCGGTGGTCGTGGCCGCCGCGCCCCAGGTGCAGGATCTGGTCGTCGGACATGCCGGCGACCATGTCGCGCAGCCGCTGGTCACTGCCGAAGAAGTGGTCCCTGATGTAGGCACCGGTCTCGGTGGCGTAGGTCTGGAACTGGCCGTCGGGCGTGGTGTTGAGCTTGTTGACCAGCACGCCGTCCCGGTCCTGCGCCAGCAGCGGGTCCCAGCTGCGGTCCCAGACCAGCTTGATCACGTTCCAGCCGGCGCCCCGGAACTGGGACTCCAGCTCCTGCATGATCTTGCCGTTGCCGCGCACCGGGCCGTCGAGCCGCTGGAGGTTGCAGTTGACGACGAACGTCAGGTTGTCCAAACCCTCCCTGGCCGCCAGGGTCAGCTGGCCGAGCGACTCGGGCTCGTCCATCTCGCCGTCGCCGAGGAAGGCGTAGACCTGCGACTTCGAGGTGTCCGCGATGCCCCGCGCGTGCAGGTAGCGGTTCATCCGCGCCTGGTAGATGGCGCCGATCGGGCCGAGCCCCATGGAGACCGTGGGGAACTCCCAGAAGTCCGGCATCATCCGGGGGTGCGGGTAGCTCGACAGGCCGTAGGGGGCCTTGGACTTCTCCTGGCGGAAGGCGTCGAGGTGCTGTTCGGTGAGCCGGTCCAGGAGGTAGGCCCTGGCGTAGATCCCGGGCGAGGCATGCCCCTGGAAGTACACCTGGTCGCCGCCGTCGCCGCCGTCCTTGCCCCGGAAGAAGTGGTTGAAGCCCACGTCGTACAGGGAGGCCGAGGAGCCGAAGGTGGCGATGTGCCCGCCCACCCCGATGCCGGGCCGTTGGGCGCGGGAGACCATCACGGCGGCGTTCCACCGGGTCGCGTTGAGGACCTTGCGCTCCACCTCCTCGTTGCCGGGGAAGTAGGGCTCGTCCTTGGTCGCGATGGTGTTGACGTAGTCCGTGCTGCGCATCTCTGGCACGGCCACCCGCTTCTCGCGGGCGCGCTCGATCAGCCGGAGCATGAGATAGCGCGCCCGTTCCCGGCCCCGCTCGTCGACGGCGGCGTCGAGTGAGTCGAGCCACTCCTGAGTCTCCTCAGGGTCGAAGTCCGGGACCTGGCTGGGAAGGCCGCCAATGATGATCGGGTTGCGATCTGATCCGGAAGCCACGCTGTTCCTTCACTGTGAGTTGTCTGCTCTGCTGTGTCGCGCCGCCTCCATCGTGTACCGCCGGCGGCGAAACGTCATCTCTACTGGGGGGTAATCCTCACCTCACGGGCCGGAGCGGCAGGTCCGGACGGCTCTCCGACGGCACCCCTCGATCCGAGGGCCGACCAGTCAGCCTACGCCTCCGGCCTGCCGCGACCGCGAACACCCGTTCCCCGCGCTATGGCGTGGATCACCTGTGCCATGGGCCAAGACGTCAACGTTTGGGCGGGCTCGGGGGGCGGGTACTTGCGCGATCCGCCCGGCCCGTGTGGACTACGCCCCATGCCGCGCGCACGCGCGGCGCCCATTGGTACTTACCCGAGACAGGACAGGAGCTATCCGTGAGCGCGACCGCGGACCACGCGGAGGAGCGGACCAACCCAGCCGCCAGGCTGGGTTTTCAGCCCGGGCAGGTGGTCCAGGAACTCGGCTACGACGAGGACGCCGAGCAGGAGCTGCGCGAGGGGATCGAGGCGATCACCGGCGAGGCCCTCGTGGACGAGGACTATGACGACGTGGCCGACGCGGTGGTGCTGTGGTTCCGCGACGACGACGGCGATCTGACCGACGCGCTGGTGGACGCCACCACGCTGATCGACCCGGGGGCCCCGGTCTGGTTGCTGACGCCCAAGACCGGGCGCGACGGCTATGTGGAGCCCAGCGACATCGGCGAGGCGGCCCAGACCGCCGGCCTGGCGCAGACCAGCACGGTCAACGCCGGCAAGGACTGGTCGGGCAGCCGGCTGGTCACCCCGAAGACGGCCGGCAAGAAGTAACAGCGCGTGACCCAGGTGCCCCCGCGAGCAACGCCTCGACCAGGTCGGGTGCTTACCACCCCGGGGGCACGCCCGGGCTCGCGGGGGCCACGTAGGCTGGGGCCCGTCACTCTGCCGTCCTCAGGGAAACGGATTACCCGCGCATGGCGATCGAGCCCGGTACCCAGGCACCCGCATTCACGCTGCGAGACCAGCACGGTCAGTCCGTCTCGCTGGCGGACTTCCGCGGCGAGAAGAACGTGGTGCTGCTGTTCTACCCCTTCGCCTTCACCGGCGTCTGCACCGGTGAGCTGTGCGAGCTGCGGGACCGGCTGCCCAGCTTCGTCAACGACGAGGTGCAGCTGCTGGCCGTCTCCTGCGACCCGGCGCCCGCCCTGCGGGTCTTCGCCGAGCAGGAGGGCTTCGAGTACCCCCTGCTCTCCGACTTCTGGCCGCACGGCGAGGTGGCCCGGTCCTACGGCGTCTTCGCCGAGGACAAGGGCTGCGCGGTGCGGGGCACCTTCGTGATCGACACCTCGGGTGTGGTCCGCTGGTCGGTGGTCAACGACCTGCCGAACGCGCGGGACCTGAACGACTACGTCTCGGCCCTCAAGGCGCTGTGAGCCGGGACCGACGATGGTGAGCGGGTCAGGGGGCGCGGCCGGTGCGCGCCGCGCCCCCGGCTCCGCCGTCGCGCGCCGGGCGGGCACCCCCCGGGTCGGGGGAGCGTTATCGGGTTCGACGCCTTTCCTGTTCCCCCGCACAACCGTCGCGGCCTCGCGCGGAAGACTGGACTCATCGTGATACTGAAAACCTTCGGCTGGTCATTCGGCGTGACGATCGCCGGCCTGCTCGTGGCGCTCTACTTCTGGGGGTGGGAGGGCTTCGCCGTGGTGGCGATCCTCTCCGTCCTGGAGATCTCGCTCTCCTTCGACAACGCGGTGGTCAACGCCGGCGTGCTGAAGCGGATGAACGAGTTCTGGCAGAAGATCTTCCTGACCATCGGGATACTCATCGCCGTCTTCGGCATGCGGCTCGTCTTCCCGGTGCTGATCGTCGCGGTCACCGCGGGGGTCGGCCCGATAGAGGCGGTCGAGCTGGCGCTCGACGACCCGGACCAGTACTCCGAGATGGTCACCGACGCGCACCCCTCCATCGCGGCCTTCGGCGGGATGTTCCTGCTGATGATCTTCCTCAACTTCATCTTCGAGGAGCGCGAGGTGATGTGGGCCCGCTGGCTGGAGCGCCCGCTCGCCAAGCTGGGCAAGATCGACGCCTTCTCCGTCGGCGTCGCGCTGGCCGCGCTGCTGCTCACCGCCACCACCGTCGCCAGCCAGGCCTACCAGCACGGCGGCGCGCACGTGGACAAGACCGAGACCGTGTTGCTCTCCGGTCTCGCCGGGCTGCTGACCTACCTGCTGGTCGGCGGGCTCTCCGGCTACTTCGAGCACCGCCTGGAGGACGACCAGGAGAAGCTGGACGAGGCCGAGGAGGCCGCCCGCCGGGCCGGCCGCCAGCCCACCGCCGTCGGGCTGGCCGGCAAGGCCGCGTTCTTCCTCTTCCTCTACCTTGAGGTGCTGGACGCCTCCTTCTCGTTCGACGGGGTGATCGGCGCCTTCGCCATCACCAACCACATCTTCTGGATGGCGCTGGGCCTGGGCATCGGCGCGATGTACGTCCGTTCGCTGACCATCTACCTGGTGCGCCAGGGCACCCTGGACGAGTACCGGTACCTGGAGCACGGCGCGCACTACGCGATCGGCGCGCTGGCCGTGATGCTGCTGATCAGCATCCGCTGGCACCTGCCCGAGGTGGTGACCGGCCTCGTCGGGGTGGGCCTGATCGGTGCCGCCTTCTGGTCCTCCCTCCGGGCCAACCGGCGGGACGCCGCGGCCGGCGAGGAACAGAAGCAGGTCTCGGCCGGGGTGTGAGGCCCGGGTAAACGCGGAAGCCTGCATACGGGGACGGTCCAGGACCGTCCCCGTAGCGGGTCCGAGGCGTGGCGAGCGCCCTCCCGGAAGGGAGGGGGAGAGGTGAGGGGTGGGGCCGCATGGTCTCCCTGTGGTCGTACTGGCGCGGTGGCGCCGGCAACCAGCGGTTCGACACGGTCGGCGGGCCGATGAGCTACGCGTCGGAGCTGACCCGACGCAACTCCACCGCCGTCCTCACCGGTGAGGGCCGGGACAGCGGCACGCTCCGCGTCGACCTCTCCTGGCGCATCCGCACCAACAGCGACTTCGGCGGTTCCCAGCGCAAGTGGCTGGACAACTGGCGCCATCCGCTGGAGGTGTTCAAGCCGGCCGAGATCAAGGGCCACTCGCACGGTGTCGCCAACATGGACTTCGACCTGGCCTGCCTGTACGAGCTGACGGACGGCTCCAAGGGCGTGGTGCAGTCGCTGGGCGGGCTGCTCGGCGAGTTCAACGAGGCGCCGTACATCAAGCTCAGCGGCGACGACCGGTTCGGCACCGGCTCCGGCGAGCATCTCTATATCAACCTGGACAACAAGGACGACCTCAAGCGGCTGCTGATCTTCGTCTACATCTACGACGGGGCGCCCACCTTCGACCGGGCCGACGTGACCGTCACGCTGGCCACGCCGGACGGGAAGAACGTGGAGATCGGCTGCACCGACCCGCCCCCGCAGGCGCGTTCCTGCGCCGTGGTGCTGATCGAGTCGGAGAACGGCCAGCTGGTGGCCCGGCGGCAGGTCAAGTACGTCTACGGCTTCCAGTCGGAGATCGACCGGCTCTACGGCTGGGGCATGACCTGGGGCCGGGGCCGCAAGTAGGCCACAAGAGGCCGCCCGCAAGCCGCACATAAGCCGCGGGGAAGCGCCCCGCCTGAGCCCTCACGCGTCCTTCCGGTACGGTTCGGCTGACGAAGGGGGCGGGCACATGGCACCGCGGAAGAACTGGTCGGCGGCGGGCGCCTGGTGGCGCGCCCTGGTGTTGGTGCTCGCGGCCTGGGTGGTGGTGGCCGCCATCGCGCTGGCCTCCTACCTGTCGCTGTCGGTGGTCGCGGTGCCGATCGTGGTGGGCGTCGTGCTCACCATCGGCTTCGTGGTCGCCGTGGTGGGCGTCCACCAGGCGTTCTGGCTCGGCTTCCTGGCCCTGCTGCCCGGCGTCGCGGTGCTCGTCGGCGCGGTGCAGTACGCGCCGGAGGCGGCGCTGGAGTTTCGTGGGGAGCGCGCGGAGGTCACCGTCGCCGACGTGGAGGTCTCCGGCAAGCGGCACGAGTTCGACCTGGTGCGCACCGCCGACGGCGTCGCGCTGGGGGAGACGCTGGTCTACCAGGGCTCGTCCCCGCCGTACGCGGTGGGCACCACGCTCGCCGTGCTGGTGGACCCGGAGGGCGAGGTGTCCATGGAGGTGGCGGACCGGGTCGACCCGGCCGGGAAGATGGCGCTGCTCCTCGCCGGCGGCGGCGCCTGGTCGGTCATCGGCGCCTACGCGGCCCGCCGCGGCCTGCTGCGCCGCCGGCAGGGCAAGAGCCTGCACGACACCCCCGCGCTCTACTGACGCCGGCGCGGCCGCCGGCCCGCCACCGCGTGGCCGGGCCGGCTCAGACCTCGGCGGCCGGCAGGAACTGCGGACCCTGCGGCGGCAGCGCGAACGCCGGGTCGGCCTGCGGGTAGCCCCAGGACGCAGACCGGGGCCGGCGGGCCGCGCCGATGCCGAACTCGGCGGCCAGCGCGACCAGCCCGCCGGCGAACCCGCGGCCGCCCACGGCCAACTCCCAGCCCCCGTCCTCCGCCCGCCGCAGCTCGCCGCAGAGCAGCGCCGTCTCGGCCGGCGCCGGCCGCAGCGGCAGCTCGGCCAGCGCCGAGCCGTCCTCCGCGTCCCGCACCACCAGCGTCGGCCCGCTCGCCTCGGCGTGGAAGCCGCCGTCCGCCGAGGCCGCCAGCACCAGCCGCACGATGCCGGCCGGCAGCCCGGCCAACTCGGCCGTCAGCACGTCGGCGAAGCCGTCTCCAGCCCTCGCCCGCGGCAGCCGCCGCACCAGCCCCGACGGGTGGCTCGGCTGGTTGTAGAAGACGAAGTCGCCCTCCCGCGCCACCCGGCCGTCCGGCCCCAACAGCAGCGCGGACAGGTCCAGGTCGGGCGCTCCGGCCTGGCCGTCCGGCCAGCTCCAGCACAGCTCGACCCGGACCCGGGCGGCCGCCAGCCGCAGCGGTGTTCCGGGATTGGGCACAGGGGTCATACCCCGAATCCTGCCTGCGGCCATCCGCCCGAAACAATGCCGCCCTTACGATGGCGAGAAACCGGTGACGTCATCCGACGACCGGAGGGTGGGGAGAACGGACACACACCATGCGGCACTTCGGGCACCTCTCAGCCGCGCGCCGGCGTGCGCTGTTCCACCGGGAGCCGGCCGCGTTCGGCCCCGGCTCGCCGGTGCGGACCCTCGGCTTCGCCCTGGGCGCGACGCTCTACGCGCCAGCCACCCGGCCCCGGCTGGCCGATGACGTCCGCAAGCAGGCCAGAGCCGGTGTGGTCTCCATGGTGCTCTGCCTGGAGGACTCCATCGGCGACGACGAGGTGGCCGGCGCCGAGGAGAACCTGGTCGCCCAGTTCCGCCGGCTGGCCGCCGAGGCCGATCCTGAGACGCTGCCGCTGCTGTTCGTGCGGGTCAGGGAGCCGGAGCAGCTGGTCTCGCTGACCCGCCGGCTCGGCGACGACGTGGCGTCGCTCACCGGCTTCGTGGTGCCGAAGTTCACCCCGGCCAGCGGCGCCGCCTTCCTGGAGGCGCTGGTCGCGGCCGAGGTGCTGTGCGGGCGGCGGCTGTTGGTGATGCCGGTGCTTGAGTCGCCCGAGCTGCTGCACCTGGAGAGCCGCCACGAGGGGCTGCGCGCGGTGGCCGCCCTGGTGGAGAAGTACCGCGAGCGCATACCCGCGGTGCGCCTGGGGGTGACGGACTTCTGCTCCGCCTACGGGCTGCGCCGCACCCCGGAGATGACGGCCTACGACATCGGCCTGGTCGCCTCGGTGATAGCCGACGTGGTCAACGTGCTGGGCCGGGCCGACGGTTCCGGCTACACCGTGACCGGCCCGGTCTGGGAGTACTTCCGGGCGCCCGGCCGGATCTTCAAGCCGCAGCTGCGCAACACCCCGTTCAGCGGCCGCGCCGAGGAGCTGCGCGCCCGGCTGCTGGAGCGCGACATGGACGCGCTGCTGCGGGAGATCAAACTGGACCGGGCCAACGGCCTCCAGGGCAAGACCTGCATCCACCCCTCCCATGTCGCGCCGGTGCACGCCCTCTCCGTGGTCAGCCACGAGGAGTTCAGCGACGCGGCCGACATCCTGCGCCGGGGAGCCGACGGCGGCGGGGTGCTGCGGTCCGCCTACACCAACAAGATGAACGAGGTGAAGCCGCACCGCGCCTGGGCCGAGAGGACCATGCTGCGCGCCGAGGTGTTCGGCGTCGCCAGGGACGGAGTGGACTTCGTGGATCTCCTCGCGGCGGGCAACGCGTGACCGCCCCGATATGGCCGGGTGACTGGGTCACCCACAGACTCGGCGTACGACTGGCCGGCGACGGGGCGCGCGAGCTGCTGGGGCTGGCGCTGCGGCGCAACCCCCGCCGCGCGCACCTGTTGGTCTCCCGGGTGCTCGGCAAGCACGTGCCGCAGCGGCCCGAGGTAGTGCACGGCACCGGCCTCGAACTGGGCCGGCGGGTGGCCGCCGAGCTGGGCGAGGCGGCGGCCGGCCGGGCCGTGGTGCTCGGCTACGCGGAGACCGCGACCGGGCTCGGGCACAGCGTCGCCGACGGCCTGGGCGCGGCCGGCTACCTGCACTCCACCCGCCGCCCGGTGCCCGGCGTCGCGCCGGTCGGCGGCTTCGAGGAGGAGCACTCGCACCACACCTCGCACCTGCTGCTGCCGTCCGACCCCGGCCTGCTGGCCGGCGACGGGCCGCTGGTGCTGGTCGACGACGAGCTGTCCACCGGGCGCACCGTCCGCAACACGGTGGCCACCCTGCACCGCCGCTGGCCCAGGGACCACTACGTGGTCGCCGCGCTGGTGGACACCAGGTCCGACGCGGACCGGGCCGAGTTGGCCAAGTTCGCCGCCGAACTGGGCGCCTCCGTACGGGTGGTGGCCCTCGCCCAGGGCGCGGTGACGCTGCCCGCCGACGTGCTGACCAGGGGCGCCACGCTGGTCGCCGCCTGCGAGGCCGAGGCAGACGAGTCCGCCGAGGCAGCCGACCCGGCGCCCGAAACCGCCCGGGTGCCGGCGCCGCGCGCCGGCGAGGCGCCCGCCCGGCTCGCCCTCCACTGGCCGGCCGACGTGCCGGACGGCGGCCGGCACGGCTTCACCGCCGCCCACCGGGCCCGGCTGGCCGCCGCGCTGCCCGCCCTGGGCGGCCAGCTGGCCGCCCAGCTGCCGGCCGGCGCCGCGCGGGTGCTGGTGCTCGGCACCGAGGAGCTGATGTACGCCCCGCTGCGGTTGGCCGAGGCGCTCCAGAACGCGCTCGGCGCCGCCGCCGAGGTGCGCTTCTCCACCACCACCCGCTCCCCGGTGCTGCCGGTCGACGACCCCGGCTACGCGATCCGCAGCCGGCTCGTCTTCCCCGCCCACGACGCCCCGGCCGACCCGGGCCCCCGCTACGCCTACAACGTGACCGGCGGCGGCTGGGACGCCGTGCTGGTCGTCACCGACGCCGCCGGCGACACCGCCGAGCTGTGGGCCGCCGACGGGCTGCTCGCCCGGCTCGCCCCGCACGCCGGCCGGGTGCTGCTGGCCGCGCTGCCGGCGCCCCGGCCGCTGCCGCCGCCGCTGCGCGGCCCCGCGTTCTCCTCCTACGCCCCCGACGAGGTCGGCTGGCTGCTCCAGGACCTCTCCGCGGTGCGCCTGGAGGCGCCCAGGGAGGAGCGCGAGGAGGCCATCCAGTCCGGCGGCGCGCACTACGCCGAGTCGCTGCCGGTCGAGTACCAGCCGAGCGCCGAGTACCAGCGGCTCTTCCACAGCGCGCTGGCCGCCTCGGCCGGCCGGGTGGCCCGCGCCGTCGGCACCGTCACCGAGGCGGTGCTCGCCGAACGCGGCCGGCCGCCGGTGCTGGTCTCGCTGGCCAGGGCCGGCACCCCGGTCGGCGTGCTGATGCGCCGCTGGGCCCGGCGGACCCACGGGCTCGACCTGCCGCACTACACCGTCTCCATCGTGCGCGGCCGGGGCATCGACCACACCGCGCTGCGCTGGCTGGCCGCCCACCACGACCCGGCCGACGTGGTCTTCGTCGACGGCTGGACCGGCAAGGGCGCCATCACCCGGGAGCTGGCCGACGCGCTCGCGCCGCACCCCGGGTTCGCCCCAGACCTGGCCGTGCTGGCCGACCCTGGCGGCTGCGTCACCACCTACGGCACCAGGGACGACTTCCTGATCCCCTCGGCCTGCCTCAACTCCACCGTCTCCGGGCTGGTCTCCCGGACCGTGCTCCGCGCCGACCTGGTCGGCCCGGACGACTTCCACGGCGCCAAGTACTACCGGGAGCTGGCCGAGGCCGACCTCTCCGGGCACTTCCTGGACGCGGTCAGCGCCCGGTTCGACGAGGTCGGCGCCGCGGTCGCCGAGGACACCGCGGCGCTGCTGGCCGCCGACCGGTCCCCGACCTGGGTCGGCTGGCGTGCCGTGGAGCGGATCAGCGAGGAGTACGGCATCCACGACGTCAACCTGGTCAAGCCCGGCGTCGGGGAGACCACCCGGGTGCTGCTGCGCCGGGTGCCCTGGCGGGTGCTGGCCAGGCGCGGCGCCGGCGCCGACCTGGACCACATCAGGCTGCTCGCCGAGCAGCGCGGGGTGCCGGTCGAGGAGATCGACGAACTGCCCTACAGCTGCGTGGGGTTGATCCACCCCCGCTACACCAGGGGCGCCACCGGCGCCGACGGAAGGACGACCACCTGATGAGCCGGGCCCGCACCCTGGTCGCCAGCGACCTGGACCGCACCCTGATCTACTCGGTCCGCGCCCTGGAGCTGACCGAGCCCGACCGGCGGGCACCCCGGCTGCTGACCGTGGAGACCTACCAGAGCCAGCCGCAGTCCTACCTGACCGAGACCGCCGCCGGGCTGCTCGCGGCGCTCGCCACCGACCCGCGCGCCGTCTTCGTGCCCACCACCACCCGCACCCCGGAGCAGTACCTGCGGGTGCGGCTGCCGGGCCCGCCGCCGCGGTACGCGATCTGCGCCAACGGCGGGCAGCTGCTGGTGGACGGCGTCGCCGACCAGGACTGGCACCGTGCGGTGCGCGGCCGGCTGGCCGCCGAGTGCGCCCCGCTCGACGAGGTCAGGGCCCGGATCAGGGCGACCGCCGACCCGGCCTGGCTGCTGCGCGACCGGGTCGCCGAGGACCTCTTCGCCTACCTGGTGGTGGACCGGGAGCGACTGCCGGAGACCTGGCTGGCGACCTTCGCCGAGTGGGCCGCCCCGCTCGGCTGGACGGTCTCCCTCCAGGGCCGGAAGCTCTACGCGGTGCCGGCGCCGCTGACCAAGAGCGCCGCCGTCGCCGAGGTGGCCAGGCGGGCCGGCACCGACCGCACCCTGGCGGCCGGCGACTCGCTGCTCGACCGGGACCTGCTGCTCGCCGCCGACCTGGCCTGGCGGCCGGGCCACGGCGAGCTGGCGACCAGCGGCTGGACCGCCCCGCACGTGGTGGGGCTGGCCGAACGCGGGGTCAGCTGCGGGGAGTCGATTCTGCGCGCGCTGCTCGCCGCGCTGCCCCCGGCAGCAGCCGACGTCGCTGACGGTCCCGCGCCCACCGCCGTTCCCGTGCCCGGTCCGCCCGCCGCCACTCCTCGCTGATCTCACCGCGCCGCCGCTCGGCCAGCTCCGCCCGGCGCTCCACGTCCCGCGCGGCGGCGCGGTTGCGGACCCGCCAGTACGGGTTGTCGTGCGGCAGCCGTCCGCTGACCCGGCCGTACATGCCGATGGTCAGCAGCACCAGGCCCACCACGTAGCTGAAGATCACGTTCGGGATCTCGAAGTTGAGGACGTTGGCGTCGGTCTTGATCAGCGCCAGGTTGACGAAGCCGCTGAGCAGGAAGAGCGCGCCCAGGCCCAGACAGAACGAGGACGCCAGGTTGCCGCCGAGCAGCATCACCACGCCCAGCAGCAGCCCGACCGCCACGGACAGCCAGCTCAGCGCGCCGTTGGTGTTCAGGCCCCAGACGGAGTCGTCGCCGGTGGAGAAGGCCCCCAGGTGCTGGGTGATGCCCAGCACGCCGAAGACGACCAGGCCCAGGCCGACCAGCCCGGCGCCCGTCCGGTAGAAGCGGTTCAGCCGTCGGTCCGCCGGCCGGTCCTGCTCCAGCCTGGCCTGGCTCAGCAGGCCGAGCGGCCCGCCGTTGGGGAGTCGTGGCTCGCCCCGCGCGTCCGTCCCGATCAGGGACGACACCGATGCCGCCATGGCGACCTCCTCGGGATCGGGTGTGCGTCGCCGCCCGCGCGGCCGCGGGCCGGCGCGATGTCCCGTCCCGCGTACCCGGCCCCGTCCGACCCAACCCGTCCGGCCCGTCCCGGCCTGGCGGCCGGCCCGGGTCCGTCGGGCCATCGGCCGGCGCGGCCGACCGGCCTGGCGCAACCGCCCGGCCCGTTCCGCCCGGCCTGTCCCGGCCCAACCGCCCAACCCGTTCCGCCCGACCCGGCCGGCCCGGGTCCGTGGGGTTACCGGCCGGCGCGGATCGCCTCCACCACCGAGGCCGCCGACTCCCGCACCGCCTCCAGCTCGGTCAGGAACCGCCAGTAGTCCGGGTTCCGCCCGCCCTCCTCCAGCTCCGCGACCGCCCGCTCCAGCCGGGCCACCGCCGCGTCCAGCGGCCCCGCGTGCCGAGGGTCGGGCACCGTGCGCCCGCGCATCGCCAGCCGCTGCGCGTCCCGCACCGCGAACCTGGCCCGCTCGACCTCCCCGGAGGCGTCCCGCGCGATCTCGGTCAGCCGGCGCAGCCGGTCGCCCGCCGCCGACACCGCCTCGTCCGCGCCACCCAGCAGCTCGTGCGCCCGGGACAGCTGCCCGGTCGCCGCGTCGAACCGCTGCGCCGCCCGCTCCGCACGGGCCGCGGCCAGCGCCTCGCCGGCCTCCCGCACCGCCTCCTCGGCCTGCTCAGGCACCCGCTGGAGGTCCTGCCAGCAGTTGGCCATAAACCGGCGGCGCAGCTCGCTCAGCACCGGCCCGACCGACTCGGCGCGGTGACTGATCGCCTCCGCCCGGGTGCGCAGCGAGGTCAGCCGGCGGTCGATCTCCGCCGCCCGCTCCGGCAGCCGGGCCGCCTCAGCCGCGATCGCCCGGGCCTCCCGCAGCACCCGCTCGGCCCGCTGGATCGTCGGCCGCACCCCGTGCTGCCCGGCGCCCTCGTTGAGCGCCCGCAGCTCCGGGCCGAGCCCGGCCAGCCGGGCCGCCAGCTCGTCGGCGCTCAGCCCCGACCGGCGCGCCCCGTCCAGCGCCTCGGTCGCCGCGAGCAGCGCGGCCTTCGCCCGGTCCACCGCAGGCACCACCTGGGCCAGCTGCTCCTGCGCCCGGCTCACCAGCGGCGTCAGGCTCTGCTCGAACCGGGTCAGATCGCCGCGGGCCCGCACCAGCTCGTCGGTGACCCGGCTCAGCTCCCGGTAGGCGCGGTTCGCTTCGCCCGCGTCCAACTGCTCGGCGTCCAGGTCGTGCGCGTCCAGCGTGCTGATGTAGTCGTGACTGATCCGGTCCACCTGCTCGCCGAGGGTGGCGAACCGGGCGGCGGCCCGCCGGGACTCGGGGGACTCCTCGGCCGCGGACAGCGTCTCCAGCGTGATCCGCAGGTCGCGCTGGGCGGTGTCCAGCTCGTAGAAGGCGGTCGCCGCCGAGTCCTTCGCCTGCTGGGCCCTGGCCCGCGACTCCTCCGACCGGCCGCGCCCCCAGCGGCGGGTGCCGCCCGGCGTGAACGACCCCGGCAGGGCCGCCAGCGCGACCGACGCCAGGGTGAGCGGCAGCAGCACCACGGAGACGGTGAGATCCCTCGCCACTCGGCCGCTTGTCACGTCTTCTTCTCCCCGTGGTCGATGAGCCAGGTGAGTCCCCCTGGCTCGCCATTCTTCCATCCGGTCAACGATGCGAGAGCGGTCGGGAGTGCCCGCTGTCGAACCCGGGCGGACGGTCCCCGTGTAGGCTGTGCCACCGGTTCGCCCGGGGGTGCATAGCTCAGCGGTAGAGCGCCGCCCTTACAAGGCGGATGTCGGCGGTTCGAACCCGTCTGCACCCACCCCTTCTCTTCCGGTCCCCTCCCGGCCCTGTCCGGTTTCCTTTCCGGTTTCCCCCAACCCGCCGTCCCGTGGCGCCGGTTCGCCGCGCGTCGGCCGGTCCGCCGCCGGCGGTGCCCTGGCCAGGGGGCGGGCGCGGGCGGGGGGTTCAGGGGGACACCGTGGTGATCGCGCCGGTGGTGCCGTCGATGCTGATCCGGCTGCCGTCCCGGATGAGGCTGGTCGCGTCCGGGACGCCGAGCACCGCCGGCACGCCCTGTTCGCGGGCGACGATCGCGGCGTGCGAGAGCACGCCGCCGACCTCCGTGACGACGCCGGCCACCGCCCGCAGCAGCACCGTCCAGGACGGGTCGGTGTGCGGGCAGACCAGGATGCAGCCGGGCCGCACCCGGCCCAGGTCGGTGGGGGTGCGGAGCACCCGCGCCACCCCGGTCGCCGTGCCCCGGCTGCCCGGCGTGCCGGTCAGCGTGCCCGGAGCCGGGTGGCCCCGGGCCGGCGGGGGTGCCGGCGGGCGGACGGTGACCGGCCGGGCCTGGAGCACCCAGGGGCGGCCGTCGGCGACCGCCCACTCGATGTCCCGTGCCCCGCCGAGCCGTTCGGTGACCGCCCGGCCGAGCCGGGCGAGCCGCCCGGCGATCGCGTCGTCGAGCACCGGCCGGCCCAGGTCGGCGGCGGGGACCGGGCGGCTGACGAGCCGGTCGCCGTCCCGGTCCAGCCGGGTCGGCTGGACGCCGGGGACGCGGCTGACCGAGCCGTCCGCGCCGACCCGGTAGGCGTCCGGGGTGACGGTGCCCCCGACGACGCCGGTGCCCAGCCCCCGCGCGGCCTCGATCCGCACCTCGTCCCGGGGGCCGGCGCCGGTGAACAACACGCCCGACACCTCGGCGTCCACCAGCCGGTGGACCAGGACGGCCATCAGCGGCTCCGCCACCCGGCGGCCGCGGTAGGCCAGCGCGCGGGGGGTGTGCAGCGAGGTCCAGCAGACCCGGATCGCGTCGATCACGTCCGCCGCGCCGCGCACCGCGAGCACGCTCTCGTGCTGGCCGGCCGCCGAGGCCCCGGCGCCGTCCTCGTGCGCCGCCGAGGACCGCACGGCGAGCGGCCGCTCACCCAGGCCGGCCAGCGCGCGGCCCAGCGGGGCGCGCAGCCAGGCGGGGAACGGCGGGGTCGCCGGCGGCCGTTCAGCCGCGCCGCGCACCGCAGCGCGGTAGGCGTCGAACGGCAGCACGAAGCCGTCGGGCACCGGCAGCCCGGCCCGCAGCAGCCCGCCGAGCGCGCCCGCCTTCCCGCCGCAGGTCTCCGCCTCGGCCGCGCGCAGCGGCACCAGCGCCGGGCGGCCCTCCCCGTTCGGCACCGCCACCCCCTTCATCAACAGAATATTGACAATCTTTTGTTGATTCTGCATGCTCGGCGGCATGGCACGCAAGCACGAGGTCGAGCCGGCCGCGCGGGCCGACCAGGACCAGGCGCGGCGCGAACAGGACGCCCGCGAGCGGCTGTTGGCGCTCGGCGCCGACCAGCTCGACGCCCGTCCCTGGCAGCCCCCGCCCGTCCCGCCCGCCGCGGCCGACCTCGCGAGGTACGCCCTCTGGCGCGCCACCGAGCTGGCCCCGGACGACCTGCTCGGCGCGCTCGCGCTGCTGCCCGCCGCCCGGGCCGAGGCGGAGGGGCTGGAGGCCGGCCTGCTCTTCGCCGCCCGGGCCGCCGGCCTGACCTGGCCGCAGATCGCCGACGCGCTGGGCTTCAACTCCCCGCAGGCGTGCCAGCAGCACTACCAGCGGCTGCTCTCCCGGCGGGACGCCGCCGGGTGACCCGGGACGTGCCCCACGACTCGCCGTTCGACCTGCTGGTGCCGCACGCCGTCCGGCTCACCGGCTTCGCCGACACCCCGGCGGTCGCCGACCGGTTCGGGCTCGGTGTGGCCGCGACGGCGGAGGCGCTGCGGGCCGCCGAGGCGCGCGGCTGGGTGACGCACACCGCCTTCGCCGGCACCGCCGGCTGGTCGCTGACCGAGGCGGGCCGGGCCGAGAACGAGCGGCGGTTGGCGGTCGAGCTGGGCCACACCGGCCGGGCGGCCGAAGTGCGGCGGGTCTACCGGGACTTCCTGCCGTGGAACGCCTGGCTGCGGCGCGCCTGCACCGACTGGCAGCTGCGGCCGGCCCCTGGCGACCCGCTCGCCGCCAACGACCACGCCGACCCGGCCTGGGACGCGGCCGTCCTGCGGGAGCTGGCCGCCGTGGACCGGGCCGTCGGCCCGCTCGTCGCCCGCCTCACCGGCGTGCTCAGCCGGTTCCGGGGCTACGACACCCGGTTCGGCGCGGCGCTGCGGCGTGCCGCGGCCGGCGACGGCGGCTGGGTGGACCGCACCGACCTGGACTCCTGCCACCGCGTCTGGTTCGAGCTCCACGAGGACCTGGTCGCCACCCTCGGCATCGACCGGAACGCCGAGCCCTGACCCCCGGGCGAGCGGCCGGCCCCGTCGCCCAGACCGGCGGTGCCGGGGTGCCGGGGTGCCGGGGGTGCGGGGCGCGGTCGGCCGTCGCCGGAGGGGGCACGCACGGGGCGTTCGGTGCCGGGTGGCGTGGATCGGCCGGCCGGTCGGCCGTTGTCGTGGGGCTGGGCGTCCCGGTGCCGTTGCTGTTCGCCGCCGGGGCCGGCGCGGACGCGCGCGGTGCGCGTCGGGGGCGTCGGCTCGGCCGGTGCCCTGGCCCGTTGCCCGGCCCGGGGGTTGACCTGGCCGGGGAGTCGCCCACTGTGCCCGCCAGCGGGCACAGTGGGCCAGCCGCTTGGGCCCCGGCCGGCGTGGACGCCCGCTGTGCGCGCCGGCCCGGCCGTCGGCTCGGCCGACGCCGTCGCTCGTTGCGCCGGGCCGGGCGGCGTGGCGCGGGTCGGCGGCCGGCTCCCCGGCTCCGACGGCGGCGGAGCCCAGACTGGGGCGATGTCGATCCGCGCCCTGCCACCGTCCCTGCCCCTGGCCGAGCTGCTCGCCGTCCGGCACGGGGAGAGCGTCTCCAACGTGGTCTTCGCCGAGGCCGCCCGGGTCGGGCACGCGGACGGCAGCCTCGCCTACCGGGAGGCGACCGTGCCGCTCACCGGGCGCGGCCGGGAGCAGTCGGTGGCCCTCGGGCGCCGGCTGGCGGCGCTGCCTCCCGGCAGGCGGCCCGAGCTGGTGGTCTGCTCGCCCTACGCGCGGGCCCGGGAGACCTGGGACGCGGTGGGCGAGGCGTGGCCGGCTGCGCCGGCGCCGCTGGTGGACGAACGGCTGCGGGACCGTGAGATGGGCGTCTTCGAGCTGCTGACCCCGCTGGCCGTGGAGCGCCGCGCCCCGGAGGAGGCGACGCGGCGGGCGGCGGTCGGGGAGTGGCGCTACCGGCCGCCTGGCGGCGAGTCCCTCGCCGATGTCACCCTGCGGGTGCGGGACTTCCTCACCGAGCTGGCCGCCGCCGCGCCGGGCCGGCGGGTGCTGCTGGTGGCGCACGACGCGGTGCTGGTGGCGGCGGGGCGGGTGATCGAGGGGATCGGCGCCGAACCGCCGGCCGCCGCGCCGGTGCCCAACGCCTCGCTCAGCCGCTGGATCGCGGACGGGTCGCGGCTGCGCGCCGCGGAGTTCGGCGACACCGCGCACCTGCCCGACTGACGGCGGACGGGCGGTGGACTGGCGCCGGACCGGCCGGCCGGTGGCTCCGCGGGGGTCCGGTCAGCCGGCGGCCCGGCCCCTGGCGTAGTGGCGGGCCGCCTTGGCCCGGTTGCCGCAGAGCGCCATCGAGCACCAGCGGCGCCGGCGGTTCTGCGAGGTGTCGAAGAAGTGCAGCAGGCAGCTGTCGTTGGCGCAGCCCCTGATCCGCGTCGGGTCCAGCCGCAGCAGCCGCAGGTAGTCGTCCACCGCCAGCCAGCCGGGCAGCCAGGCGGCGGAGTCCGTGACGGCCTCCTCGGCCGGGCCGTCGGCGGTCAGTGTCCGGCGCGTCCGGCCGTGCGACAGCACGGCGTTGACCGCGGCGCGGGCGTCCCGGCCCGGGGCCGCCGGGTGGGCGACGGCGGCGGTCAGGGCGGTCCTGGCCTGGCGAACGGCGGCCAGCGTGGGCTCGTCGGCGGGGCACAGCTCGTGCAGGTCGTTGGCGCGGAGCCAGATCGCCAGGCCGGCGACGTCGGTGAGCAGGTCCTGGGTCTCGGCGGTCAGCCGCCAGCGGGTGTTGAGCAGGTCGAGCGAGAGGGGCTCGCCGAGCAGGGGGCGGGGGTCGTCGGCTGCCATGGCGCCCCACCCTAACGCGGGCCGGCGCGCAGCACCGCGCCGTGCGCCTCTCACCGGTATGGCGCGCTATACCGGTTGACCCGCTCGCCTCTAACTCCTATGGTTGTCGGTAACGGTTAGTCAGGATCCAGGCCGAGGAGGCCACGTTGTCGCTCACCACCGGACACATCGGGCTGAATGTCACCGATCTCGATCGCTCGTTGCCCTTCTACCGCTCGGTCTTCGGGCTCGACCTGCTCCAGGAGGGCCGGGACGGCGACCGCCGCTGGGCCTTCCTGGGGCGGGACGGCGAGCTGCGGATCACCCTCTGGCAGCAGGGTTCCGGCGGCTTCGCCGCCGACCTGGCCGGTCTCCACCACCTCTCCTTCCAGGCCGAATCCATCGACGAGGTGCGCGAACGGGAGGCGGCACTGCGGGAGTTGGGGGTGGAGTTCGCCTACGAGGGGGTGGTGCCGCACGGCGAGGGAGCCGCCTCAGGCGGCGTCTTCTTCGCCGACCCGGACGGCATCCGGCTGGAGATCTTCGCCGCCACCGGCGCCGACCCCGCCCTCGCCCCGGCCGGCGCCGCGCCGACCTGCGGCTTCTTCTGAGCCGCCGGGCTCGCCGAACCCTGGAGACGCGATGACCACCGACTACCACCCGGGGGAGCGCGGGGTGCAGCGGCGCGCCGGCGCGTTGGCGCGCGCCGACCACGCCCAACGGGCCATCCGGGACCGGATTCCGGAGGTGGCCGCCGGCTTCCTCGCCGGGCGGACGACGCTGGTGGTCGGCGCCCGGGACGCGGCCGGCCGGGTCTGGGCCAGCCAGCTCACCGGCCCGGCCGGCTTCGTCACGGCGCCGGACGAGCGGACCGTCGCCGTGCGCGCGGCGCCGGACCCGGACGACCCGTTGGCCGAGGTGTTGACGGCGGCGGGTGAGACCCCGGTCGGCGCCGTCGCCGTCGAGCCGGCCACCCGCCGCCGGATGCGGGTCAACGGCTGGGTCCGGCCGGCCGAAGGGGAGTTGCGGCTGCGGGTGGCGCAGGTGTACGCCAACTGCCCGCGCCACATCACCCGGCGTGTGGTCACCCACCTCGCGCCCGCCGCGCGCCGGCGCCCACCTGTCCGGGTCACGCCGGCGCTGACCCCCGCCCAGCAGGCGCTGGTGGCGGCCGCGGACACCTGCTTCGTCGCCAGCGGAGACCTGGACGGCTCGATGGACGCCTCGCACCGCGGCGGCCCACCCGGCTTCCTCCGGGTCACCGCCCCCGACCTGATCAGCTGGCCCGACTACCGTGGCAACGCGATGTACATGACCCTCGGCAACCTCGCCCGGGACCCCAGGGCCGGGCTGCTGGTGGTCGACTGGGCCGACGGCACCCTGCTGCACCTGACCGGCCGGGCCCGGGTGGACTGGTCGCCGGCGCGGGCCGCCGCCCTGGACGGCGCCGAGCGGATGGTGGACTTCCAGATCGAGCGGGTGCTGGCCAGGCCGGCGGCGAGCGCTCTGCGCTGGGCCACGCCCGATCCGGCCGACGCCCACTGATTTCGGCCAACTCCCTTTCTACGAGCGGCACATGCCGGTCGGAGCTGACGGGCTTTCGGTCATTGACTACGCTGCCGGGGACGTTGATCGCATGATCGTTTCCTCGGAGTGGAGGACCGCGTGGTGACTGGGCAGGGCGACGGGCAGTCGGTTGAGGCGCTGGACCTGAGGACGGACCAGCCGCACTCGGCCCGGATGTACGACTACCTCCTGGGCGGCAAGGACCACTACACGGTGGACGCGGAGGCCGCCGAGGCGGCGCTGGCGCCGTTCCCGCTGTTGCGTACCGCCGCCCGGGAGAACCGCGCCTTCCTCGGCCGTGCGGTGCGCCACCTGGTCAGGGAGGCCGGCATCCGCCAGTTCCTCGACCTCGGCTCCGGCCTGCCGACGGCGGAGAACGTGCACCAGGTCGCCCAGCGGGTGGACCCGCTCTCGCGCGTGGTCTACGTGGACAACGACCCGATCGTGCTGGTCCACGGCAGCGCGCTGCTCGCCAGGGACGCGCTGACCGCCGTCATCCAGGGGGACATCAGGCAGCCCGAGGCGGTGCTGTCCGACCCGCAGGTCCGGTCCCTGCTGGACTTCGAGCAGCCGATGGGCGTGCTGGCCGTGGCGGTGCTGCACTTCGTGAGCGACGAGGAGGACCCGGAAGGGCTGGTCGGCACCCTGCGCGAGGCCGTCGCTCCGGGCAGCCACTTCATCCTGTCGCACGCCACCGCCGACATCGCCCCGGAGGCGGCGATGGGCGTGCAGCGGGCCTACCGCGCCCAGGGGGTGCCGCTGACGCTGCGCGACCGGGACCGGTTCACCGGCCTCTTCGAGGGGCTCAGCCTGATCGACCCCGGCGTCCAGGTGGTCTGCGACTGGCGCAACGACGACGTGGCCGAGGCGGACCGCCCGGACCGCGCCGACGTCTCCTGGTACGGCGGGATAGGCCGGCTGGACTGACCCGGCCGGCCCCGGCGGGCGCCCGGCACCTGCCGGCGCCGGCGGACCCGCCGGCGCGCGGCGGCTTCGCGCGCCCCCTGACCCGCCGGGGTCAGGCTCGTGCGGGTCAGGCCGTGCGGGGTCAGGGCCGTGCGGGGTCAGGCCCTCGGCGCGCGCTCCGGGGCGGCGCCCAGCGCCGCGATGTCCAGGCCGCCGTCCCGCTCCGCCGCCCGGCCGACGACCCGGGCCGCCGCCTCGGCCACCGGCAGCGACCCAGCGGCGGCGCCCGTCGCCAGCGCCAGGTCCTTGGCGAGCGCGGCGACGGTGAAGTCGGCCGCCGCGTACGCCCCCTGGGCCAGCCGGTCCCGCTTGCCCCCCACCAGCCCGCCGAGCGGGCCGCTGGCCAGCACCTCCAGCACGTCCTCCCGGGCCAGCCCGAGGTCGGCCGCCAGCCGGACCGCGTCCCGCAGCCCGGTCGCCGCCACCCCCAGGCCGAGGTTGGCGACCAGCTTCAGCGCGGACGCGTCGCCCACGGCGCCCACGTGCCGCAGGGCGCCGGCGTGCGACCAGGCGCGCAGCAGCGGTTCCGCGGTGCGCACGTCCTCGGCCGCGCCCCCGGCGAGCACCCGCAGCGTGCCCTGCCGGGCCGCCGGTACCGAGCCCAGCACCGGTGCCTCCAGGTAGCGCTGCCCGGCCGCCGTCACCCGCTCGGCCAACGCCCGCGCCGTGCCGGGGTCGAGCGTGGTGGCGTTGACCACCAGGGCGCCTCGGTCGGCCCCGGCCGTCACCCCCGCCGGGCCGAGCAGCACCGACCGGGCGGCCGGCCCGTCGAGCACCATCACCACCACGGCCGCCGCACCACCGGCCGCCTCCGCCGCGGTGCCCGCGGTCCGGGCGCCCGGCACCTCCCTCGGCGTCCGGTTCCACACCGTGACCCGGTGCCCTCGCGCGACCAGGGCCGCCGCGAAGACCGCCCCCATCCGCCCCAGCCCGCACACCGCCACCCTCATCGCGGGGTCTCCGGGAGCACCGCGAGCGCCTCCACCTCCAGCAGCAGCTCCGGGCGGAACAGCCCGGCCACCTGGACCGCGGTGCTGGCCGGCGGCCGCGCGGTGTCGACAAAACGATCCCGGATCTCGCGCACCACCGGCAGGAACCCGGTGTCGGTCACGAAGTAGGTCAACTTGGCGACGTCGGCGAACGTCCCACCGGCCGCCGCCAGGCAGCGCCGCAGGTTCTCGAACACCTGCCGGGTCTGCGCCGCCGGATCCCCGGCCCCGACCAACTCCCCGCGTCCGTCCAGCGCCACCTGGCCGGAGAGCACGACCAGCCGGCCCGTCCCGACGACCACCTGTGCGTAGCCGGAGGCTGGCGCGACGCCGGCGGGCGCCGCGAGATGAGTGAGTCCCGTTTCCGTCATGCCGGCATCCTGCGCCAGGACTCACCGATCCCACCAGCGCATATCTCGCAGGGATGCCATGCTCGCCCCGCATGGCTGGCGTAGGGTGCCGGTCATGGACATCACCGCGCTGCGTTCCTTCCGCGAGGTGCACCGCACGGGCTCGCTCACCGCCGCCGCCCGCGCCCTCGGCTACACCCAGTCCGCGCTCTCCCGGCAGATCGCCGCGCTGGAGGCCGAGTTGGGCACCCCGTTGCTGCGCCGGCACGCCCGCGGCGTGCGGCCCACCCCGGCCGGCGACGTGCTGCTGGAGCACGCCGCCGCGATCCTGCAACGCGTCGACCACGCCGAACGCGACGTCCGCGCCTCCCGGGACCGGCCCGTCACCAACCTGCGGGTCGGCTCGGTGCCGAGCGCGGCGGCCGCGCTCCTGCCCCCCGCGCTGGGCGCGTTCCGGGCCGCCGAGCCGCAGGTGCGGGTCACCTTCGCGGAGGACGTCACGCCACGGCTGCTGCCCCGGCTGCTGGACGGCGAGCTGGACCTCGCGGTCATCACCAGCTACCCGCCCGGCCTCCCGGCCCAGACCGACCTGACCCTGACCCACCTGCTCGACGACGTGCTGGTCTGTGTGCTGCCCCGGGAGCACCCGGCGGCGGCGCTGCCGGTCCTGCCGCTCGCCGAACTGGCGGACGAGACCTGGGTGGAGGACTACGCGGGCGCCGCCTCGGCGCTCGCCACGGCCTGCGCCCGCGCCGGCTTCACCCCGCGGATCGACATCGAGTGCGGCAGCTGGCTCGGCAAACAGGCCTTCGTCGCGGCCGGCCACGGGGTGGCGCTGGCGCCCCGGCTGCTGGTGCCGGCGCTCCGTCAGGACCTGGCGATCCGCGAGCTGGCCGACCCGCCACGCCGCGGCGTCTACGCCGCGACCCGCCGCCGCCCCGGGGTGGCGGCCGAGGCGGCGGCGGCCTTCCGCCGGGCCCTGACCGAGACGGTGGGCGCCACCACCTCCTGACGTCCGCCAGCGCGGGATAGTCGCCCGCGCGCCCCGCCAGCGGCGGAAAGCCCCAGGGCCTGGGGCGCGCGACGCGGTCCTCCAGGCGCGCCGGTTGGACGAGGCCCACGCCGCCGCCGGTCCCCGGGCACGCGTCGCCGCCCCGGGCCGCGGTAACGCCCATGCCGCGCCCGCCGACTCCGCGTTGATAGCCCCCACTTACCCAGCGTTGTCCGCGCCGCCCACGCGTCCTCCGCATCGACGGGATGCCTGGCCACCCGCCAGCCGCCACCCGCCGCCGGGCGGCGTCCGCGCCGCCGCCCCGGCCCTGCCGCCTCTGCCCCACCCGCCCCCGGGGACGTGGCGCCGGCCGGCGCCCGCCGCTCCGCGGCGGCTACGCGTCCGCCGTCGGGGGCTGCGGGCGGGGGCGGAGCACGCGGGCGGCGAGCACGCCGGCACCGACCAGGGCCAGCAGGGAGAGGCCGGCGCTCAGCCAGCTCGCGCCCAGCAGTTGGCCGCCCAGGTAGCCGACGCCCACGCTGTACGCCGTCCAGGCCAGCGCGGCCAGCGCCGACCAGGGCAGGAAGTCCCTGGCCCGCCGCTCGGCGACGCCCGCCCCGAGGCTCACCACGGCGCGGCCGGCCGGCGCGAACCTGGCCAGCACCACCAGGGCGCCGCCGCCGCGCTTGAGCGCGTCGTCCAGCCGGGTGTGCGCCCGGGACAGCCGGCGGGAGCGGGCGATGGCCGGCCCGTAGCGCCGCCCGCCGCGCCGGCCGATCCACCAGGCCAGCAGGTCGCCCACGACCGATGCGGTCAGCGCGCAGAGCGCGAGCAGCGCGACCTGCGGCAGCACGCCGCCCGGGGTCGGCGGCTCGGGCAGGGCGGTGACGTTGGCCGCGGCGTCCGCGGCGACGGCGGCCGCGGTGACCACCAGGGCGCCGCTGGGCAGCACGGGGAAGAAGACGTCAAGCGTGATGGAGAGCACGACGGCCACGTAGATCCAGGGGGCGTACAGCAATATCCCCAAGGTCTCCTGCACGATCTCTCCCCGTTCCCCGTGATGCGACCGCCCGCCGGCACGTGAGGCGTGTGGCTACGCCCGCGACGACTGGTCCATCTCGCGGAACATGGCGGTTCCGCCGTCCAGCGTACGCCGACGTCCTTCGGCAGGAGCACCTGGGTGCGTGTGCCCGGCATCATACGGCGCCGCCCGGCAGGGTGAGCCCCAGACATCGTCTAGCGACAGGAGCAGACCATGAAGTCACTGGTCACGGGCGGACTGGCGGTGCTGCTCGCCGCGGCTGCCGGCACCGTGGGTCCGGCGGCGGCCGCCGAGCGGACGGCGGCGGACGACGCGTCGGGCTGGTCCTGGTCCGGCGTGTTCGCGGCGCCGGCCGGCGACTTCCGGCCCGCCGTGGTCGAGGCGGCCGTCACCTACGACGAGGAACTGGTGCCGGCGGGGGCCGCGATCGCGGTCACCCAGCGGGTCGTCGAGGGGCGGACCCGGGTCGAACTCCGGGTCGAGGGGGTCAACCCGGGCCACACCTACGGCGCCCACGTACACACGAGCCCCTGCGGTGACCGGCCAGGGGACTCGGGCCCGCACTACCAGGACGAGCCGAGCGACGACCCGCGGGCCGCCAACCCGGAGAACGAGGTGTGGCTGGACGTCACCGCCGACGGGCGCGGCGCCGGCCGGTCCACCGCGCGGCAGGACTGGCTGTTCCGGGCGGACGAGGCGCACTCGGTGGTGCTCCACGAGCACGCCACCGCCACCGGGCACCACGGCACGCCGGGCGACGCGGGCGCCCGGGTGGCGTGCTTCACGCTGCCGTTCCAGGGCGTCGCGCAGTCCGGGCGTGGCACGGGCGTGACGCTGCCGGCGGCGCCGCTGCCCGCGCCGCCGCCCGGCGTCGTCGCCACCGGCGCGCCGTCCGGCGGCCCGGGCCACGGGGCGGGCGCCGACGACCCGAGCCGGGTGGCCGCGGCGACCGACCAGGCGGCCGCGGCGCCCGGCGACGGGCCCGTGCTGGCGGGCGAGGGGGGACACGTGCACCCGCTGCCGGCCCCGCCGGTGCCGCCGGGGCAGCGGCCGGGCGCTGACCCGCGGGCGGGGGAGACCGGCCGGGGCTGAGCGAGTAGGCTGGCGGGCACTGAAGGGGAGTAGCTCTACGCCGGAGCGTTCGACATACTGGCCCGCCGCCACCAGCGGCCGGGCCCGGCGCCCGGAGCGGACCACGGCCTGTGCCGTGCCGCAGCGAGACCTTCGGCCGACAGTGTTCATCTGGACGCTGCCGTGCCGAGGTCCGCGCTCCCCGCGAGGTGTCTCGGCCGGCGGCCCGAGCCCAAGCAAGGTCTACCGTGTTCAGTTTCCCCACCGCCGCCGTCGTCTTCGGCGTCGTGTTCCTGGCCGAGTTGCCCGACAAGACCGCCCTGGCCGGGCTCGTGCTCGGCGCCCGGTTCCGGGCCTCCTACGTGTTCGCCGGCATCGCCGCCGCGTTCGCCATCCACGTGGCGCTCGCGGTCGCGGCCGGCAGTGTGCTGACCCTGCTGCCGCAACGTCCGCTCCAGGCGGTGGTGGGGGTGCTCTTCCTCGGCGGCGCGCTGCTGCTGTTCCGGGAGAGCAGGAAGAACCCCGAGGCCGAGGAGGCGGAGTCGGTGCGGACGCCGGCCAGCACCTCCTTCTGGCGGGTGGCCGGCAGCGGCTTCATGCTGATCCTGGTCGCCGAGTTCGGCGACCTGACGCAGATCATGACCGCCAACCTGGCCGCCCGGTACGACGATCCGCTGTCGGTGGCGGTCGGCGCGGTGCTGGCGCTCTGGGCGGTGGCCGGCGTCGGCGTGCTGGGTGGCAAGGCGCTGATGAAGCGGGTGCCGCTGCGGGTGATCAGCCGGGTGGCGGCGCTGCTGATGTTGGTGCTGGCCGGCTTCAGCTTCTACGAGGCGATCAGCGGCTGACCCGTCCGCCGAGGTGCGTTCGACGCCCGTTCGACCGGTTCCGGCCAGGGAACGGCCCCGGCCGGAACCGGTCGGTCGACGGCCGACCGACGGCGGTCAGCCGACGTTCGGTCGGCGGTCAGCCGACGATGGTCAGGCGGACGCAGGCGTCGGGGGCCGGCCGGACCCGCAGCTGTTCCAGGGTGTCCACCTGGGCCGTCGGTCCGTGCGCCGCGGCCCGGGGGCCGACGCCGACCACCCGCATCCCGGCGGTCAGCCCCGCCTCGATGCCGGCGGCCGAGTCCTCAAGCACCACGCAGTCCCAGGGGTGCACGCCGAGGTCGTGGGCGGCCTTGAGGAAGCCCTCCGGGTCCGGCTTGCTGGCGCTGACCGACTCGGCGGTCACCTGGTGGTCGGGGATGCGCAGCCCGGCGGCGGTCATCCTGGCCTTCGCCAGGGCGCTGTCGGCCGAGGTCACCAGGGCGTGCGGGGCGTCCTCGATGGCCGCCAGGAACTCCCGGGCGCCGGGGATGGCGGTGACGCCGGCGACGTCCGTCGCCTCCTCGGCGAGCATCAGCGCGTTGTCCCTGAGGTTGTCCTCCATCGGGCGGTCGGGCAGCAGCTCGGCCATGGTGGAGTGCGCCTGCCGGCCGTGCACCACCGGCAGCACCAGGGCGGGGTCGAGCCCCTGCTCCACGGCCCACCGGCGCCAGACTCTCTCCACCACGGCATCGGAGTTGACCAGGGTGCCGTCCATGTCGAGCAGCAGGGCACTGAACACGCCAACGGTCTCTGTGGTGCGCAAGGGGGGCCGTCCTTCGGTAGCGGTCCGATCAGGGCGTCGTCTGGGGAGGTTGGCGGTGGCGGCGGGCGCGCGGGGCGTCGCGGGGGGCACGAAGTGGTCCCGCCCGGCAACGGTCGGGGAGCGGGCGGGGCCACTTTGTTTTTCAACGATACAAAACGGGGGTGGCGTCGCGCCACCCCATCACGCCCGCGTTACCGTGACGTTCCCGGAGCGTTCACCCGGGAAGTCGCCGCCCCCGACGCCCCGCGCGCCCCCAACGCCCCGCGCGGCGCCGGCGGTCAGCCGGTCGAGCGGGGCCACTCGGCCCGCGAGCCACCCAGCTCGCCGCTCAACTCGTGCACCAACTCGACCAGGTCGCGCGGCCGTTGTGGCCCCCACCAGTCGCCGAGCAGCTCCGCCAGGGCCGCCTCCCTGGCCCGCGCCAGCCGCTCGGTGACCGCCCGCCCCGCCTCGGTGGCCACCAGCGGATGCCCCTCCCGCGCGGCCAGGCCGCGTTCCTCCAACTGCTGCGCCGCCTGCAACAGCACCTCAAGCGGCACCCCGGTCCGCTCCGCCAGCAGCCCCGGCTCCGCCGAGCCGTACCGTTTGATCCGCAGCAGCAGCCAACAGGCCGCCGGCAGCAGGTCGGTGCCCGCCTCGGCGGCGATCCGCGCGTACAGGTCCCGGCGGCCGGCCCGGCTGCCCAGCACCGACAGCGCCCGCGCGCACTCCGCCCGCGAGGTCCGCTCCACCGGGTTGGGTGGCACGCTCTCCCCGAGGTCCGGGGCCAACACGCCCTCCCGCAACGGGTCCTCCCGCAGCGCCCAGGCCAACGCGTGCGCCACCACCAGCAGCGGCACCGCGTACAGGAAGACGCTGGTGATCGCGTCCGAGTAGGAGCCGAGCACGCTCTCCCTGGCCGCCGCCGGCAGCGCCGCCACCCGCTGCGGATCGTGCAGCAGCCGGTCCTCGCTCACCCCCGGCGGCAGCGCCACCCCGCGCAGCGCCGCGTGCAGCTCGTCCCCCAGCCGGTGGCTGAAGATCGTGCCGAACACCGCCACCCCGAAGGCCGCGCCGATGGACCGGGTGAACGTCACCCCCGAGGTCGCCACGCCCAGATTCCGGTACTCCACCGCGTTCTGCACCGCGAGCACCATCACCTGGAGCACCAGCCCGAGCCCCAGTCCGAAGACCGCGAACCACACGCTCATCACCGCGATGCCGCTGCGCTCGTCCAGGGTGTGCAACAGCAGCAGCCCGAGGGCCGTCACCGCCGTGCCGACCACCGGGAAGACCTTCCACCGGCCGGTGCGGCTGATCAGCTGGCCGGAGAGGGTGGAGGAGAGCAGGATGCCCAGCACCATCGGCAGCAGCCGCACCCCGGAGAGGGTGGGCGAGACCCCGTGCACCACCTGGATGAAGGTCGGCAGGTAGGTCATCGCGCCGAACATCGCGAAGCCCACCACGAACGAGATCGCCCCGCACAGCGCGAACGTCCGCACCCGGAACAGCTCCAGCGGGAAGACCGGCTCGGCCGCCGTCCGCTCCACCCGGACGAACGCCAGCAGGCACACCACCGAGACCACCGCGAGCCCGACGACCTGCCAGGACAGCCACGGCCAGGTGGTGCCGCCCAGCGAGGCCACCAGCACCAGGCCGATGGCGAACGCGGCGATCAGCGCGGTGCCGGCGTAGTCGATCCGGTGCCGGCGGTCCCCGGCGCTGATGTGCAGCACGGTCGCCGCCACCACCAGCGCCAGCGCGCCGAACGGCAGGTTGATGTAGAACACCCAGCGCCAGCCGAGGTGGTCCACGAACAGGCCGCCGAGCAACGGCCCCAGCACGCTGGTGGTGCCGAAGACCGCGCCGAACAGGCCCTGGTACCGGCCCCGTTCCCGGGGGGAGACCAGGTCGCCGACGATCGCCATCGACAGCACGATCAGGCCACCGCCACCCAGCCCCTGGACGAACCGGAAGGCAATCAGCTCTGGCATATTCCGTGCGAGGCCGCAGAGCGCGGAACCCACCAGGAAGATGACGATGGCGAGCTGGAAGAGCCCCTTGCGGCCGTGGCTGTCGCCCAGCTTCCCCCACAGCGGGGTGCCGGCCGTGGCGGCCAGCAGGTAGGCGGTCACCACCCAGGAGAGGTGTTCGAGACCTCCCAGGTCGCCGACGATGGTGGGCAGCGCCGTGGCGACGATCGTCTGGTCGAGCGCGGCCAGGAACAGCCCCAGCAGCAACGCCGCCATGGACAGCAGCAGCCGGCCGCGCGCCGCCCCCTCCCGGTGCGACGGCAGGGCGGCGTCGGCGGGGGAGGGCCCCGTGGCCATGGCTGCCTCCTGGGGTCGCTGGCGGCTGCGGGATGACCGGAAACGGTCGGCCCCACCGTCAGTTTGCTGGCTTTTGTCCGCCTCGGCTTCCCCAACAAGTTGGCCCACGTTCACCCATGGGGGTGGTGCATAATCGCTGCCAACCGACCAGGAGGGCAGGCGCGGTGACGGACCGGCTCGACTGTCTGATCTGTGGCCGTCTGTGGCTGCCGAGTGGCGAGCCGAGCTGTGACTGCCTGACGCACTCCCTCTCCAAGCCGGTCGGCCCCGCGCAACACGAGCCCGACCCGGCCGACGTGGCGCTCTTCCCGCTCGACGAGGAACGCCCCAGGGCCCGGCCGGGGGCGCCCTGGCGGGAGTGGGGCCCGGGCCTGGAGCAGCTGGGCGTCGAGGTGCCGGTGACGCTGACCCGGCCCACCCCCTCGCACCGCAAGCCGCGCCCCCGCAACCGCATCTCGCTCGCCGCCGGGGGTGCCGTCGCCGCCGTCGTCGGCTGCACCGCGCTGGCCGCCTCCTTCCTCAACGGCGGCGGACGCAACGAGGAGGCCTTCCAGACCCTGCCGCCCTCGCCCAGCCTGGTGATGCCGGACGGCGGCGAGGAACAGGCCGACGAGCCGGAGCACGCGCCCCGGCCCACGCCCGAGCGCGAGGAGTCGGCCGATCCGGGGCCCGATGACCCGTTCGCGCCCGAACCGCCGGCCACCCCGGAACAGCCAGCCGACCCGGAGCCCACCGGGCCCGGCCCGCACGATTCCGAGCCCGAGACACCGCCGACCGAGCCGGCGGAGCCCGACCCCGAGCCCACCGCGCCCGAGCCGGAGACCTCGCCGCCGGCCGAGCCGGAGCCCACCGACCCGGAGCCGACCGACCCGGAACCCGACCCCGAGCCGGACCCGGACGGCACCCTGGTCGAGGGCGACCAGGGGCCGGCGGTGGTGGAGTTGCAGAACCGGCTGCGCCAGTTGCGGTGGGTCTACAACGGGGAGGCGCACGGCCGCTACGACACCCAGACCCGGGAGGCGGTGGCCCGCTTCCAGATGGCCTACGGGGTGACGGGCGACCAGCCGGGTGTCTACGGCCCGGCCACCCGGACGATGCTGGAGACGCACACCACCGCGCCGTGAGGTGGCCGACGGACCGGAGCCGCCGAGGCGGCCTACGGCGGGGCGGCCGGGGCGCGCTCCGCGCGCGGGCGCCTGCCGGCGGGTGGCGGGCGCCTGTCGGCGGGTGGCTTACGGCGGGGGTGTGCCGCGCGCCGGCGGGTCACCCGGCGCGTTTCCGTCCGCGCGCGCCGGCGCTTCGGGTGCGGCCACCGCAGGCGTCTCGGCCGGCGCGTCCCGGACGGTGTCCGCCGGCGTGAACCGGGCCGCCGCGTCGAAGGCCGCCCGCCGGGTGGCCCGCCGCAACGCCCGCAGCACCGTGCCGCCGCACAGCAGGATCAGCCCGGCGGTGAGCACCGCCCTGGGCACGTCCCAGCCCAGCGAGGTGGTCACCACATAGGCCAGGTACCGTCCCAGGTTCGCCGGCAGCGGATCGCCAGGGACGAATGAGATCCCGCTGCTCATGCCCGCCAGGTAGGGCCACCCCTGGAGGTTCATCACCAGCCCGTACCCCAGCGAGGCGACCACCCCGTAGCCGGCCAGCAGCGCCAACTCCGCCCGCCCGCGCAGCCGGTCGGCCCCGGGCAGCAGCCCGGCGCCCATCGTCACCCAGCCCATGGCCAGCATCTGGAACGGCAGCCACGGGCCGACCCCGCCGGTGAGCAGCGCCGAGGCGAAGAGCGAGAGCGCGCCCAGCACGAAGCCGAAGCCGGGGCCCAGCACCCGCCCCGCCAGCACCAGCAGGAAGAACATCGGCTGGAGTCCGGCGGTGCCGGCCCCCAGCGGCCGGAGCGCGGCGGCCGCCGCGGCCAGCACCCCGAGCATGGCGACCGCCTTCGCCCCGAGTCCCGCCTCGGCCACCGTCGCCAGCAGCACGGCCAGCAGCAGCGGCAGCAGCAGCGCGAAGAGCCAGGGGGCGTCGGCCGAGTGGGCCAGCCCCGAGCCCGGCGCGGCCAGCAGCGGCCAGCCGAAGCCGGCCACCCCGACCGCCGAGACCAGCAGCAGCGCGAGCACCGAACGCGGGCCGAGCGGCACCGGTGCCACCCGCCGCCCGGTGCCCCTCACGAGCCGCCCCGCCGACGCCACCAGCCCCGAGCGGCCAGCCGCCCCGGCGCCGGCCCGGCGGGCGGCTGCCGCGCGGTGGGCGGGTCGGGAGACGTGGGCTGCCCGGCCGGTGGTCCCGCCTCCCCGGCCGGCGGTTCTGGTTTCCCGGCCGGCGGGGCGGCTTCGGCGGCCGTACCCGCCGGCCCCGCCGGCTTGTCGGCCAGGGCGGCCGCCACCTGGCCCGGGGTCAGCCAGGGCCCCGGCGCCAACACCTTGGCCACCTGGGGGGCGAAGGCCGGGGAGCCGGTCACCACCTGGGCCGTCGGCCCCTCGGCGACCACCTCGCCGTCCGCCAACACCACCACCCGGTCGGCCAGTTCGGCCGCCAACTCGACGTCGTGGGTGGCCAGCAGCACCCCGTGGCCGGCCGCCGTCAGCTCGTCCAGGATCGCCACCAGCCGCTCCTTGGCCGCGTAGTCCAGGCCTCGGGTCGGCTCGTCGAGCAGCAGCAGCGGGGGAGCGGCCGCCAGGATCACCGCCAGCGCCAGGGCCAGCCGCTGCCCCTCGGACAGGTCCCGCGGGTGTGCCTCGTCCGGCACCTCGGGCAGCAGTCGGCGCACCAGCGCCCGGCAGCCGCCGGCCGGCGCGCCGGCCTCGGCGTCCGCCGTGGCGCACTCCTCGGCGACCGTCTCGGCGAAGAGCAGGTCCCGCGGGTCCTGGGGCACCAGCCCGACGTGCCGCAGCAGGTCGCGCGGCGCCGTCCGGTGCGGCACCACGCCGGCCGCCTCGGTCTCCGCTCCTGCTCCGGCCAGTCCTACGCCGCCGCGCTGTGGGGTGTGCAGCCCCATCAGGCTGCCCAACAGGGTCGACTTGCCGGCCCCGTTGCGGCCCATCAGGGCCACCGTCTCGCCGGCCGCCAACGACAGCCGGACCCCGCGCAGCACCTCGACGCCGCCGCGCCGCACCGTCAGCTCGCGCACCTCGGCCAGCGGCGCTCCCGCCCGGCCCGCGCGCCCGGCGCGCGGCGCCGGCGAGCGCCGGCTCGCGAGCCGCTCGCGGAGCCCGGTGGCGCGCCGCCGGGCGTCCCGCACCGAGAGCGGCACCGGCGACCAGCCGGCCACCTCGGCCAGCCGCACCACCGGTGGCCGCACCGGCGACCGGGCCAGCACCTCGGCCGGGTCGCCCAGCACCGGCGCCCGGCCCGCGCCCGGCAGCAGCAGCACCGAGTCCGCGTACTGCACCACCCGCTCCAGCCGGTGCTCGGCCAGCAGCACCGTGGTGCCCAGGTCGTGCACCAGCCGCTGCAACACCGCCAGCACCTCCTCGGCGGCGGCCGGGTCCAGCGCCGAGGTCGGCTCGTCCAGCACCAGCACCCGGGGGTGCGGCGTCAACACCGAGCCGATCGCCACCCGTTGCCGCTGCCCGCCGGAGAGCGAGTCCAGCCGCCGGTCGCGCAGCTCGGCCAGCCCCAGCAGGTCGAGCGTCTCCTCCACCCGCCGCCGCATCACGTCCGCCGGCACGCCGAGCGACTCCATCCCGTAGGCCAGCTCGTCCTCCACCGTCTCGGTGACGAAGTGCGCCAGCGGGTCCTGGCCCACCGTCCCCACCACGTCGGCCAGCTCCCGCGGCGGGTGCTCGGCGGTGTCCCGGCCGGCCACCGTGACCCGGCCGCCGAGCACCCCGCCGGTGAAGTGCGGCACCAGCCCGCAGACCGCGTTGAGCAGCGTTGACTTGCCCACTCCCGAGGGCCCGACCAGCAGGCACAACTCGCCCTCCGGCACCGTCAGATCGACCCCGGCCAGCACCGGTGCCGCGTCCTCGGCGTAGCGCACCGAGACCGAGTCGAACCGGATCACCGCGCGACCTCCCCGCGCCCGGCCCGCCGGCCGGCCGCCGGCACCGGGGCGACCAGCGCCGGGGCCAGTCCCAGCAGCACGGCGCCGGCCGCGGTCAGCGGCAGCGCCGGCACGGTCAACGGCACGGCCGGCGGGTTGAGCGCCGCCGGATCGGCGCCGCCGGTCAGCACCACGCCGACCGCGGCCGCCGCGCCCGCCGCCGACACCAGCCAGGCCCGGGCACCCCAACGGTCCGGCCGGTACCGGGTGCGCGCGCCCCGCCGGCCGCCCAGCCACAGCCCGCCGCCGGCGGCCAGCGCCCCGGCGAGCAGCAGCGGCAGCCCGAAGCCGGCGCCCGCCGACGCCAGCAGCCCGTAACTCCCCACACAGACCCCGAACAGCCCGCCCAGCAACAACGCGTGCGTGGTGCGCCGCACCCCCGCCGGCACCGCGGCCGTCCGCCCGTACCCCCGGGCGTCCATCGCCGCGGCCAGCGCCACCGCCCGCTCCAGCGCGCCCTCCAGCACCGGACGCGCCACCCGCACCAGGGAGCGCGCGCCCCGATCCGCGCGCCCGCGCAGCCGTTGCGCCCGGCGCGTTCGCACCAGGTCGCCGACCAGCCGGGGCGCGAACTGCATCGCCACCACCACGGCCACTCCCATCTCGTAGAGCGCGCCCGGCAGCGACTTCAGCAGCCGCGCCGGGTCGGCGAGCGCGTTCGCCGCGCCCAGACAGATCAGCAGGGTGGCCAGCCGGAGGCCGTCGCAGAACGCGAAGTACAGCGCCTCGGCCGTCACCCGGCCCCCCAGCCGCACCCCGGCCAGCCACTCCGGCAGCGGCACCTCGGGCAGCGTGAACAGCACCCGCGCCCCGCCGATCGGCGAGCCGAGCAGCAGCGCGAAGAGCACCCGCACCGCCACCACCACGGCGCCGAGCAGCAGGAACAGCCCGAAGGCCCGGGCCCAGGGGGCGTCGGTGCGGCGGGCCGCCACCACATAGCCGGCCACCGCGACCAGCAGGCCAAGCAGCAGCGGGTTGGTGGTCCGGGAGGCGGCCGTCGCCAGGCCCAGCGCCCACAGCCACCACGCGCCGGCGTGCAGCGCGTTGCCGCGCGCCGCGACCGGCGCGCGCAACGCGCCCAGCAGCCGGCCGCGAGCCGGGCGGGCGCCGGCCGGTTCAGTCGGCACGGCGCCGGGCGCGGGCCCAGCCGGCCAGCCCGAGCAGCCCGATCCCGGCCGCCCCGACCAGCAGCGGCACCGTGGCCGAGCCGCCCCCGCCGGCCTCGTCACCCTCGGCGGCCTGGTCGGCGCCGTCGCCGACCTCGTCGCCGCAGCCCCGCTCCGGGTAGCCGGCGATGCCGCACAGCAGCCCCGCCTGGTCGTAGCGCAACGGGGGCGCCGCCTCGGCCAGCAGTTCGGCGACCGTCGCCCGGTCCGGCAGCGGCAGGCACTCCGCGCGCGGTTCGGGCGGCTCGGCGCCGGCCGGCGCGTCCGCGGCGGTGCCGAAGTCGAGCACCAGCGCCACGCTCGGCCCGTCCGGCGCCGCGCCACAGATGTCGGCGAACCCGGCGTCACCGCGCGGCTGTCGCCGGTCGTCGGCCTCCGCGCCCACGCCGAACCGGAAGCCGACGAGGGCCCCGTCGGCGGGCCGGGCGGTGCCGGGACCCTCCGCCGCGTAGACCCAGCCGGCCTCGGCCGCGTCCCAGGTCCAGAACGACCAGTAGCGGTAGGCCGTCGTGTCGGCGGCGACCGCCGCCGGGGCGGCCACCAGCAGCGCGGCCAGACCCGCCACCAGCAGGCGTGCGAGCCGGCGCGCGGGTGCGCCCGCGCGCCGGTGGGGCGGGTGGGGGCCGGCGGTCCTGCCCCCACCCGTCGAGGCTGCCCGACCGTCACTCACGGCTGGTCAGGCCGCCGCTCGCCGGCCTCCCGGCCGGCCGCGTCCGTGCCGCGCCCGTCCTCGGCGTCGGTCGTCTGATCGGCCGCGCCCTTGCCGCTGGTTGCCTCGCCGGCCGCCGTCCTAACGTCGGCGTCGGCGCCATCGCCTGCCCCGGCCCCGCCGCCGGCCCCGGCGTCACCGTCGGCGTCCGCCGCCTCGGCGGCCCCGCCGGCCGTCGCCGTGCCACCGGCGGCCCCGTTCCCGGCCGCTTCGCCGCCGGCCGCCGCCGCGCCGTCCGCCGGCCCGTCCGCCGGGCCCGCGTCGGTGTCGGTGTCCGCCTCCTGGCCCGTCTCCGCGTCCGTCTCCGGACGGCGGCGGAAGCTCAGCAGGGCGCCGATGCCGATGCCGATCACCAGACCGCCGCCGATGATCCACGGCACCGGGCTCGATCCGCCGTCGTCCGAGGCGTCCTCGCCCGCGCCGTTCTGGTCGGCCGCCGCCGGGCCCAACTGGCCGAGCTGGGCCACCAGGTCGGTGCCGCCGAAGTCCTCGGCCGAACCGCCGGTCGCGTGCGCCGCCAGCACCAGCAGGCCCAGCGCCGTCGGGTTCTGGGCGTAGTCGGCCCACTCGGTGTGGTGCGCGCGCAGCCACTCCAGCGGCGCCTCGGCCTCCTCCCGGTGACCGCCGGCCGCCAGCGCCAGCACCGACCGCGCCGTGCTGGCGAAGTCGGGCTGCGGCTCCCCGCCCGGGGGCGTGGAGACCAGGTGGTCGTCACCGTCCGCCAGCACCTCGACCAGCTGGGCGGCGCCGGCCGACCCGGCCCGGGCCTGCGGGCTCGGCTCCTCGTCGGGGGCGGCGGTGCCGTCGGCCGCGCCGTCCCGGCCCTCCTCACCCTCACCCTCGTCCGTGCTCTCGCCCTCGTCCGTCGAGCCGGCGCAGTCCAGCGGGGTCACCGGCGCCTGTGGCGTCTCCGGGTCCACCAGCAGCCCGCTGCCGTAGGCGGCGAGCACCGCGTCCACGGTGGCCATGTCGCTGGCGAACAGCTCGCCCGACTCCGGGTCCGGCTGCCAGGCGAAGGCGCCGCGCTCGTCCTCCGCCGCGTCGCAGCCGAGTTGCAGGGTGCCGAGCGCGCTGTACGGCGAGTTGCCGTCCCGCCGGGTCTCGGCCGGGTCGGCGCCGGTCGCCACGAGGGCGCCGACCACCACGGCGGTGGAGTTCGCGTCGCTGGCGGCGCCCGGGTTGAAGCCCCAGCCGCCGTCCTCGTTCTGCACCCCGGCCAGCCAGGACACCCCGGCGTCCACCGTGTCCTGGTGCCCGCCCACGGCGGCGAGCGCCTGGACGGCCAGCGCGGTGGCGTTGGAGTCGGCCGCGGTCACGTCGGCGCAGGGCTCGGCCGGGTCGGCCCGGAAGGGGAGGAACGAGCCGTCCGCGCACTGCTGCTGGACCAGCCAGTCGACGGCCTCCGGCGCCGTGTCGTGGCCCACGGCGTGCTGGGCCAGCAGCGCGTAGGACTGCCGCCACACGCCGTCGTACTGCGGGTCGGCGTCGCCGAAGAGGCCGTCGGGGGCCTCGGCCGGCACCGGTGCCGTCTCGTCGGCGACCGCGGCCGGCGCCGCCGCCACGCCGACGGCCAGCGCGCCGAGCGCGACGGCCGTCGGCAGCGCGAACGCCGGGCGCCGCGCCCGGGCGCGCGCGTCGGCGGCGTCGGGCGCCGCGCCGTGCGGCGCGCCCCTGACCGAGCTACGGGGGAAGAACACGCGGAAGCCTTTCGCTGTGCCGGCCGCCGGCGCGTTGACCGCCATGGCGCGCGCAGCGCCAAGCGGCACCGGGCGCGACGCCGTACTCCTCGACGGTGCCGGTCGCCGGGCGGCGACCGAAGCCAGTGCCTTTCACGGGCGGGCGTTCCGGCTCACGCGGGCGCCCACGGGCGTCGCGATCACGGCTGCGGGTCAGCGCCGGATTCGCACCGGCTTCCCCCGCTCGTGAGTGAACTGATGGGGGTCACTCTAACGGCCTGGATTCGGCCACCGTCGGCCGGCGCTGACCCCGCGGCCCAGGGCACCGGCGGGGCGCCGGCCGGGGAACGACCGGGCTTCCCCGGCCGCCGGCCCTGGCCGGTCCTCGCCCCCGCCGGCCGGGCCCCGCCCGCCGCGCCGCCCTGCGCCGCGGACCGGGGGGCAGCCTGGTGTCCGCCCCCGGCCAGGGTGATAATCGCCCCACCCGCCGCAATTCCCCCCGTCGACGGGCGAGTAGGGTGCGTACCCGCGAGTAGGTACGCACGCGCCGGCACGCGCCGGCGCGTGAGGACAGTGCGGAACGACCGAGGGAGCGGGTGTGGCGGCGGAGGCCGGGGCGGATCGCCCGATCAGGATCGCGCTGCTCAGCTACAAGGGGAACCCGTTCTGCGGCGGTCAGGGGGTCTATGTCCGCCACCTCTCCCGGGAGCTGGCCGCGCTGGGCCACCAGGTCGAGGTGATCGGCGCCCAGCCCTACCCCGAGCTGGACCCGGAGCCGGGGGTGACCCTGCGCCGGCTGCCCAGCCTGGACCTCTACCGGCAGCCCGACCCGTTCCGCACCCCGAGGCGCGGCGAGTACCGGGACTGGATCGACCTGCTGGAGGTCGGCACCATGTGGACCGGCGGCTTCCCGGAACCACTCACCTTCTCCCTCCGCGCCCGCCGCGAACTCGCCGCGCGCCGCCACGAGTTCGACGTGGTGCACGACAACCAGACACTGGGCTACGGCCTGTTGGGCAGCCGGCGGCTCGGCCTGCCGCTGGTCACCACCATCCACCACCCCATCACCGTGGACCGCCGGCTGGAGTTGGCCGCCGCCGAGGGCTGGCGCCGCCGGTACGCGGTGCGCCGCTGGTACGGCTTCACCCGGATGCAGGGCCGGGTGGCCCGCCGGCTGCCGCACGTGCTCACCGTCTCCAGCTCCTCACGACGGGAGATCGTCGAGGACTTCGGGGTGGCCGAGGCCCGCGTCGCGGTGGTGCCGATCGGCGCGGACACCCGGGTCTTCCACCCCGACCCGGCGGTGCCCAGGGTGCCGGGTCGGATCGTCACCACCTCAAGCGCCGACGCCCCGCTCAAGGGGCTGGTCCACCTCGTCGAGGCGCTCGCCAAGCTGCGCACCGAACGCCCCGACACCCACCTCGTGGTGGTCGGCAACCGGCCCACCACCGGGCCGGTGCACGAGGCCCTGGAACGCTTCGGGCTGGGCCGGGCGGTGGAGTTCGTCAAGGGCATCAGCGACGCCGAGCTGGCCGACCTGGTGCGCGGCGCCCAACTCGCCTGCGTGCCCTCCCTGTACGAGGGGTTCTGTCTGCCGGCCGCCGAGGCGATGGCCGCCGGCACCCCGCTGGTGGCCACCACCGGCGGCGCCATCCCCGAGGTCACCGGCCCCGACGGGGAGGCCTGCCTGGCGGTGCCGCCGGGCGACGCCGAGGCGCTGGCCGCCGCGCTCGGCCGGCTGCTGGACGACGCCCCGCTGCGCGAACGGCTGGCCGCCGCCGCGCTGGCGCGGGTGCTGGGCCGCTTCACCTGGCAGCACACGGCGCGGGCCACCGCGGACCACTACCGGGCGGCCATCGCCGCGCAGCGCCCCGGCCGCACCCGGGGCGCCCCCGCGCCCCGCTGACCCCCTCCGTCGCCCACCCGTCGCCGCCCCGTCCCGCACCACCCGCCGCCCGTCGAACCGACCCACGTCCGCGCCGTCCCGCAACTCAGCGCCACGCACCGTCCGTTGACCACCCGCGCCCGCCGCCCCGCCAGCCCGACGGGGCCAACCCCCGCCGCCGACCGCTGCGTTCCTCCCGCCCGACCACCCAGTTCCTCCCACCCGACCACCCAGTTCCTCCCGCCCGACCGCTCCCTCAACGCCCCCCAGCGACCGACCGCCCCGGGCCGCCCCGTGCCGTGCCGACCGACCACAGAAAGGGCTGACCACGTGCTGACCGTGGACTTCTCCCGCTTCCCGCTCGCCCCCGGCGACCGCGTCCTGGACCTGGGCTGCGGCGCCGGCCGGCACGCCTTCGAGTGCTACCGACGCGGCGCCCGGGTGGTGGCGTTGGACCGCGACGGCGCCGAAGTGCGCGAGGTCGCCGGCTGGTTGGCCGCGATGCGGGAGGCGGGCGAAGCCCCGGCCGGCGCCTCGGCCATCGCCGTCGAGGGCGACGCGCTGGCGCTGCCGTTCCCCGACGACAGCTTCGACGCGCTGATCGTCTCCGAGGTGATGGAGCACATCCCCGACGACAAGGGCCTGTTGGCCGAGGCGGTCCGGGTGCTGCGGCCGGGCGGCCGGATCGCCGTGACCGTGCCCAGGTACGGGCCCGAGCGGGTCTGCTGGGCGCTGAGCGACGCCTACCACGAGGTCGAGGGTGGGCACATCCGGATCTACCGCGCCGACCAACTCCTGGCCCGGCTCCGCGAGTCCGGCCTGCGGCCGTACGGCACCCACCACGCGCACGCGCTGCACGCGCCCTACTGGTGGCTCAAGTGCGCGGTGGGGGTGGACAAGGACCGCGCGTTGCCGGTGCGCGCCTACCACAGGCTGCTGGTCTGGGACCTGATGAAGAAGCCGCTGGCCACCCGGGTCGCCGAACGCGCCCTCAACCCGGTGCTCGGCAAGAGCTTCGTGGCCTACGCCACCAAGCCGCACGTCACCAAGCCGCACGTCACCAAAGCGCACGTTGCCAAGCCGCACGTCGCCAAGCCGCACGCCGCGCCATCGCCCGCGACCGAGCCGCCCGCCGCCAAGTCCCCCACCCACGGCACCGGTTCGCCGGTCGCCGGCGGCGAGGTGGACCGTGGCGGGCGCTGAGGAGACCGGCCGGCTGGTGCTGCCCGGGGTGCTCACCGCCGCCCAGGCCGAGGCGACCGCCGGCTGGATCGCCGGCCAACAGCGCGCCGACGGCGCCATACCCTGGTCCACCGGCCAGCACCTCGACCCCTGGGACCACGTCGAGGCGGCCATGGCGCTGGACACCGCGGGCGAACACCGGCGCGCCGCCGCCGCCTACGACTGGCTGGCCGAGCACCAGAACCCGGACGGCTCCTGGTACGCCGGCTATGCCGACGGCGACCCGACCCGACCCAGCGACCTCGGCCGGGAGAGCAACTTCTGCGCCTACCCGGCGGTCGGCGTGCTGCACCACTACCTCGCCACCGGCGACGACGCGTTCCGCCGCCGGCTGTGGCCCACGGTGCGGGCCGCCGTCGACTTCGTGCTCCGACTCCAGCGAGACGGCGGCCAGTTGGGCTGGCGGCAGGAGGCCGACGGGCGGGCCGTGCCGGACGCGCTGCTGACCGGCTCCGCCTCCGGCTACCAGGCGCTGCGCTGCGCCCTGGCACTGGCCGAACTCGCCGGCGAGGCGCAGCCCGACTGGGAGATCGCCGCCGGTCGGCTCGGCCACGCGGTCCGCCGCCACCCGGAGCTGTTCCTCGACAAGTCCCGCTACTCGATGGACTGGTACTACCCGGTGCTGGCCGGCGCGGTGCGCGGGCAGGCCGCCAGCGAGCGACTGGACCGGCACTGGGCGGAGTTCGTGGTGCCCGGGCTCGGCGTGCGCTGCGTCCGGGAGAACCCCTGGGTGACCGGCGGCGAGAGCGCCGAACTCGCCCTGGCCCTCTGGTCGGTGGGGCGGGAACGGGAGGCGGTCGAGATCCTCCGCGCCATCGGCCGGCTGCGCACCGCCGACGGCCGGTACTGGACCGGGTACGTCTACCCGGACGACGCGTTCTGGCCGGTCGAGCAGACCACCTGGACCGCCGGCGCGGTGCTGCTGGCCGTCGCCGCGCTCACCGGGGACCCGCCGACCACCGCCGTCTTCGGCGGCGCCCGCCTGCCCCGCGGCCTGGACCGCGACTGCCGCGACTGCCCCCGCTGACCTCGACCGCGAACTCCCGCGCCGTCACGCGGACAGATCGGCTCAGCCGCGCTGGATGCCCGAGGTGTCCTGCAGCACGCCGCGCCGCCCGTCCTGGGTCTGCGCCACCAGGGTCTGGCCCCGCTGCTCGACCGCCAGGTACCAGGTGCCGGGGGCCAGCTCGGCCACCGGGGTCGGCGAGCCGTCCTCGCCGTACAGCGGCCTGGCGGCCGGCACGGCGAACCAGAACGGCTGGAAGTTCGGGTCGGCGGCGGCCTGCGCGGGCGCCGGCTGCTGGAACCCGCCCGGCTGCGGCTGCTGCTGCTGGGCCGGGTAGCCGTAGCCCGGCTGCTGCTGCACGCCACCGTAGGGCTGACCGGGCTGACCGGGCTGGCCCGGCTGCGCGGGGGAGGAGGTGGTCAGCGGCGCCTGGAGCGCCGGCACCATCGGGGTGGCGGCGGCGAAGCCGGCCAGCGCCAGCGCCGCGATGAAGCCCAGGATCAGGCCGACCCCGGCGTCGGTGCCCTCGAACCCGCCGACCAGCGACCAGAACCCGGCCCAGGCGGAGGTCACCGAGAGCGCGATGCCCCACTGGTTGAGCTTGAGCCCCAGGATCACCTTGTCGGGCTGCGGCAGGAAGCGCGCCCCTACGATCAGGCCCGCGCCGATGATCCCGGCCAGGAAGACCGAGGGCAGGACCGGGAACAGGTCGGCGGACCAGCCGGACCAGTCGAAGCCTGGCGCCGAACGGGCTTCGAGGAACGAGGAGATGAAGAGCAGGACCGCTGCTCCGATCACTCCAGCGTCGCCTCGGGAGAGCGAGCGGTTGTTCACGTCAGATCCTTAGTCGTTCTCGTCGTCATGGTCGGTCGTCGGGGCCAGCCCATCGTACGGATGAACCGCGCGGCGGATGCGCGGGAGGGGTTGACTGTTTCCCAGGCGACACGCTTGTGATGCTGTTGTGACCTCGTCGACGGAGGCGGGCCGCCCCCCGCCGTCAGTGGCCGGCGCCGACCCGTCTGAGCACGCGCAGCGAACGCGTCCGGCCCGCCTCGACGAAGGCGCCGCTGGCCAGCGCGCGCGACCAGACACGGTAGGGCGCCTGCCCGCCGTCCGCCGGGTCGGGGAACACGTCGTGGATCACCAGCAGCCCGCCCACGGCCAGCGCCGGCGCCCAACTCGCGTAGTCCGCGCCGGCGTGCGCGTCGGTGTGCCCGCCGTCCACGAAGACCAGCCCGAACCGGCCCCCGCCGTTCCCGCCGAAGGCCGCCGCCACCACCGGCGAGGCGCCCACCACGGCGACCACGTGCTCCTCCAGGCCGGCCGCGGCCAGCGTCCGGCGCAGGAACGGCAGCGTGTCCATCCGGCCCGGCTGCTCGGGATCGGCCAACTCCGGGTCCGCGTACTCCTGGCCCGGCTGCTGCTCCTCGCTGCCCCGGTGGTGGTCCACCGTGACGGCGACCGTGCCGGCGGCCCGCGCCGCGTCCGCCAGCAGCAGCGTGGACCGGCCGCAGTAGCTGCCGATCTCCAGCAGCGGCAGGCCGAGCCCGGCCGCCTCGACGGCCGCCGCGTACAGCGCCAGGCCCTCGTCCAGCGGCATGAAGCCCCTCGCCGCCTCGAAGGCGGCACGTACCTCCGGCGCGGGGGCGATGCCGCCCTCGTCCTCCGCCACGCGTCCCCCCTGTACCACTGGTGCCCGTCCGCGCCCATGCTGCCCTATCCGCCCGGCCGGCCCGCAAGGGGGGCCGGCGCGCCGCCGGGCTCAGCGGGAGCCGGCCAACGGGGCCTGCTGGAGCGGCACCGGCTTGGCCACGCCCGTCGCCTCGCCGCCGCCCCCTGGCGGCTCGGCCGGCCCGGCCGCCTCGATCCGGGGCGGTGGCACCCCGGCGTCCGCCGCCGACACCCCGGCCGGCAGGTCAGCCGGCAGCTCCCCCAGCCCGGCCAGGTCCGCGGCCAGGCCGGCCGGCTCGGCCGCCGGCGCCCAGGGCCCGGGCTCCGCCGGCGTGCCCGGCGGCAGCGACTCGTTGCCGGCCGCCGGCTCGTGCCGCGGCGCCGCCTCCCCGGCCGGCGCGGGGAACGCCGCCGGCTCGGCCGCCGCCGACCGCCCCGCGCCCGGCGGCGGTACCGGCACCGGCAGCCGCGCCACCCCGCACGGCGACTGCGCCGTGACGAACGGCAACAGCAGGTCCCCGTCCACCGTGAACCGGCCCACCCCGGGCAACCAGCCGGCCGGCGCCGCCAGATGCAGCAACTCCCGCTGCTGCGGCCGCCACACCGCCACCCACTCCGCCTCGGCCGTCGCCAACCACAGCGCCACCGCGCAGTGCTCCGGCATCAGCACCTGCCCCGGCTGCACCGCGAACGGCGTCACCCGCACCCCCCGGGGCCGCAGGCTCTCCGGGAACCGCACCGGCCGGTGGCTGCCCAGCACCCCCCAGCCGATCCGGTCGCTGCCCGGCGCGTCCGACCGCACCAGCAGCAGCCCGCTGTCGTAGTCGGCCAGCAGCAGCCGATCGTCGCTGTCCTCCGCGATCCGCAGCAACTCGGCCGGCTCACCGCCGTGTTCCACGTCCACCGTCACCGCCCGGGTGCGGCCAGCGGCGTCCGTCCGGTTCAGCGCCAACAGCCGCCCGGTGCCGTCCAGCCAGGCGCCGCCCGAACAGGCACCGGCCAGCACCGTCACCAACTCCGGGCCGAACGCGCCCCCGCACACCAGCCACAGCGCCGTCCCCGACGCCTCGCCCGCCTGCGGCGCCAGCGCGTAGACCCGGGTCCCGTCCGGCGCCGGCGGGAGCAGCGTCAACCGCTCGCACTCCACCGCGCCCAACGCCAACTCCCCGGTGTCGGGACCCGACGGGTACAGCAGCGAGAAGTGGTAACGGCCCTCCGTGCGGCGGCCGATCAACACCCGCCCGTCGGCCAGCGGCAGCACCGGACTGTCCGGCTCCTCCGGCTGGTCGGCCGGCAACAACACCGCGTAGGGCTCCGGGCCCTGGAGCGTCCACCGCTCCGGACACCAGCCACCCTGACCCCGCGCGACCAGTCGGGCCGCGTAGGAGCCGTCGGCCGCGATGGCCAACGGCGGCTGTGGCACTCCACCCGTCATCCGTCGTGCACCTCCAACAGGGGCGATCCGAACCGCGGCGCCGGACCGCCCGCCCGCCCCACCGGGCGCCGGGCGCAACGCCACGCGAATCAACGACAGTAGGGCCGAACCGGCCGCCCGCGCTGGCCCCCCGGCCGGTCGGCCCCGTCGGATGCCGGCGCCAACCGCCCCACCAGCCCATTCCCCGATCACGCGCACGGGTGGCCGCCGTCCACTCAGACTGACGCCGCCCCCGGGCCGCGCCAGGCCGGCCGACCCCGCCCCTGGGCCCCCGCCGAGCCCGCCCACCGAGCCCCCGCCGACCCCGCCCGCCGGGCCCCGGCCGAGCCCGCCCGGCCATCCCCGAGGAGACGGTCTCCCGTCGCCGCGGGACAGGTAGCCTGGGCCCGTGCCCGTACTCTCCGATGTGATCACCGCGCTCGACGGCTTGTGGCCCCGCGCCTGGGCCGAGCAGTGGGACGCCGTCGGCCTGGTCTGCGGCGACCCGGAAGCCGAGGTCACCCGGGTGCTGTTCGCCGTCGACCCGGTGCGGGAGGTCGCCGAGCAGGCCGTCGCCACCGGCGCCCAACTCCTGGTCACCCACCACCCCCTCTACCTGCGCGGCACCACCACGGTCGCCGCCGACGGCTTCAAGGGCCGGGTGGTGCACACACTGATCAAACACGGCGTCGCGCTGCACGTCGCGCACACCAACGCCGACCGCGCCGACCCCGGCGTCTCCGACGCCCTCGCCGGCGCCCTCGGCCTGCGGGTCACCGGCCCCCTGGTGCCCGCCCCCGACGACCCCACCGGCCGGCGCGGCCTCGGCCGGCTGGTCGAGCTGGACGCCCCGACGCCGCTGGGCGCCCTCGCCGAACTGGCCGCCGCCCGGCTGCCGCACACCGCGCAGGGTCTCCGAATCGCCGGCGACCAGGACCGCGAGATCCGCACCCTCGCCGTCTGCGGCGGCTCGGGCGACAGCCTCTTCGACCAGGTCCGCGCGGCCGGCGTCGACGCCTTCCTCACCGCCGACCTGCGCCACCACCCGGCCTCCGAGGCCCGCGAACACTCCCCGTTGGCGCTGCTCGACGCCGCGCACTGGGCCACCGAGTGGCCCTGGTGCCAGCAGGCCGCGGCCCAACTCGACGCCGTGTCCGAGCAACACGGCTGGGGCCTGCGCACCGAGGTCTCGCGCCTGGTGACGGACCCCTGGACCGTCCAACTCCCTTCGTCCACCTCAGGAGCCCCGAACTGAACGCCGCGCCCGCCGACCAGCTCCGTCTGCTCGACGTCCAGGCCCTGGACGTCCGCCTGACGCAGCTCGCCCACCGCCGCGAGAACCTCCCCGAGCACGCGGAGATCCGCAGCGTCGAGACCCAACTCGTCCACCAGCGCGACCTGTTGGTCGCCGCCCAGACCGAGGAGAGCGACACCGCGCGGGAGCAGACCAAGGCCGAGTCGGACGTCGACCAGGTCCGCCAGCGGGCCGCCCGCGACCAGCAGCGCCTGGACTCCGGACAGGTCAGCAACCCGAAGGACCTGGAGTCGCTGCAGAGCGAGATCGCCTCGCTGGCCAGACGCCAGGACGACCTGGAGACCGTGGTCCTGGAGATCATGGAACGCCACGAGAGCGCCCAGGCCCGCGCCAAGGAGCTGGCCGCCGGCCTGGAGGAGACCCAGAGCCGGGCCGCCGAGGTGACCGCCCGCCGCGACGCGGCGCTCACCGAGATCGACGCCGAGGCCGCCACCGTCCGCGCCGAGCGGGCCACCGCCGTCGAGGCCGTCCCGGCCGACCTGCTCAAGCTCTACGAGAAGCTCCGCGAGCAGCAGGGCGGCATCGGCGCCGCCCGGCTCTACCAGCGCCGCTGCGAGGGCTGCCGGCTGGAGCTGAACATCACCGAGCTGAACGAGGTGCGGGCCGCCGCTCCCGACACCGTGGTGCGCTGCGAGAACTGCCGCCGCATCCTGGTCCGCACCCCGGAATCGGGGCTGTGAGCCGGCGATGACACGCGAGTTGCTGGTCGAGGCCGACGGCGGCTCCCGGGGCAACCCGGGGCCCGCCGGCTACGGGGCCGTGGTCAAGGACGCCGTCAGCGGCCGGGTGCTGGCCGAGACGGCCGCCTACATCGGCCGGGCGACCAACAACGTCGCCGAGTACCGCGGCCTGATCGCCGGCCTGCGCGCCGCGCACGCGCTGGCGCCGACCGCCGCGGTGCGGGTGCGGATGGACTCCAAGCTGGTCGTCGAGCAGATGTCGGGGCGCTGGAAGATCAAGCACCCCGACATGCGGCCGCTGGCCCTGGAGGCCAAGCAGATCTACCCGGCCGGCGCGGTCCGCTTCGAGTGGATCCCCCGGGAGCGCAACAAGCACGCCGACCGGCTCGCCAACGAGGCGATGGACGCCGGCCGGCGCGGCGAGGAGTGGCGGCCCGGCGGGCCGGCCACCAGCGCCGAGGCCACCGCCACGCCCCCGCCGCTGCCGCCGCCCGTTCCCGGCATCCCCCGGACCGCGCAGGAGCCGGCCCGGGAGCCCGGCCACCAGCCGACTCCCGCCGGCCGTGCCGCCCAGGAGCCGGCCGCCGCCCGCGGCTGGGGCCCGGGCACCGGCACCCCGACCACGCTCCTGCTGCTGCGGCACGGCGAGACCGCGCTCACCGCGCGCAAGCGCTTCTCCGGCAGCGGCGGCCAGGACCCCGAGCTGACCGAGGTCGGCCGCGCGCAGGCGGCCTCGGCCGCCGCCGCGCTGGCCAGCGTCGGCGTGGGCGCCGTGGTCAGCTCGCCGCTGCGCCGCTGCCGGCAGACCGCCGAGGCGGTGGCCACCCGCCTCAACCTGGACGTCCGGGTCGAGGACGGGCTGCGGGAGACCGACTTCGGCGCCTGGGAGGGCCTCACCTTCGAGGAGATCGGGCAGCGCCACCCGGAGGAGCTGCGCGCCTGGCTGGAGTCGGCCGAGGCCCGGCCGGGCGGCGACGGCGAGAGCTTCGCCACGGTGGCCCGCCGGGTCGCCGTGGCCAGGGACAAGACCCTGGCCCGCTTCCCCGGCCGCACCGTGCTGGTGGTGACGCACGTCACCCCGGTCAAGACCCTGGTGCGGCTGGCGCTGGGCGCCCCACCCGCCGCCATGTTCCGCATGGAGCTGTCGCCGGCGGCCGTCTGCGAGATCGGCTACTACCCGGACGGCAACGCCACCGTGCGCCGCTTCAACGACACGGCGCACCTCGGCCGGCCGACGGGCTGAGCCGGCCGACCGACGGGTCGGGCCGGCGGTGTCGGGGCGCATGCCTCGGTCAGGCCTTGGGCCCCGTCGGGCGGCGGCCGGCTCACACCTCGGTGACCACCACGTCCAGCCGGTTCGGGGCCGCCGCGTCGCACTCCACCCGGTAGCCCAGGTCGCGCAGCGCCCCGGCCACCTGGCCGGCCCGGCGTGGCAACGGCCCGGCCGCCAACAGGTCCCGCACCAGCCGGCCCTTGGTCGCCTTGTTGAAGTGGCTGACCACGCTCCGCTTCGGCCGCCCGTCGACCACCCGCTCCTGGAGCACCCGCACCGTCAACGTCCGCTCGGCCAGCGCGCCGGCCGGCCGCCACAGCGCCGCGTAGGCGCTGGACCGCAGGTCCAACACCGGCCCCTCGCCGGCCACTTCGGGCAGCACCTCGGCCAGCGGGGCCCGCCAGTGACCGGCCAGCGCGCCAAGCCCGGGCAGCCGCACCCCGGCCGAACAGCGGTAGGCAGGGATACGGTCGCCGATCCGCAGCGCGCCCCACAGCCCGGAGAAGATCAACAACGCCTTCCCGGCCCGCCGTTTGGCGGCGGGGCTCAGCGTCGCCAGATCCAGCGCGTCGTAGAGCACCCCGGTGTACACCGCGCCGGCCGGCGCGGTCGGCGCCTCCCGCAACGCGGCGTTCCGCGCCACCTCGGGCGCCTGCCCCTCGCTCAGGCCCAGCACCTCCCTGGCCTTCCCCGGGTCGCCGGCGCACAGCGCCACCAGCTCGTCCAGCACCCGCGCCCTGGCCTCGGTCAACCCCGGCAGCGACAGCGACTCCCACGCCAGCGGGCGGCCTCTGGACCCACCGGCCTTGCCCTCCGAGGGCGGCAACAGCACCAACATGCCCAGCAGGGTACGTCCTGGCCCGAACCACCCGACGCCGGGCGGCCGGATGGCCGGCCGCCCGGACGCCGCGGGGTACAGTGGGCACACGGCGGACGAGCCGGCCGGGCGGTCGCGTTGGGTGCTCTCACGAGCCCCACCGAGGAACGTCCGGGCTCCACAGGGCAGGGTGGTAGGTAACGCCTACCTGGGGTGACCCACGGGACAGTGCCACAGAAAACAGACCGCCGGGGCCGCGCGAGCGGGACCCGGTAAGGGTGAAACGGTGGTGTAAGAGACCACCAGCGCCCAGGGTGACCTGGGCGGCTCGGTAAACCCCACCCGGAGCAAGGTCAAGAAGGGGGCGACCTCGGACGCCCCCGCGTGAACGCCTGAGGGCTGCCCGCCCGAGTTCACGGGTAGACCGCTGGAGGGTGGTGGCGACACCACTCCTAGATGGATGACCGCCACCCCGGCCGGCGCCCCGCGCCGCCCGGGACCACAGAACCCGGCGTACAGGCCGACTCGTCCGCCGCTCCTCCCCGCCGGGGGCGGCTCGGATGGCAGGGCAGGGGCCGGCCCGACCCGAGGTCGGGCGTGGCGGTTCGCGTGCGGTGGCCGGTTGGCGAGGGTGCGGATCGTGGGCGGCTTGTCATTCTCCGGGCCGTCCCCGAAGGTGAGAGCACCGGAGTCTCCTGCACGGGGAACCGGGGAAGCCGCGTCCCGTTTCACGAACACGGTGGCCGTGCGCCCGTTCTGTCACCCCACGTCGGCTTGGCGCGACCGAGGAGTCCGCTCGTCGAGTCGCAGCGGCCCGCTGGACGCCCGACGCCCGATGGCCGTCCCGGAGGTGCCGGGGCGGGGTGTGGTGTACCCGTTCAGCAGCGGGGGGCGCGGTCGACATCGTGCACGTCAGCAGCCGCCGCCGGCGGCCGACGGAGGGATACGGCCATGGACGCCAGGGCGCACGCGGAGATCGATCCGGCGCTTCCGCCGCGCCGTCGCAGCGGCAACCTCGTGCTGGTGCAGGACGCGAGGGGCGATGTGCTGCTGGTGCGGCCCACCTATCGGAGGGGACGTTGGCAGCTTCCCGGTGGGGGTGCCGACGCCGACGAACCCCCACACGAGGCGGCCCAGCGCGAGTTGCTGGAGGAGACCGGGCTGACCGTCCCCGTCACGGGCGTGGTCGCCCTGGACTACGTGCCCGCCAGAGACGGCCAAGCCGAGGGGTACAACACGGTCTTCACCATCGGGCGGCGGTTGACCGCCTCGGAGGCCGCCGCGGTGGCCATACCCGAGGCGGCGCGGGCCGAGTTGGACGCGTTGCGTTTCGTGCGGCCGGAACGGTTGGACGACTACGGCACCCCGCAGCAGGTCCGGCGCATCCGTTCGTCGCTGTCGGCCGTCGAGGAGGGGCGGGTGCTGCCGATCCTCGTACTCGGCGCTCGCGTCGCGACCTAGCGCCCCTCCGGCCGATGTGGCGATCGCGTGCGGTGGGGCGGCGCCCCTCGCCACGAACGAGGCCCGGCGGGCGGTCGCCCGTGGCAAGTTGTCTCGCGGACCACCGGCCGGGCGGCTCGCGTCCTGGCCGTGCACCGCCACCCCGCGCCGACTCTCCCGCCGGATTCGGGCACAGTGCGTGCGTTAGTAGTCGTCCGACACGTACCGGGCGCAGGAACCGAGGATCCAGGTGGGAAGGTCCAGCGATTCTGTTCGGGCGATGCACCGGATGAGCAGGTGCTGCTGGTGCAGCAGGGAGTCCGCTTCGGGGTGGCCGGACCAGCCGGGGGGCGGGGCACCGTGGCCGATCTGCTCCAGGGTGAACTCGCTCATCGTTCCGGGCCGGAGCGCCGCGAGTTCCTCGGGGTGTGCGCGTTGGAGGGCGGTCAGCCGTGCGGCGATCTCCTCGACGGGCTCGTGGCCGGTGAACAGCGCTTCCACGACGTTCCGGAACAGGGCGTTGGACACTCCCGAGAACGCCTCGCCGGCCGCCTCGATCTCGTGCTGGACCTCCCCGACCTGCTTGCCGTGGAGAAAGATCCCTTCCAAGGCGCGCCGCGCGGCCAGGACCTCGGGGCCGATCACGCTGTGGGGATCGCTCATGCCGTCTCCTCGTCTGTCCGGGGCTCTGGGAGCCACGAACTCCCCCTCACGCCGGAGGAGTTCGACCAGCTGGTCGGGTGCCGACGCGACCGTTCCCAGGATGTCCCACGCCACCCGGGACAGACAGGGTTTCGAGGGAAGTCGGGGTGCGGGCGCGGTTCCTCCGTACGCGGGTCCGATACCCCTTCCACGTCGCGGCGTTGCAGGACCTGCGCCGACTGCACCTCGGGCACGACCGGTGCGCCCGCCGCCGTGATCTGGCCGTGCCGTAGCCGTGGCGAGCGGCCTCACCCGCCGGGCTTCGGCAGGGGAGCGGGGTGGTTGTTCGGTTGTACGGGGGTTGTTTTCCCGCGCCGGGGGGCGGACCGTCCGGGAGGTCGTGTCAGGGGCGGCGCGTGGGTGGTCGTGCGCGAGCATCGGTCGCGACCGGGGCACGCGGCGACGTGGGAGGGTGCGGGCGGGGATCGGCCGTCCCGAGGTGTCGTGGCACCGTGCGGTGCAGGGGGATCCGTCGGCGGAGTTGGTGTGCTTCGACGATATGGACCCCTGCCCCTGGGGTGCCGTGTCGGCGGGGCACGCAGCCAGAGCCGGGCTGCGGGTGAGGTAGCATGCGCTCTCTGTGATGTTCTGGCCATGGCGTGCCGTCGAGGTGTCGATGCGGTGAGGGGAGTTGGGTCTTCCCGTAGAGGGAAGACCCGTGCTTGACACCCGCCCGTGGCCCCGTGGTCTCGTCCGCGCGTGCTGTCCTTCCGGGCTTGGTGTCGTGGCGTGCGACGCCGTGCTCGGTCCGTCCGCTTCTTCTGACCGGGTTCTGATGAGATTTCGTACGTGGTTGCGCGCGTCCGCCGCGCTGTGGCTGGGGCCGTTGGCGTTGGCGTTGATCGTGCTCTACTTCTACGGCAGTTACCTCGCGGACTACCGCCCGGGCGATCCGCGTCTTGGCTATGCGCCGCGCACTGTCTCGTCCGTGTTGCTGAGTGTCTATCCGCTGGTCTATGCCGTGGCGGCGGCGCTCGGCGGGTGGGAGAGCGGGCGGTTGCGGCGGGACGGGGTCTGGGCGTTGGGTCCGGCGCGGTGGCGGGCCGTGGTCGTGGCGCGGACGTTGGTTCCGGTGTGGTTGCTGTCCGCCTTGATGATCGGTCTTGCCGTTACTCTCGCGTTGGTGCGGGAGGGGCAGACGCCGACCGTGGCGAGCCTGGTGTTGCCGGGAATGGCGTGGGTGATCGCCGTCGCGCACTCGCTCATCGGGTTCGCGGCCGGACTGCTGCTGCCTCGGGTGGTGGTGGCGCCGGTGCTGGCGTTGGCGGTCTTCTACGCGGTGGCGGCGGCCTGGTCCTACGAGCCGTTCTGGCTGCGGCACCTATCGGGCCAGTATCCGGGGGAGTTGGGCTTCGGTGAGCTCCCGACGCCGGCTTCCGTGCTGGCGCCGGTGCTGTTCGTCGGCGCGCTCGCGGTCGGGGCCACCCTGGTGGCCACGCCGTTCTGGCGGCCGGCGTGGCGGGTGGTGGGCGCGGCGGCCGGCAGTGTGGTGATGCTGGCTGGCACGGTCGGGGCGTACGCGATGGTGCGGGACTGGGGGCATACGCCGCCGACCTCGGGCGGCCATGTGCCGGTGCGCTGCGCCGGAGACGAACTGCCGGTGTGCATGCCGGCGGCGACGGCTGATGATCTGCCGGCCGTCCGCGCGGACATCGACGAGACCCTGCGGCTGCTGGCGGACGCTGGGGTGCCGGTCGAGCCGCCGGCGCGGGTGGAGGACCGGCTGACAGCCGACGGCCAGCGCCCCGACGGCACCTGGCGGTTGTCGCTGACCAGTCTGCACGCGGCCGACACCACCCGGCTGGCCGTGGTCGACGCGCTGTTGGTCTTCCCCTGCGAGGAACCGGAGCCGACCACGGCTCGTACCGTGATGTGGTGGGCCGCCGGGGTGGCGGGCTCGGCCGAAGCGTACGCGGAGCGGCAGCGCGAGGAGTTGTCGAGCCACCGGGACGGCGCCCGGCTGCTCGACGAGATCGCCGAACAGGCGTCGGCTGTTGGCCAGTTGACCCCGGACGGGCAGGCCGCCTGGTATCGGGACGCGCTGGTGGCCGCCTGCGCCGCCGGTGAGCGATCGGGTACGGCCTGATGTGGTGGTGGGTCAGGGCCCGGCGGACGTTCTCCGTGCTGCTGCTGGCGCTGGGCGTCTTCACGGGGGCGGTACTGCTGTTGGGGGATGCCACGGTCGAGCTGCCGTCGATCCTGAGCGGGTCGGCCAACCCGGTGCTCTTCGTGCTGATGGCACCGGTGCCGGTCTGCGCCGCGCTCGAACTCAGCCTCGGGTCGCGGCTGGTGGAGGCGGAGGACACCGCGGTGCGTCGGGTGCGCGCTTGGGACGCTGGCCTGGTCCTCGGCGTCTGCGCGGCGGCCCTGGCCGCTGGCGGGGCGGTGCACCTGCTGACGGGGAACGCGTACGCGGTGGCCGCTGGCCGCAACGTCGTCTTCCTCACCGGACTGCTGCTGTGCGTGCGGGTGTTCGTGGGGCAGCCGGCGGTGGCCGCGCCGGTGCTCTGGGTCTTCGCCGTGATCTTCGCCGGCTTCTCCCGTGGCGGCCACTCCGGGTTCTGGACGGTGCTGCCCAGGCCCAGCGGCGACGCTCCGGCCGCCCTCGCCGCCGTGCTCGCGCTCGCCCTCGGCCTCCTCCTGCATGTCACGGTCCGCCGCTCCGTCACCCCGTCCACCACCTGAGGAACCGGCACGTCATGACGCTCGAACTACACGCCTGCACCTACGCCTATCGGCCCTGGACCCGCCCGGTGCTCGACGGCCTCGACTACCGGCTGCCACCGGGGGTGACCGTCCTGCTCGGCCCGAACGGAGCGGGCAAGTCCACGCTGCTGCGGTTGGCCGCCGGCGTGACCCGCCCGCGCGGCGGCAGCGTCACCCTCGACGGCACGCCCTCCGGGGCCCGCGCCTACCGGCGGGCCGTCGCCTGGATGCCGCAGCAGGTCACGGCCATGACCGCGTTGACCGCCCGCGAACAGGTCGCCTACACCGGGTGGTTGAAGGGCATGAACCGGGCCGACGCCTGGGCCGCCGCAGCGACCGCCCTGGTCAGGGTCGACCTCGCGGGCCAGGCCGACACCCGGGCACGACGGCTCTCCGGCGGCCAACTCCGCCGGGTCGGCGTCGCCGCCGCCCTCGTCCACGGCGCGCGCGTGCTGCTCCTCGACGAGCCGACGGCGGGCATGGACCCCCGCCAGCGCCGGGTCTTCCGCGACGTCCTGGCGACCCTGGCCAACGAGGTGACGGTGCTGCTCTCCACCCACGACGTGGCCGACCTCGCCGAGGAGTCTGACCAGGTCACCGTCCTGGAGACCGGACGTGTCCGCTACACCGGCAGCACCGAGGGCTTTCTCGCCCACGCCCCGGCCGACGTGGCCCCCGGCCGCCGGGCCGAGGCGGCGTACACCGCGCTGAGCGAGTCCACGGCCTGAAGTCCCGGCCGCACGGGCGGATCCCGGTGACGGGCGGGTCAGGGCCGTTTCGTGTCACAGGCGCGAGCGTCTAGAGCCATTCGAAGCTGAGGACGATGGCCAGGGCTCCCAGGGCGGTGCAGCGTCGCTGATGGCCGCGCCGGTGCCGGAAGCGGATCGCCAGGAGGAACACGAGGAGGGCGACGCCGACCATGCCGGCGGCGACCAGCGGTGAGTAGACGATCGCGGCGAAGGTGAGGGCCGGCGGCCACAGTGCCACTGTCACCCGGGAGTCGCGGAGAATCATGCGCAGGGTGACCGGATAGGTCCGTCCCGGCTGCCTGACAGGTAGTCGAGCGGAATGTGTCGACCGGTCAGGCAGTGCGCGGGGTCGATGGGCCGCCGGCCCGTTCCCAACGCGGCACCCCCCGTGTCCGAGTCACCCGTGCCGCGGCGCTCGTTGGCCGTTCGTGCCCATTCTGTGGCCAGTTGCCACCGAGTGTGAAGGGGGTGTGTCGTAGAGGGGTGCGGGCGTGCTCGCTCGTCCGTCGTTCGGCAACGGGCCGCGAGGCCGCCGGCGTTACGGGTCGGGGGTGCAGAGTTGGGTGGTCAGGGTGGTGCGGGCCCAGGCTTCCCAGGTGTCGGGGGACCAGCCGCGGTCGCGGACGAGGACCAGGTACAGCTCCGGGCTGAGCAGCCCGTACAGCAGGTCGGCCGCCCGGGTGGTGTCGATGTCGGGGCGGACGTCCGGCTTGCCGGTCAGGGCCTGTGCCGCGGCGTGTTGGACGGTGTAGCGGGGGTCGGGGTCGGTGGGCCACTCGGCGGCGATCTCCGGGTCGGTGGCGGCGGCGGCCGCGATCAGCGGCATGATCGGGGCCACTCGGCCGAGGATGTCGCGCACCCCCCTTACGTGGGCCCGGAGTTGACCGGCGGCGGTGGGCTCGGCGCACGCCGTCCGGAACCAGTCGCGGTCCATCGTGGCCACCGGCTCGGCGTCGCCCGCGATGGACGTGTCGACGACGTCCTTGAACAGCGCGCGCTTGTTGCGGAAGACGAAGTACACGGTCTGGACGGCCACGCCGGCCCGGTCCGCGACCTCCTGGAGGCTGGTCGCCCCGTACCCCCGCGCCACGAACAGGTCCCGTGCCGCCGTGACGATCCTCTCGCGGGTGCGCCGGGCGCGTTCGGCCCGTTTGTCGGGGCGTTTGGCGTGCTGTCCGGCGGAACCCTTGACCTCGTCCATGTCGGGAGTCTATCTCTAGAGTCAGTCACTAGAGACGGACTCTAGTTTCTTGGAGGGGTGGCGATGAGTGAGCCCAGGACGGCCGTGGAACTGGACCAGGAGGCGGCCGTGCGCCGTGAGTTGGAGGACTACTACCGGGCGGGTCGGCCGCCGTGGGACAGCGGCGTCACGCCGCCCGAGCTGGTGGCCATGGTGGCCGGGCCCGACGGGCTGCCGCCGGGCCGGGCGCTCGAACTCGGCTGCGGCACCGGCACCAACGCGGTGTACCTGGCCCGGCACGGCTGGCGGGTGGCGGCCGTCGACCTGGTCGACCGCGCGGTCCGGCAGGCGAGGGAGAAGGCCGCCGCGGCCGGCGTGGACGTCACGGTGCTGTGCGGGGACGCCACCCGGCTCGACGAGGTGGGCGTGCCCGGCCCCTACGAGCTGTTCTTCGACCTGAGCTGCTACTGCGGGATCCCGCCGCACCGCCGCGACGCGTACGCCGCCGGTCTCACCAGGCGGGCCGCCCCCGGCGCGACGCTGCTGATGTTCGGGTACGGCCCGGAGGCGTTCGACGACCCGATCTCCGGCGTCACCGCCGACGAACTCGAGGCGCGGTTCGCCGGTTGGCGGCTGGTCGACGTCACGCCGGGAACGAACCCGGTCCCGACGTTCTGGTTCACCCTGCGCCGCGCCGCCATGGCGTGAACCAGGCCGGCCCGGCGGCGGGGCCGGGACCGGTCCCGGCCGGTTCTGGTGGACTGGGTCCTCGATCAGGAGGGGGGCAGCATGGCTCTGTTCCGGCGGAAGCGGCGCGTCGCGCCGGCCACGCGGTCCGGGGGGTCCACGCGGTCCGGTGGGTCGCCCGGTCGGCCCGCGGCTCGGGCCGGACACCGGCCGTGGCTCGACCACGGGCTGACCGACGGCGACACGGTGGCCTGTGGCCGTTGTGCGGCGGCGCTCGACGTCAGGCTCCAGTCCCCGTCGTCCGTGACGGTCTCCCACGGCGGCGCACTGATCGGTATCGCTCTGATCTGCACCGAGTGCGGCCGATTGCTGTGCGTGGAGTGCGCGCACGAGGCCGCCGACAATCCCTATCTGCCGAAGTGTGATCGCTGCCCCGGGGGGATCACGATCCCGATGTCGCGCTGAGCCGGCGCCGCCCGCCGTCTCCGCGCGGCGACGGCCCGGCAGTCGCCCGGGGGCCGTCAGGGGATTCGGAGCGTCCGCGGTCCGGAGCGGGGGATCGTGGCCGGTGCCACCCGCGCCCACCGGGCCGCGGCCGCCCCGCCGCCCGCCGCCACACCACGAGCCCCGCGTCAGGGGCCGGGCGGCGGGCCGGCCCCTGACGCGACGTGCCCGGTCGGCGGGTCAGCCCACCGCCTTGCCCCGCTCGGCGCCGCTCAGTCCCAAACGGGGGCCGGGACGGCGATCTCCTCGACCGGGACCGGCACCGAGACCTCCTCGGCGGGGGCCGGAACCGGGGTCGGGACCGAGACCTCCTCGGCCGGCTCCGGGACGGCGACCTCCTCGACAGGGACCGGCACCGAGACCTCCTCGGCGGGGGCCGGAACCGGGGTCGGGACCGAGACCTCCTCGGCCGGCTCCGGGACGGCGACCTCCTCAACAGGCACCGGCACCGAGACCTCTTCGGCCGGCACCGGGGTCGGGACCTCCACGGGGACGGGGGTGGAGATCTCCTCGACGGGCACGGGGGTCGAGACCTCCCCCTGCTGGCCGGTGTTGGCGGCGGTGGCCACGCCGGCCGTGCCCGCCGCGGCCAGGACGGTTCCGGCGGCGAGGCTGTACATCCGGCGGCGGCCCAGCGAGATCCTGCGGTGTTTCGACAACGGTCTTCCCCTGTCACAGTGCACGGGCCCGCCGATCGGTGGGCCCTCGTGTGAGTGGAGTACGGAAGCCGCCGCGCGTCGGTTGCACGGCGCGGTGAACGAGAATGTCCCGCCGGGCGATGCAACCCAACAGCGCCGCCCCACGTATGTCTCAAGGCGGGGTGGTGCGCGAAGGGAAGGTCGGCGAGAGTGAGAGAAGCGATCCGGGAGCGGGAGTTCCGGGAGTTCGCCGAGGCGCGGCAGGCGCAACTCCGACGCAGCGCCTACCTGCTGTGCGGGGACTGGCACCAGGCCCAGGACCTGACCCAGACGGCCCTGATGAAGCTCTACGCGGCCTGGGGCCGGGTCAGACGGGACGGCAACGTGGAGGCCTACGCGCGCACCATCCTCACCCGCACCTTCATCGACCAACGGCGCAAGGGCGGCTGGCGCGAGGAGCCGGTCGGTGAGCCACCCGATCTGCCGTCCACCGTGCCGGCCACTCCGGAGTTGCGACTGATGATGCAGGAGGCCCTGTTGGAGCTGCCGCCCCGCTACCGTGCGGTGCTGGTGCTGCGGTTCTGGGAGGACTGGACGGTGGAACAGACCGCGCGGGCGCTGCGGGTGAGCCCGGGCACGGTCAAGAGCCAGAGCGCCCGCGGGCTCGCCCGGCTGCGCGAGGTCGTCGAGAACCTGGCCGACGAGGGGGTGGGGCAGCGGTGAGAACATCCATGGAGGACCACGAGGGGGAAGACGCCCTGCACGCCGCCTTCCAGGCGGTCCTCACGGCCCGGCCGGAGCCTCCGCTGCCCAGCCTCGCCGACGCGGCCGTCGCCGGCGGCCGCCGCATCCGCCGCCGTCGGGCGGCGCTCGCCGCGGCCGGGGCGGTCGCGGTCTCGGCGGTCCTCGTGCTCGTCGGCCCGCCCTGGACGCCGGCCGACCCCGCGCCGCCGACCATGCCGGCCGACACCGTGCACCCGACCCCGCCCGAGCCGGAGGTGGTGGAGGTGCCCGTCCCGGTCGAACCGTTCGAAGAACCGGAGCACGCCGAGCCGGATCCGGTCGAAGAGTGACCGCCCCCGGGGCGCGGTCACTCGCCGCGTGCTTCGATTTCCCGCAGACGAGTGATCAACGGCAGCAGCGTTGACCTGCTCTCCGCCGACAACGCGCCCACCTCGGCGGTGATCGCCCGGGTCTCCGCGTCCGACAGCGCGTCCAGCAGCCCGGGTTCGGCCGCGACCTCCGCCAGCAGGCGTCGGCGCTCCGCGTCCGGCCCGCCTGGCGGCGGGGCGGCGGCCGGCCCGTGCCCGTCCGGGTCGGGCAGCAGGCGCAGCCCGCGCAGGACGCGGCGGAGGGTGTCCGGGTCGGCCCGCTCGTCGGCCGGCTCCCGGAGCCGGACCTCTCGGACGCCGTGCGGCCCGGGCAGCGCGGCCAACGCCGGCCCGGGCGCCCCCCGTTCCGGCCCGGCGGCGTCCGGGGCGGCCTCCTTGCCGACGCGGGCACCGGCGTCGGCATCGACGTCGGCAAGGAGGCCGGCTTCGGTGGCGGTGGCGGTGGCGGTGCCGGCGCGGGTGGCGGTGCCGAGGCCGAGGCCGGCGTCGAGGCCGGTTTCGGTGGCGGCGTCCGGGGCGTCGTTCGCCAGGTAGTCGACCGGCAGGGCGAAGTAGTCGGCCAGCGCGCGGAGCTGGTGCGGCGCCGGGGCGGTGGCCCGGCCGGTGGCCAGCTCCCGCAGGTGGGCCCCCGAGATCCGCACCCCGGTGGCCTCCGCGACACGCCCGGCGAGCGCCTCGTAGGAGGGCGGGCGCTGCCCGGGCGCCGTGCCCGCGTCCCGCGCCCAGCGCAACTTCTCCGCCAACGTGCGCGGCTTCGCAGCGGTCCCGTCGGTGGATGCCCACAGGGACATCTCCACCACCTTCCCTCGCTTTCGGGCGGTTTGTGCTGGGGAAAACCTAGGGGGTCGGCGGGCGGTGGCGGAGCAGGCGGGGATTCGGCGATGCCATCGACCGTTCCCCGATCCGGGTCGTCGCCCCGGCCGGGTCGCGGCCGGCGCCGGGTCGGCAGCAGGCCAGAATGAGGCCATGGCGATATGCAAGAAGTGCGGTGGGCGGAAACGCCGTTGGCCCCGATCGTGCCCCCAGTGCCGGACCAAGATCGACCGCGAGGAGGTGGCCACGACCGGCGCCGACATGGCGGTCGCCGGCGGCGCGTTCGAGTGGATCGGCCGAGCCATCACGGCCGCGGTCCGGGCGGTCCTGCGCGCGTTCAACTGACCGGGGGCGAGACCGAGGTGGGTGGGTCGGTGGTGAGGGGCGTGTGGAAGGCCCGGGTGGCTTCGCCGAGGGGGGCCAGCGCGTCGGGGGCCAGTCGAGGGAGTAGCGGGATCGCTCGCCGCCACTCGTCGTCGGCTAGCAGCCGCCGCGTCAGCGACCGGGCCGTCGCCTCGTCGGGGGCCGCGCTGGCGCCAGCGGCGCACGCGAGCGCCAGGCAGAGGCGAACGAGAGCGTCGTCCGCGTCGGGGTCGGCGGCGAGCGTGACGGGGACGCCCGCCAGTTGGCTGGCGACGGCGGCCCGGGCCGTGGCGCGCTCGGCACGGGTCGGCGCCGCCTCAACGACGCGCAGCGCCTCGGCGGTCTCCCCCTCCACGGCTCGCAGGACGGCGAGCGCGGCGTGCGGCACCCGCGCCGGGTCGAGGGTCCGCAGCCAGTCGCTCATCAGGTCGGCTCCGGGGGACAGCTCCGGGTAGGCCTCGAACCGCCCCAACAGGGCGAGCACCAGCGCCGCCGGCACGGGCCGTTGCTGGGGCGGTTCGGTGACGAAGCCGGTGGCGTGCCGCAGCACCTCCCGCAACTCGGAGCCCGACATCGAGCCAGACTCCGGGCGGTCGGGAACGGCGAGCACCAGGGCAGCCAGCCGGGGCAGCGGGTTGACCGGACTGCCGGTGCCGACGCGCAGACTCAGCTGTGTCAGCAGCGGATCGACCACCTGGGCCGCCGCCTCCGGGGCCCGGCGGGCCAGGCCGGCCGCGACGGCGGTCAGGGACTGCCGGATCTGCCCGCGGAGTTGGCTGGTGGGCACGCCGTCCCCGGGGTCCCGGTGCCGGGCCAGCCGCACGGCGGCCGTCGCGTCCCCGGCGTGGGCCAACGCCTGCGCCACCACGCCCCGCAGTACCGGATCGGGCACGCCGGTGGCGAGGCGCGCCGCCTCCTGCGCGTGGCTCGCCGCGGCCGCGTCGCGCCCGCCCAGCGCGCAGCCCAGCGACAGCGCCGCCAGTAGTCGCGCGCGGACGGGCGCCTCAAGGTGCCCTGAGACCAGCCGGGTCGCCTCGGCCGCCTCACCCGCCGCGCCGAGTGCCTGGACGAGAGCCGGTGCCCAGTCCTCGCCCGCGTCGACGGCCGACACCGGCACATGGCGGAGAGCCGCCTCCAGCAGGGCGCGGCAGCGCGGCGGGTCACCGTGCCGCAGCCGCCGTTCCGCCCGCGCCACCAGCCGCAGGTGCGCCGGCTGGCCATCTTCGGCCGGGGCCGGGGACGCCGTCCGTGGTGCGGGCGGCCTCTTCCGCGACCGCGGGACAACGGGGGGCAGTTTCTTCCGCTGGCGCGCCAGCGCTCGGCTTTCCGCGTCCTTCACCCGCCGGCGTGCCTGCCGCTGTTCCCACTCCGCCTCGTCGCGGGTGGCGGCCTCGACGCCGAGGCGCTCCGCGCCCGCCGCGATGCCCGCCTCGGCACGTTCGGCCAGGTCGTCGTCGAGGAGCCCGACCCGCCACTCCTCCCGGTGCGGCGTCAGTAGCTCGCGCAGTTCGTCGAGGGTGCGCGGGTTCAGCTCCACGTCGGCCACCGCCCGCACCACGCGCGCCAGCGTCGCGGCGAGCTCCCGGCGCAGGTGCGCCTGGTCCTCGGGGGACAGCTCGGCCGGTGCGGCCAGCGCGCCGGACAGCCGCTCCAGCGCGGCCCGCGCCAGCCCGGACGCCGCCTTCCACCGGCGCTTCGCCAACGCCGAGGCGCCCAGCGCCAGGATGTCCACGGCCAACAGGCCGTCGCTCGGCTCCAGTTCGGCGCAGATCGTGGCAATCGCGTCGCTGGCCTTTGGGCCCAGGGCGGGGCACCGGGCGACGATCACCGCGAGGATGTCCACCGCGTCGACCCGGGCCCTGAGGTCGCCCGCGCTGAGCGCGTCGATCCGGTCCCGCACCGCCTTCGCCACCCGCTTGTCGGAGTCACCGAGGAGGTGGACCGCCGCGATCAGGGTCTCGACGTCGGCCGACCCGCTCACGACCACGCACCTCAGCAAGGCCCGCGCGGCTTCGGTCGCGTTCTCGTCGAGGAGCAGACGGGCGGCCTCGGCAACCTCAGCCAGGGCGTCCGTCTCCGCGGCGGAACGGGGCCGCGTCCAACCCGAGCCGTCGACGCACCCGGCCGCCTCCTCGGCGACCTGGCTGGCCCTCGGGAGGCCGTGGCGGGCCAACTCCACCGCGATATGGGCCAGTCGAGCCGCCCGCGCCACCGGGGCCGGCGCGGACCGGGCCAGCGCGAGGGCCCGGTCCATGTCGCCGAGTCGGGCGAGGAGCGCGGGAGCAGCGAGCGGAACGTGCGGGGCCCGCGCCAGGAGCAGGGTACGGGAGACGGCGTGCCGGGCCGCCAGGGCGAGGCCGGCCGGGCTGTCGTCGGCCGGGTCGAACGTGGCGCTCAGCAAGTCCAGTTGGGCGAGGGCCAGGTCGAAGCCGGCGGTGGCGGCAAGGCGCAGCTGGCGGCCCGGATCCAGCACGTACCCCGTGCGCCGGTCGCCTTCGGGCAGCAACCGGAGATACTCCACGAGCAGGTAGCGGGGCGTTCCCTCGGGCCACCCCGCGGCCCGCCAACGGTCGGCCCAGGCGTGCAACAGAGCAGCCTGGCGGCCCACTTCGGTCGGGCCGATCGCCCGGCGGACCGACTCCGCGATGCCGTCATGGCTCAGGCCGTAGCTCCCCAGCCCGGGGTCCCCGAGTACCAGGCAACGCCCGTCCGCGCCGCGCAGGAGGCCCTCGATGTGGGGCGCGTCCACGCCGGTCAGCTCGGCCAGTTCCGGCACCCGCAGGCCGCCGCCGGCCACCGCGAGCAGCTCCACCACCCGCCGGCCCCGGTCGTCCGAGCGGAGCCGGTCCGCCCGCGCCGCTGCCTCGCGCTCGATCCGGACCGCCCGTTCCGGGGAGCCGGCCCCGAGGGCACGCAAGCACTCCTGACGCCGCAGCGGGTGCTCGGCCGGTAGCTCGGCGGGCAGGGGCGCGGCCGCGCGCAGGGAGAGAACAACCCGCAGGTTGGCGACGGGGCGGACGGGCAGCAGCGCCGCGATGCTGCCGGCCGGCGCGGACCAGGCCGCGTCCTCGTCGAGGCCGTCGACCACGAGCAGCAGCCGGCGCCCCCGCCCCGCGGCCTTGGCCGCGGCCAGGGTGAGCAGCTCGGCGAACGCCTCCGGCGTCCCGGGGTCGGGAACGGATTTCGCGTTCCGGTGCAGGAAGGCCCTGGCCTGCCGGCCCAACTCGGCGCTGAAGGCCGCCCGGTGGTGGGTGCCACGGGCCGCGGACACGAAGAAGTTCAGCACGTCGACGTCCGGCGACGGCCGCTTCACGTAGTCAGCGAGCAGCGCGGTCTTCCCGACCGGAAGCGCGGCCTCCCAACACAGATACCCGGCCGCCCACGGATCATCGGCATCCTCGGCCCGAACGAACGCGTGCAGGGCGTCCCGCTCCGCCTTCCGCCCCACGAGACCGCCCCGGGGGCGCAACACCGGAAGGTGGGCCCGCACAAAGGAGTTGGAGGGGTCCTGACGTGGTGAGAACTCCTGCCGGGCCCGTTTCTCCTCGACCGCCTCGTGCTGCGCCGCCCGGAGCGCCGCCTCCCACTCGGCGTTGCTGTGCGGCGGGTGTTCGAGCATGGCCTGCAGCGTGCTGATCAGGCCCCAGAAGGTCGTCTCCGACTCCTCGGTGGCGGCGGGGGCCGTGGTGCCGGCCTGCCAGTTCCTGAGGGTGCCCAAGGTCAGGTGGTGTTCCGCGCACTTCCGGATGGTCGGGCGCAGGCCGAGCCCCGTCCGCTCCATCAGCCCCCGCACCATCGAGCCGAGTCGCCGGCGGGCCGCTCCGCCGTCATGGTCCGTCATCACGCTCCTGTTGATCACGCCTCGGCCTTCAACGTCAGGTAAGGGGCAGGTGACCTGGGCACATCCGCGTTTTGTCCCGAAGCCCGTCGCTGCACACCCTCCCAGGCTCCGAAGCTGAGGCCATCAACCGAGAGGTCGCCCCCCGGGGCCCTCCGACGGAAGGTTTCCCGTGTCGCAGCTTCCCCAACTCCTCGACAACGTAGCCGCCCTGACGGCCGCCGCCGGCCTCCTCTACGGAGGGACCCTGGCCGTCGTCGCCCTGACCTCGGTCCTGGCCCCCACGGCGGAACGCCGTCGGGACGCGCGCTCCACCCTCACCATCCTGATCAGGCGCCGCCGCTCGGGTTAGTGGGGAAGTCGACGGCTTCGGTGGCTCCGCTGAACCCGAAGTGAACTCGACAGTATCGGTGGCGCCGGTGGCGTATAGCGAACTGATCTACGGACGGCAACTGGCGGCCACCCGTGACGCATTGGTGCCAGAATCGGGCGTGCGGACCGCATCGGCCCCGCATCGGTGCCCTTCATCTCAGCCAGTTGGGTTGGGGCGGGGGATGTCGATACGGGAGGTGATGATGCGTAGCCTGCGTAGCTGGCTGCGGCGGCATCGAAGTGAGCTCGTGCTTGCCTTCGTTGCCGCAGTAACGTCCGCAGTGGTGGCCGAGGCGCTGGACCTGGTCCGGTAGGCGGCCGTTCTTGGCGTGATTGCCACCAAGAACGACCGCCGGCCCCGGCTGTCTCGTCGGGTTCCGCCCCGTGTCGGCGGTGCGGAACCCGACGGTTAGTTGACGTGTTCGAGCCGCCAATTCTGCCGAGGTTGCCGAACGCGTCGGCAACCCTCCAGCATATGAGTTGTTGTGGCTCCGGCCTAGAGCTGAAGCCCCGGCTCTGATCACGCGCCGCCGCGCGATCAACAGATGTCCCGCGACCCGGCGGGATGGCCCGTCGACAGCCTCCGTGGCTCCGTTTGGGATTCTCCCCGCGTGCGCGGGGGTGTGCGGGCACCGCCTCCGGATCCGGAGGCGGTGGCTGATCATCTCGAATCCGCCTCGCGAGGTCGGCACAACTGTTAGCGTTCTTATCGTTCCGGAACGTCACCGCCGTGTCCTGCTGGCCTGGTTCAGAAAGCGGTAGTCAGGCATTGCCCGAAGTACCCACCCGTGAACGTGTCCTGGGGCGTCCGAGCTGGGACCCCAGGTCCCAGCCCTGTATTCCCACCGTGGCGCTCGACGGCGCCACGGCCCACCACTCCCTGCGGGCCGTCTTCGCCGAGGCCGACCGGCTGAGTGCCATCTCGTGTGCCACGCCGGGCGAGACGGTCGCCGTCATCGAGTTCCTGTTGGCCATCTGCTTCGCCTCGGGCACCTGTCCCGCGGACGCCGACGAGTGGCGGACCTGGATCACCGAGGCGCGTGCACTCGACTCCGCCGCCGAGTGGTTGGCTGCGCAGCCGGCCGACGCGTGGGACCTGTTCCACCCCGAGTTCCCGCTCGGGCAGAACGCCCTGCTCAGGCAGGACCTCGACGCACACGGCACCGGCACGGCCCAGTTGGTCATCGAGCACACCGGGGACTACAGCCAGCTCTTCGACCACCACCATCTGGAGCGTGACGACCCGCTGCCCGCGGCCGACGCGTTCCGCGCCATGCTGACGCAGCACGTGTACGCGCCGTCCGGTCGGGCCCGCATGTCGGGGGAGAGGCTGGGGGCGAGCGTGACCAACCTGTCCGCCGGCCGGCTGCTCGGGCGGGTGCGGGTGGTCGCCCTCGGGCGCACCCTCGGCGAGACGCTGCGCCTCAACCTCTATCCGCCCGAGGGCCCGAGCGGTCCGCTCAACACCTCGTGGACCACGGCGGGGATCGAGCGCCGCACGTTCGAGGCGAAGGCCAAGCCCAGGGCGCCCAGGGACGCGGCGGATCTGCACAGCGCGCTCGGCCGCTCGATCGCGCTGCGGCCGAAGCGCGCGCCGGGTGGCCAACTCGTCGTCGACCGGGTCCTGATCGGAGCAGGTGAGGTCCTCGCGCTCGATCCGGAACGCCACCTGCAGGACGCGGTGTTCCGGCAGACCACCAACGGCCTGTCGAAGCCGCTGTGGCCCTCGCACACCCGGGCACTCTGGCAGGACGCGCACGCGCTGTACGGGGCGGTGCGGGAGGCCGGTTCGGGCCTCTACGCGCGGCTCCGCTCCCTGCCCTACACGCGACGGGGCCCGGGCGCCCCGTACCAGATGTGGGCGGTGGGGCTGCTCGCCAACAAGTCCCTGCCGGTCGCCTGGACGCAGGGCACCTACCCCTACGCGCCGGGCCTGGCCCGGCACCTGCACCACGCGTCCTACCGTGGTTCGGTCGTCGCCGAGCACGTGGCGGACAGCCTGAAGCGCGCCGCCATCGTGGCGGCGGAGATCGTCTACCCGGCCGCCCACGCCACCGACGAGGGCGGCAAGGTGGCCCGCTTCGACGCCCGTTGGACGTTCTGGCCCGCCGCGGCCCAGCCGTTCTACGAGCTGCTGGACGAGGTGGTCGAACGCGGGGCCTTCGACGACGACGACCCGGTGTCGGAGCCGCTCATCGAGTACGCGCGCACCCTGTTGGCGTCGGCCCGCACCCATCTCGGCAACTGCCTCGACTCGCTGCCGCCCAACGACCGGGGCCACCGCGCCCGCGCACGGGCCGAGCAGCGGTTCGAGAAGGACATGAACCACCAGAAGGTCCCCGAACTCCGAGGGGAGATCGCCCATGACTGAGGACAACCATCCCGGTGACGCCGTCCCCCGCGACGCCGTCCCGCACGACAGCGCGGCCCTCACCACCTGGTTGACCACGCTGGTGCGTAACCGCGAATACGGCACCCTCGCCGACCTGCGGCGCGCCAGGAACCCGACCAACGCCCACATCAGGGCCGGCTGGTACGGCGGCGACGCCCATCGCGAGCTGTTCGAGCGGATGGCCTTCCTGTTCGCGATCTACCACCAGGGCCGCCCGGCCCCCTCGTTCGGACACGGCAGCTTCGGCGCCGCGGCCCGCCGGATCGGCGACGGCACCGCCCGCGGCCCGGAGAACCCGGGGGCGCAACGGCTCCTGGACCGCGTCGTCGCCAGCCGCCGCGTCCCCTGGCGCCACCTCCAACACGCCATCACCCGGCTTCGCTCCTGTGAACAGGCGCCGCCCTCCTGGACCCAGCTGACCGAGGACCTGATCCGTTGGCACGACCGCAGGGAGCGGGTCGCCTACCGGTGGTCGGTCGAGTTCCACACCCCGGTGACGGTGAGCCAGACAGCAACGAGCAAGCAGACGACGCGGAAGGACGCGAGCACGTGACCGAGGCCCCCCGAAGTCAGTTCCTCTCCCTGCACCTTCTAGAGACCCTCGTCGCGGTCCTGCCGGTGCGGGACGAGAACGGCCAGCCCAAGAGCCTTGTCTACGGTGGGGCCGAGCGGCACATGATCACCAGCCAGGCGCGCCGGCGGGCCGAGCGGGTGTACGCCCGCGACCGTGCCAACGCGGGCCTCGGCGCGCTCAGGGGGCGGAGCATGGGCATCAGGACGCGGGAGTGGGCGCTGCTCGCCGGCCGGGAGCTGGAGTCCGCGCACGGCTGGGAGAAGGAGGAGGCCGTCGTCACCGCCCGGGCGGTCATCGAGGCCAGCGGCCTGAAGTTCGGCGACCCGGCCAAGAAGACCGTGGCCAACCTGACGAAGGTGCTGATCTTCGCGCCCGCCGACGCGGGCGAGCGGATCGCCACACACATCGCCGCGCACGCCGACGAACTCAGGGCCTGGCGTGAGGAGTACCTCCTCGTGCAGGCGGAGACCGCGAAGAAGTCACGCCGGGGCGCCAAGAAGAAGGCCGAGACGCCGCCGGCGGAGGAGGAGAGCGGCCCGGGGTCCGCCGCCAAGCTGCCGCCGCTCCCCAAGGCGACCCGGGACGCGGTGCTGCTCGCGATCGCCCCGCGTGACGCCGTGGACATCGCCCTCTACGGACGGTTCCTGGCCGAGGTCCCTGACTCGCCGAACGTCGACGGAGCGGTCCAGAGCAGCCACGCCTTCACCGTGCACGAAGCGGAACAGATCGACGACTTCTACGCGGCGGCCGACGACGCGAAGCTGGACCGGAAGCGGAACGCCCTGAGCTTTCTCGACGCGGCGGACGACGCCGGGGCAGGCATGACCGGGTACCAGTCCCTGATCTCCGGCACCTTCTACCGACACGCGGTGCTCGACCGCTGGCAACTGCGCGCCAACCTCCGGGTGGCGGGCATGACGGAGGCGGAGGCCGAGGAGGCCGCCCGCGACGCGGAGAAGGAGTTCGTCAACGCCTTCGTGGAGGCGTTCCCGGAGGCCAAGAAGAACTCCACCGCCTCCACTGGCTCGCTCCCCGCCCTGGTGCTCGCGTTCGAGGGCGAGCGCCCCTACAACTACGCGGCGGCCTTCCAGCGCCCCGTGGACGAGGCCCCCGAGAGCGCCGGCGGGGACGGCCCGGCCGGGCCGGCCGCGGTACGCCGGCTGCTGCGTCACCACGCCTTCGTCAGCAGGCGGCGCGCGGACCTGCGCACCGCGCGGATCCTCACCTACGACCCCCAGATCGACGAACTCCTCGCGGGCACCACCACACTGGCCGCGACGGTGGTGGAGAGCGCCGAGGACCTCACCCCATGAGCCAGCCGCACGTGCTGCTGGTCCGGCTGGCCGGGCCGCTGCAGTCCTGGGGGCTGACCAGCCGGTTCGCCCGCCGGGACAGCCACTCGCGGCCCACCAAGTCCGGGGTGGTCGGGCTGTGCGCCGCCGCTCTCGGCCTGGACCGGGCCGAGCCGCTCGGTGAGCTCGCCGCCGTGCTCTTCGGCGTGCGGGCCGACCACCCCGGCACCCCGCTGCGCGACTACCACACCGTCGGCGGCGGCTCCTACCCGCTGCGCCCCCGTGACCTGGTGACCGACCACCGCCGGGCGGCGGCCGTCGAGCCGGACGCGGCCGCGTCCGCGTCCGACCGGGCCGCCGGGCCGTTCGGCCGCCGGACCCTGGACGGCTGGTACGGGGCGCCGAAGAAGGTCGCGGCCGACCCGGTCTCCGGCGCCCTCGTCTCCGGCGAGATCCGCCGCAACGCCATGATCACCGAGCGCTGGTACCTCGCCGACGCCGCGTTCCTCGTCGGCCTCCAGCACACCGAGCCCGCGCTGCTGGAACGCGTCGGGCACGCCCTGGAACATCCTCGGCGCCTCCTCTGGCTCGGCCGCAAGTCCTGCCCGCCGACGGGCCAGTTGACCCTCGGCGTCGTCCCCGGCACCCTGTCGGAGGTTTTCACGGCCAGCGCCCTGCTCCCCGCCGAAGGCGAGGCCGCGCCGCCGACCGGGACCCGCCCGTACGCGTGGATCGAGAGCCCGCGGCCGCTGCCGGGCGTCGGCCCCGTCCACGACCAGCCCGTGCGGTTCGACGCTGACGGGCCGGTCCACGGCCCACGGTGGGAGACCCGCCACCGCATCACCATCGCCCCGCACGCCAGCGACTGGGACATCATCCTGTGAACACCCCCGCCCCGACCTCCGGAAGAACGAGCAGGTTCGTCACCACGCAGGCCCTGCTCGCCCTGGACGCCCGGCACCCCCTCGCCGCGAAGTCCCTGATCGACGCCCAGGACATGCATCGGACCGTCATGAGCGGCTTCCCCGGCTGGGTGGACGACGGCAGTCCCGACGCCCGGGCCCAGATGGGCGTCCTCTCGACGTGGACCATCGACCTGCGGCAGGCACAGCTGTCGCTCGTCGTGCAGTCCAGCGTCCCCAGCGACTGGGGCCGGCTCCCCCGGCAGGCGCTCGCCGAGGAGCCGCGGATCCTGACCGTCGACCGCGCCTTCCGAATCGGCGACCGGGTCGACTTCCGCACGGTGGTCAACCCGGTGCGCAGCCGCCCGCCGGCCCCCGGCTCCCCGCCCAGGACCCGTGGGACACGGGTCGCCCACACCCGCCCCGAGCATGTGAAGGCCTGGTTCGTCCGCCGCCTCCAGCCGGCCGGTGAACCGGCCGTCGCACCGGACGGGGTGCCACGCATCGGCGCCGACGCCGACCCGGAGCGGCTGGCTTTCCGGATGCTCCCCAAGGTCTCCAGCACGGCACCGCACAAGGGGCTGCGCATCGCCCGCGCGGAGATCAAGGGCACCCTCACGGTCACCGACCCGGCGGTCTTCGTCGCCGCGCTGACCAGGGGGATCGGCCATGCCCGCGCCTACAGTTGCGGCCTCGTCCTGGTGCGCTGAGCCGGCGCGTGACGCCGTCGCTGACGCGGACGGGCGAGGGCGGCGCGGCGGGTGACCGGCCAGCTCCTCCCGCTCCGTCATCGGGGCGGTGACTTGGCGAGGTAGAGCGGCGCGTGTCGGTGGCCGGGCCAGGAGGGGTCCGGGGGGCCGAGGTGCGGTGCGGCGATGATCTCGGAGTCCCGCTCGGGGCCGCCGGCCAGGCACACCGAGAGTTCGGAGACCAGGTCGTCGAGGTCCTCCGCCAGCTCGGCGGAGTACGCGGCGACGGCGAAGTGCAGGACGACGGCGCCGGGTCGGGGCTCGACCGCGATGCCGAGCAGGTCAGGTCCGATCAGCCCCAGCGCCGCCTGACCGGCCTGCAGCAGCAGGTAGTTGCACCGCAGCAGGTCGCGTTCCTCGGCCGCGGTGAGGCGGGGGTTGTAGTACTGCCGGGCGGGGTGGTCCACGCCGGCAGCGTAACCGGCCGGCCCCGGGCGGCCGTTACTTCTTGTCGGCGTCCCAGGAGACGCCGACCCAGCTCTCGTAGGAGCGCAGCAGGACCGCCAGGGCGGCGCCGAGGCGCCAGTCCCACTCGGGGGCGTGCAGCAGCAGCCGGTCGCCGCCGGACCGGAACTCCAGGGGGGACTTCCCGGCCGCGCGCCAGATGACGCGGCGTGGCCCGCGGGCGACATCGCCGCCGCCGGAGAGCAGACTGGCCACGACGACGAGCGCCTGCACCGGCATCAGCGGCCACCACACGCACCACCAGAGGATCCGCCCCTTGAAGCCCACCGCCGAGGGGCCGCCGGCCGGGGTCACCGTCCAGTGGGTCCTGATGCCCCGGCCGCGCAGCGCCTTCGCCCGGACGAACGTGCCGAGCACCTCGCCCCGTGGCCCCAGCACCTGGTAGGTGGCGACGCCACCGGCGGCCGAGGTGGTCACCAGGGTCAGCAGCCGTTCCCCGCGGTCCTGGTCGGCCCACAGGACGAAGGACCTGGCCCCGCTCCCGCGGGCGGCCAGGTAGGCGGGGACGCCGCCCGGCGGCAGCAGGCGCTCCGGGTAGCCGACCGTCCGCGTCGTCCCCGAATCGTCGGTGAACTCGACCTGCCAGCGCAGCGGTTGGGGCGCGCCCTCCGGGAGGACGACCCGGCTGTCGTGCCGCGTGCCCTTCATGGTCAGTGCCCTGCTCATGCCGGTGTTCCTCCCTGGTGGCGGGAGCCCCACGGGTGGCCCGCCGCGCGGCGTCCGCCGGCGGGTGCCGCGCCGCGGCGGGGCGTGCGCCGCCGCCTGGCTCCGCGGCAGATCCTATGACCGGCCACCGGCACCACCGCGCCGGCGTCGAGGTCGGGGACGCGGCCGGTGCGGAACCGGGACGGAGCCGGTGCCGAACCGGGACGGAGCCGACGGGGAACCTGGACGAGCCGACGGGGAACCGGCGCGGAGCGGTGGGCCGTCGCGCCGGCGGGAGGGGTCCCGGGGCGGGCGCGGAGGATGGGCCTCGCCATCGACGGAGGGAGGCCCGCGATGACCGCGGTGCAGGCGGACTGGTTGACCCTGCTGTGCGCGGCCGTGGTCGTGCTCACCTTGCCGCTGGCCTTCGGCGCGCGGCGGTCGGCACTCAAGCGGGGCGAGCCGATGCCGGGTTGGGGGAATGCCCTGCAGGGGGTGGGGCTGGTGGCGGTGCTGCTGATGGCGCTGGTCAACGTCGTCTGGGGCGGGGCGTAGCCCGGCCGGTTCGGACCGCGGGGTGGGGACGCCGCCCACCGGGCGAGGGGCCCGGTGGGCGGCGTCGGCGGTGCGGTCAACCCGGGGCGGCTCAGGAGAAGTTGACGTCGCTGCAGATGAAGTACGTCTGGTCCAGGTGCGAGGCCTGCCAGATGGTGTAGACGATGTGGTGCCCGGTGCGGCCCGGGGCGCTCACGTCGAAGGTGATGTCCGAGGCCGGCGGGTAGCTGCCGGTCTCCGCGACCAGCTCCAGGTCGCCCCAGCCCAGGGCGTCGGTGGTCGGGTCGAAGCCCTGCTCGGTCACGTACACCTGGAAGTAGTCGGCGCCGTGGCTGGCCGTGTCGTACAGGTGGACGCTGAAGTCGTTGCCGACGTCCGTCGGGGTCCACGGGCCCGGGTTGTCGAGCGAGGTGGCCAGGCCGCCCTGCGCGTCGCCGGCGCTGCACAGCTTCCCGTCGGGGATGTTGCCCTGGAAGTCGCCGGCCAGGTTCTCCCGGAACAGGCTCATCCAGTTCCACATGGTGTTCGGGTTGGCCTGGAAGGCCTGCCAACACATGGGGTCTTCCTGCTCCATGGCCGGGTTCATGTGGTCGTCACCCCACCGGTCCCAGCAGCCGTAGGAGCGGGAGGCGGGGTCCACGATCGAGCCGTGGGCGTTCGCCGAGTCGCTCCACGGGCTGAGAAACAGGGTGATCAGGCCGACGACGCCGGCCAGCAGCGGGGTGATCACCCGCAGTGTCCAGCGGCGTGCGGGGGTGTCTGCGTACATCGCGCGGTCTCCCTCTTCCGGAAGGGTGGGGGTGGAGATTCCGGTGTGGGAGCGCTCCCGTTCGGTGGATTACCCGCCGACACACGCCTGAAACAGTGCGCGGCGTACGGGGGTTGGCCGGACACCTGGCGGGCGCCCGGTTCCGGGTGGGGGCCGTCGTCATCGGTCGTCCACGGCCTCTTGCCCGGACCTCCACCACCGCCCCAACCCCACACCGGACACGGCCAGCGGCCACACACCACGGGGCCCTCGCCGGCCCGCCGGGTCACTAGGGTGAGGAGGACAGTCGATCCCCACAACCGTTCCCTTTCACAGGAGTTGAGGACTGTCGTGCGTTCCCCCACTCGCAAGCAGGCGGCGCTGGTCGGCGCCGCGCTGGTCGCCTCCCTCGCCGTCGCCGCCCAGGCCGTCGGAGTACCGGGAAGCGACCTACCGGCAGGCGGCGACGACGCGCCGCAGGTGCCCGCCCCCGACCTGGCGGGGGTGCGGGCGGCGCTGACCGAGGCGACCGGGCTGGGCGCGCCCGGGGCCATGGCGCGCTTCGACGGGCCGGACGGCGCGCTCTCCGAGGTGGTCGGCGAACGGGAGGCCGGCTCCGGGGAACCGATGGACACCGAGGCGCGGTTCCGCGTCGGCAGCGTCACCAAGTCGTTCTCCGCCGTGGTGCTGCTCCAGCTGGTGGGCGAGGGTCTGGTCGGGCTCGACGACCCGGTCGAGGCCCACCTGCCCGGCCTGCTGCCGGACGACCGGATCACCGTCCGGCACCTGCTGAGCCACCGCAGCGGGCTGTACGACTACAGCAACGACATGTTCGCCCAGACCGTGCCGGGGTTCGAGGCGGTGCGTGACGCGGTGTACCCGCTGGAGGAGCTGGTCGCCCTGTCGACCGCCCAGCCGCTCACGGTCGAGCCCGGCGCGGCCTACGCGTACTCGAACACCAACTTCGTGGTCGTCGGCCTCCTCGTCGAACACCTCACCGGGCTCCCCCTCGCCGAGAACTACCAGGAGCGGGTGATCGGCCCGCTCGGCCTGACGGAGACCGCGTACGTGCACCCGGAGACCACCATCCCCGGCGCGCACATCGACGGGCACCTCACCCCGGACGAGCCAGGGGAGCCGTTGGTGGACTCCACGGAGCAGACCGTCTCGTGGGCCCAGTCGGCCGGCGCGATGATCTCCAGCCCCGCCGACCTCAACCGCTTCACCAGCGCGCTGCTCGGCGGCGAGCTGCTGGCGCCCGAACAGCTGGACGCGATGCTGGAGATGGCGCCGACCGACGACACCGGCACCCGCCACTACGGCCTCGGCCTGCGGCGCTACGACCTCTCCTGCGAGGTGTCGGTCTACGGGCACACCGGCACCGTGCAGGGGTACTACACCTACGCGTTCAGCACCGAGGACGGTGCGCGCAGCCTGGCCGCCACGGCCAACACCTCGAACAACGGGGTGGTGAACACGGCGCTGGGCGACACCCTGGAGGCCGCGTTCTGCGGTGCGGAGAGCGTCGAGCCGGCGGAGACCGGCGCTGCCGCCCGGCAGCGGACCGAGTCCGGCGAGGGCGCCGAGGGCCAGCGCTTCGTGGCGCCGGCCGAGCCGGACCTGCCGGCCGAGCTCCAGTCGAACTGACCGGGCGCGGGCCCGGCCCACGGCACCCACGGTCGGCGGACGACGAGTCCGTCGGTCGTGGGTGCTGTCGCGCGCGGGCGCCGCGGGTCGTGGGCGCGTGCACCGGCGTGGTGCACGGCGCGCCGGCGCGCGGCGGTTGGCGCGCGTCGTGCGGTGGCCGCGTCGCGACGTAGCGCACTTGACTGGGGGTCAAGGGGTCGCGGGTTCACGTCCCAGCGCTCGCTGTGACCTTCGCGCCTGCCGGTCGCCCGGGCGGCGTGGCTGTTCCCCGGCGTGGCCCGTTCCCCGGCCCGTTCCCCGTTCCGGCGGCGCCGGCCCGGCCCGGTGGTCAGCCCTCCGTGTCCGGCCTCGGCGGCGTCGCGCCCGCGCTGACCGCCTCGACGACGGCGGCGACATCCGCCCGGCTGGTGGGGTCGGTGTCCATCGAGTTGTGGATGCTGAAGCCCTCCACCAGCGCGTCCAGCGCGCGGGCGGTGCGGGCGTCGAAGTGCTTGCCCAGCGCGGCGCGGCTGGCGCGCATCCAGGAGCCCACCACGTCGCGCAGTGCCGGGTCGCGCGCGGTGAAGGCGTACAGCTCGTAGCTGAGCACCAGGTCCCTGGGGCGGCCCCAGACCGGGCCGCAGATGATCTCCACCACGGCCGCGCGGGCCTCCCGCACGTCGCGCGCGGCGTCCAGCAGCTCGCGGTAGCGGTCGGACATCGACTCGGCGAGCCGGGTGAAGGCCTCGACGAGCAGCTGCTGTCGGCCGTCGAAGTAGTACGTCATCGAGCCCAGCGAGACGCCGGCGGCCTCGGCGATGCGGCGCTGGGTGGCCCCGGTGACCCCGTGCTCGGCGATCACGTCGAGGGCCGCCTCGATGATCCGGTCCCGCCGGCCGGGGTCGTTGGGCCCGCGTGAGCTTCCGGTCATGGTCCTTGGTCCCTTTCCCTCGGCACCCCTCGGCAGGTACCTTTGCACACGCCCGAACATGTACATCCGTACATTCTCTGTTTCCGGGGCGGTCGTCGACCGTTCCCGCCGTGACCCGCCTGGAACGAGTCCGCCGTGATAGACCTGGCCACCCGCCGCCGCAAGACGGCGCTGTTTCTGTTCTTCCTGCTCCCCGGCCTCTCGATCTCCTCGTGGGTGACCCGCACCCCCGACATCAGGGACCAACTGGACGCCTCCACCGCGCAGATGGGCGTCGTCCTGTTCGGCCTCTCGGTCGGCTCCATGCTCGGCATCCTCAGCTCCGGGGCGCTGGTGGCCAGGTTCGGCACCCGGCCGGTCATCGGCGTCGGCACCTCGCTGGTCATCCTCAGCCTGGCGGTCATCGGCGGCGGCACGCTCCTCTCCTCCGCGCCCGTGGTCACCGTCGGGCTGCTGCTCTTCGGCGCCGGCATGGGCGGCGGCGAGGTCGCGGTCAACATCGACGGCGCCGAGGTCGAACAGCTCACCGGCCAGACCGTACTGCCCACCCTGCACGGGTTCTTCAGCCTCGGCACCGTGGTGGGGGCCTCGCTGGGCATCCTGTGCACCGCCGTCGAGTTCCCCGTCCAGTGGCACCTGCTCGCCATGGCCGCCGCCGCGGCCGGCATGTTCGGCTACGCGCTGCGGGCCATCCCCGCCGGCGTCGGCCGGACCCGGCGCGCCGGCGGTGCCGGCCAGGCCGACGCCGCGCCGGCCGGCGGCGCCCGGCTGTGGCGGGAACGGCGGCTGCTGCTGATCGGCGGCATCGTGCTGACCATGGCGCTGGCCGAGGGCGCCGCCAACGACTGGCTGCCGCTGCTCATGGTCGACGGCCACGACATGGACCCGGCCCTGGGGTCGGCCGTCTACGCGGGCTTCGCCGCCGCCATGGCCGTCGGCCGGTTCTGCGGCGCCTACGTCATCGACCGCTTCGGCCGGGTGGCCGTCGTCCGGGCCAGCGCGGTCTCCGCCACCATCGGCCTGGCCGTCGTCATCTTCGCCGACTCCCCGGTGCTGGCCGCCGCCGCCGTGCTCTTCTGGGGCCTGGGCGCGTCGCTCGGTTTCCCGCTGGCACTCTCCGCGGCCGGCGACTCCGGGCCCGACTCGGCGGCCCGGGTCAGCATGGTCGCGATGATCGGCTACGTCGCGTTCCTCGTCGGCCCGCCGGGGCTGGGCTTCCTCGGCGACCACTACGGGCTGCGCGCCGCGATGACCGTGGTGCTGGCCTTCGTCGCCGTGGCGATCTTCCTCGCCCCGGCGGTCAACGTCCGCCGCGGCACCCCGGAACCGCCGGCGACGGAACCGCCGGCGACGGAACCGCTGGCGACGGAACCGCCGGCGACGGCGGACGAGCCGGAGCCGGCGGGGGAGTCCCGTACCGGGCAGGGGCGTTGACCACGGGCCGCGCCAGCCGGCGGGGCCGTCCCCGCGCTACGGACGCCACTTCGGGCGGAGGCCGGGTCCGGCGCCGAATGGCTGACCCGGTGTTCGACGACGGGTCCCCGCTCGCGCCCGCGGGCCTCGCCCCGAGGGTCTCGATCCCGGGACCGTCCCCGATCCCGTTCCCGTCCCCGTTCCCCGGAGGGTCCGCTTGCGGACGGCGCGGTCCCGCGGCTCGTCGCGGTCGGCGTCACTCCAGCGGGTCGTGGGGGCGGAGGCGGACCTCCTCGATGTCGAGGCGGCGTTGGAGTTGGAGCAGGACCGCGTCGTCGATCTCGTGCTGGTCGCGCAGGCGCAGCACGGTGGCGCGCTTGTGGTCGAGCAGGGCCAGGCGCAGCGTGGTGTAGTCGTGGTCCAGGCGCAGGGCGTCCGCGTCCTCGACCTCGCCGCCGTCGGCGCGCACCACCTGGAGGTGGATCTCGTACTCCCGGCGGGTGCGCCGGGCGACCCTGGGGTCGACGCCGAGGCGTTCGGCGACGGCCGGGATGGCCCGGTAGGCGTCCCGCATCGCGGTGGTCTCGGCGAGGAGCCGCTCCTCGGCCGCCGAGGTGTCGCGCGGCAGCCGCGCCCAGCGGGTCACCCGGGGCAGCAGCAGCCCCTGCACCACCAGGGTCACCAGGATGACCCCGGTGGTGACGAAGATGATCATGTCCCGGTCGGGGAACGGCTCGCCGGAGTCGAGCGCCTTCGGCACCGAGAGCGCCACCGCCAGCGACACCGCGCCGCGGAACCCGCACAGCGCGCTGACCAGTCGGGAGCGGCCCGACCCGCGCCGGCGGCGCTGCGCCGGCCGCCGGTCCAGCAGCCGGATCAGGTAGGGCACGGTGAACAGGAACGCGAAGCGGGTGCCGACGACCAGCGCGGAGACGATGACGACGGCGGCCAGGGCGTACCCGAGCCGGGCGCCGCGCAGGTCGTGCACGGCGGCCTGCACCTGGAGGCCGACGAGCACGAACAGGGCGCCGTTGAGCAGGAACGTCGCCAGCGACCAGAAGTACTCGGCCTGCCGGCGGGTGGCCGCGCCGCGCAGCCGGGGACCGGCCTGGCTCATGGTCAGGCCGGCCACCACCACGGCCAGCACGCCGGACGCCTCGATCAGCTCCGCCAGCAGGAACGCGCCGAAGGCGGTCAGCACGATGGTCAGGTTGGCCAGCAGCGGGTCCTCGTTGACGTGCCGGCGGATCCGGTAGCCGAGCCAGGCGGCCAGCGCGCCGGCCGCCGCCCCGCCCAGGTAGGAGAGCAGGAACAGCCAGCTCACATGGGGCAGCGTCAGGTGGTCCTCGCCCACCGTGATGCCCACGGCGAGGGCGAACACCACCAGCGCCGTACCGTCGTTGATCAGGCTCTCCGCCCGCAGCAGGGTGACGTTGCGCCGGGGCAGCGAGCGGGCGAAGACGCCCACCGCGGTGGCGTCCGTCGGCGCCACCGCCGCGCCCAGCACCCACGCCGCCCCCCAGCCGAGCCCGAACGCGTGCGCCACGGTGGCCACCACCCCGGCGGTGGCGATCACCAGCGTGGTGCCGAGCAGCAGCACGCCGCGCAGGTCGCGGCGGATGCCGCGGAGCGAGGTGGTGAGGCTCTCCCAGTAGAGGAGCGCCGGCAGGAAGAGCAGCAGCACCGCGTCCGGCGGCAGGTGCACCTCGCGCAGCGCTGGCACGAAGCCCAGCAGGACGCCGATGGCCAGCAGCGGGATGGGTGGCGCGAGCCGCAGCCGGCGGGCCAGCACGCTGCCCGCCAGCAGGGCCAGCCCGAGGATCACCACGAGTTCGAGACCGTGCATCCGCACCCTCCCTGGAGCCGGGGCGCCGGGTCGGGCGCCGGGGTCGCCGGATCGAGGGTCGCGCACCGACCGGGGCGCGGGGCGGCAGGCGGGGCCATGGACAGGGCCACCTGGCGGGGGTGCGCACACCGCGACCGCCGGCCCGCGACCCGATCGGCGTACCCCGACGCCCGCGGCGGTGCGTGCCGGCGCCCCGGGGAGGGTGGAGCGGAACGGCGGCTCGCGGCGGGGCGGGTGCTGGACGGTGGCCCCCGGCGGAGCGGGCGCGGAACGGCGGCTCGCGGCGCCCGCGTTCGGCGACCGGGCGCCTGACCGCCTGACCGCCCGGCCGCCGGACCGCCGGGCCCACGGCCCGGGGCCGGCCCCGGGCCATGGGCCGGGCCGCGTCAACCCGCGTCAGCGGTCAGTGCGGCAGGCCGCGCTCTATCCGGCCGAGCCGGGTGGTGATCTCGGTGAGCGCGGTGCGCAACCACGCCTCCTCCGTGTCCCGTTCGAGCCGGATGCGGCCGAAGGAGACGCCGAAGTAGAGCGCCGAGAGCACCGCCGGGGTGACGGTGTCGGCGACGCCGGAGCGGCGCATCGCCTCGCCGGCCGGGCCGGCGTCGCGGATCAGGCCGAGCAGCAGGTGGCTGGCGGTGGTGACGTCCGAGCCGTGCTCGGTGGCCTGTGCCGCGCCGGTGGCCAGCGCCGTCCTGGTACCGGCCGACAGCCGGGGCGGGCCGGCCGCCGGGGCGACGGCGTCCGCGCGGTGCGCGGCGGCGGCCCGGGCCAGCGCCCGCCGGATGTCGTCCCGGGGGAAGCCGAGCCGCTCCACGGTGGTCAGGGCGACGCTCTCGCCCTCGTCCAGCAGGGCGTTGAGCACGTCGGCCGTGTCGACCTCGGCCGCGCCGCGGTCGGCCGCCGCGGACCTGGCCTGCCGCAGGATGAGCGCCACATGGTGGTTCGGGGGCGGCGTCAGGTCGGTGGGCTCGGTCGGCCCCGGCACGGCAGTGGCGGTGGGTGAGGTGGCGCCGGTCGGGCCCGAGGCGCTCTCCAGCGCCTGGGTGAGCGCGATCTGACAGATGCGCGAGATGGGGAGTTTCGCCTCGCGCACGCGGTCCGCGAGGCCGTCGGGGAGGTAGACGTTGACCTTGGGCACGGAGGCATCCTGTCACGGACGGCTACCTCCCGAGGGTGGGTTGCCGGCCGTATACCCCCAGGGTTATAGTCGGGCTATGTCTGCGTTGCTGACCATTCGTCGCGCCGTTGACTACGGCTGCGTCGCCAGCGCGCTGTGTCTCGGTCGCTGATCTTCCTCATCTCACCCCCTTTTCACGCCACGTCCGCCGTTCGCGACGCCCGGGTCCGCCCCCGGCGCGCGTCGCCGCCCGTGGCGCCCCGAGACAAGGCAGCGACCCGATGACCGAGCAGCACCCCTCCTCCCTTCCCTCCCTCGACGGCGCCGAGCCGTTCGGCGCGGACGAACTCGCCGCCGCGCGAGCCGACTTGGCCGCGTCCATCGGCCGGCTCTTCGGCGCCTCCGTGATGTCCGCCAGCGGGCACGGCAACGTCAGCGTCCGGCTGCCAGGTCACGACGACCTGCTCGCCGTCAACGCGGGCGAACTGCTGCGCCCGCTGCCGGCCGGCGACCTGCGGGTCGGCGTGCCGGGCCTGCGCACCGTCAACGACGACGTCGTGGTCGTCAACCTCGACGGCGAGGTGCTCTACGGCCGGCCCAGCCCGTCCGTCGCGGCCATCCTCACGATGCACGTCGGCGTCTACCGGACCCGGCCCGACGTCCAGGCCGTCATCCACACCCACTCGCCCCACGCCACCAGCTACGCGCTCGCCGCGGTGGCCCTGCCGGCCAGGTACGAGGCGCTCCTCGTGCACGGCCAGCGGGTCGACGTGCCGGTGGCGCCCTGGGCGCCGCGCGGCACCAGCGAGGCGGTGCGGTCCATCGCCGACACCTACCGGGCCAACCCCGAGACGTACGGCGTGCTGTTGGGCAACCACGGCCTGCTCGTCGCCGGCGACAGCGCGGTGCACGCGGCGCGGCTGGTGACCGCGATCGAGGAGGCCGCCGTCTCCAGCGTCGGCTCGCTGCCGCTCGGCGGCCCGGCACCGCTGCCGGAGTACGTCCGCGACCTGGACCTGCGGCTCCGTTTCTAGCCCCGCACCCGCCCGCGCGAGACGGCCCAACTCCCGGCCGTCCGCCCCCCGTTACCGCCCGCACCGGCCGACCTCCGGCCCGGCGCCCTCCTTCCAACGGGGTGCCGAGAGCCCAAGGGGCCCAGGCCCCAAGGCCCCCGCGACCAGAACCCCCCGCGATTCCCCGAGAGTTCCCCGTGAGCCCCCGCGCGTCCCCGTCGGACCTGGGCGGTTGCTCCGGGCGTCCCCTGAGAGTGAGCACCATGATGTCCACCAGCGCCTCGACCCGCCGCCGTGCCCGCCGGGCCGCCGCGACCGTCGGCACCGCCCTGCTGCTGACCGGCGTCCTGGTCGCCTGCGGCGACGACGGCGCCGCGACCTCGGGCGACTCCGACGCCCCCGGCGGCGACGGACTCACCACCGTCACCCTGGCGTCCGCGCCGCTCAGCCACCTCGCGCCCATCCATCTCGCCCAGGAACAGGGCATCTTCGCCGAGCACGGCCTCAACGTCGAAGTGGACACCGAGAGTTCCGACCTGGTCTCGGTGCCCTCGGTGCTCGCCGACCGGGTGGACTTCGCCACCGGCGACCTCACCACCCTGATCGTCGCCCGCGCCCAGGGTCTCGACGTCAAGGCCGTGGTGCCGGCCTCCGCCTCCACCGGCGTCGCCGGCGAGGACTACGGGGCGCTGGTCGTCGACGGCGACTCGGGCATCACCCGCCCCAGGGAGCTGGCCGGGAAGACCGTCGCGGTCAACAGCCTGACCAACATCGCCGCCGCCGCGGCCCGCGAGGCGGTCAGCGCCGACGGCGGCGACCCCGACTCCGTGCGGCTGGTCGAGCTGCCGTTCCCGCAGGTCCCGGCCGCCGTCAGCACCGGGCAGGTGGACGGGGCCTGGGTGGTCGAGCCGTTCCTGTCGGCCGCCGAGGCCGAGGGCGCGGTGCCGATCGGCTGGGGCTTCACCGACCTGGCCGAGGACCTGACGGTCTCCGCCTGGTACACCTCGGGCGCCTTCGTCGAAGACAACCCGGAGACCGTCGAGGCGTTCCGCGCCGCCGTCCGCGAGGCCTACGCCTACGCCAGGGAGCACGAGGACGAGGTCCGCGCCGTCATCCCGACCTTCACCGAGATCAGCCCCGAGGTCGCCGAGTCGATCACCATCACCGGCTGGCGGGACGAGGTCAGCCGGGTGGCCGCCGAGAAGCTGGCCGACTACGCGCTGCGGGACGAACTGATCGACGCGGCACCCGACCTCGACGGGCTGATCCTGCCGTGACCACCGACACCGCGCCGGGCCCGGTGGGTTGGCGCAGCGGCTGGGCGCTGGGCGCCCTCGGGGTGGCCGGCGCGGCGCTGCTCTACGAGGTCGCCGTCCGGGCGCTCTTCGAGCCGCGGCACGTGCCGCCGCTCAGCGCCTGCCTGCCGGCCGCCGTCGAACTGCTGGGCACCGGGGCGTTCTGGTCCGCGACCGGCGCCACGCTGGGCGCCGCCGGGCTGGGCACCGCGCTCGCGCTGCTCGCCGGGATCGCCCTCGGCTTCGGCATCGGCTCGGTGCCGTGGCTGCTGCGGCTGACCTCCTCCACCCTGGACTTCCTGCGGCCGGTCCCGCCGATCGTGCTGATCCCGGTGCTGGTGTTCCTGCTGGACGTCGGCCAGATCACGGTGCTGCTGGTCGCCGTCTCCGGCTTCTGGATCGTGCTGTTCCAGGTGCTCTACGGCCTGCGGGACGTGGACCCGGTGGCCGTGGACACCGCCCGCTGCCTGCGGCTCGGCCCGCTGGCCAGGGCCCGGCACGTCACCTGGCCGACCGTGCTGCCCTACCTGGCGACGGCGCTGCGGCTGGTGGTCTCCGTCGCCCTGGCGCTGGCCGTGACCGGCGGCCTGGTGATGGGCGCGGCGGGACTCGGCGAGCTGATCTGGCGCAGCCAGGAGGCCGGCGAAGTCACCCGCATGTACGGGCTGGTGCTGCTGACCGGCTGCCTCGGCGTGGCCCTCGACCTGCTGGCCCGGGCGGCCGAACGGCGGCTGCTGCACTGGCATCTGGCGACCCGAAGGGCGGCCCTGACATGACCGGCACGGGCCCAGGAACGGGAACGGGGACAGGAACGGGTACGGGCCCAGGAACGGGCACCGAGACCGAAACGGGCACCGGCACGGCGACGGGACCAGGCACCGGAACAGGCACGGGCACGGATTCGGCGACGGGAGCGGGCCCGGCCACGGGGCCGGCGGCCGGCGCGGGCGCCCGCCGGCGTGGGGCGCTGGCCGCCGGCCGGCGCGCCGTGCGCGCGGTCGGCGCGACCCTCGCGCTGCCCACCGCGCTGGCCGCACTCTGGTGGGTGACCAGCGCGGACAGTGGCAACGTGTTCCTGCCCCCGCTGCGCGACATCCTGGACGCCTTCGGCCGGGTCTGGTTCTCCGACGTGCTGATCGACGACGTGCTGCCCAGCCTGCGCCGGTTGGCGACCGGCTACGGCGCGGCGCTCGCGCTTGGCGTGCCCGTCGGCTACCTGATCGGACGGTCCCCGCTGCTCGGCGCGCTGGTCAACCCGGTGCTCGGCTACCTGCGGGCGCTGCCGCCGCCGGTGATCATCCCGGTGCTGCTGGTCGCGGTGGGCATCGGCGAGACCACCAAGATCGTCGTCATCGCCTTCGGCGCGCTCTGGCCGATCCTGCTCAACACCGCCGACGGGGTGCGCGCGGTCGACGAGGTGGCGCTGGAGACGGCCGCCGTCTACCGGCTGCCGGCCTGGACCCGGCGCCGCCTCGTGCTGCGGGCGGCCAGCCCGCGGATCTTCGCCGGCGCCCGCCAGGCGCTCGGCCTGGCCATCATCCTCATGGTGGTCAGCGAGATGCTGATGAGCACCGACGGCCTCGGCTTCACCGTCGTGCGGTTCCAACGGTCGTTCGCCCTCCCCGAGATGTGGAGCGGCGTGCTGCTGATCGGCCTGCTCGGCTTCGTGCTCGCCAAGCTCTTCGAGCGGGTCGAGCGGCACGCACTGAGATGGCACCGGGGCCTCACCGGACGCCAGGAAGGACCATCGTGACCGGCACCACGGCCGACGGGGACGTGCTGCTGCGCGTCGCCGGCGTCGGCAAGACCTACCGGGCGGCCGGCCGCTCGGTCACCGCCCTGGCCGGCGTCGAACTGGACGTGCGCGCCGGGGAGTTCGTCTCCGTCGTCGGGCCGTCCGGCGGCGGCAAGACCACCCTGCTGAAGATCGTCGCCGGGCTGCTGCCGGCGACCGAGGGGCAGGTCGTGCTCGACGGCCGCCCGGTCCGCGAACCACCCGAGCGGCTGGGTGTCGTCTTCCAGGAGTACGGGCGCAGCCTCTTCGCCTGGAAGACGGTCCGCGCCAACGTCGAACTGCCGCTGCGCCACCGGGTGTCGGACCGGGCGGAGCGGCGGCGCCTGGTCGCCGAGGCGCTGGCCGACGTCGGCCTCGCCGACGCCGGCGACGCCTACCCCTGGCAGCTGTCCGGCGGCATGCAGCAGCGGGTCGCCATCGCCCGGGCCCTCGCCCACCGGCCCCGACTGCTGCTGATGGACGAGCCGTTCTCGGCGGTGGACGCCCAGACCCGGGCCGACCTGGAGGACCTGCTGGCCACCCTGTGGCGGCGGTACGGAATCACCGTGGTGTTCGTCACCCACGACATCGACGAGGCCGTCTACCTGGGGCAACGCGTGGTGGTGCTGAGCGCCGCCCCCGCCCGGGTCACCGCCGACATCGCCGTCGATCTGCCGGCCGTCCGCGACCAGTTGACCACCCGCTCCGACCCGCGCTTCGCCGAACTCCGCGCCCGCGTCTACGGCCACGTCCGCCGCCCGCCGGCGGCCCCGCCGAGCGCCGAGCCGGCCGAGCCCGCCCAGCCCGCCGAGCCGACCGGGACAACGGCCCAACCCGCCGCGCCGACCGGGTCCGTCGCACGCCCCGAGTCCGCCGAGTCCGCCGAGTCCGCCGAGCCCCGTCACCCCCGGGAGAGCCAGACCCCATGACCGCCACACCCCCGCGCCCGTCCGCCGCCCCCCGCTGGACCGACACCGGCGGCGGCACCGGCCCGCTCTGGTCCTTCCCGGTGGGCGACGCCCGGGTCTTCCCGCTCCGCGAGGTGGACTACCTGCCGTCGCCCACCGAGTTCTTCCCGCAACTGGAGCGCGAGCCCTGGACCGAGGGCGCCTTCTACACCCGGGAGCCGTTCCTCCGCGACGGGCGGATCGTCCTCAACCAGGAGGCCCACCTGCTGCGGGTGGCCGGCCGGCACATCCTGATCGACGCCGGCGGCGGCAACGGGAAGCGCCGTAACGGAGCCGTCTTCGACCGGGCCGACCGCCCCTTCCTCGAACAGTTCGCCCGGGCCGGCGTCGCCCTGACCGACGTGGACACCGTCGTCTTCACCCACCTCCACGTCGACCACGTCGGGTTCGCCACCAGCGCGGACGGCGCCGGCGGCTGGGCCCCGACCTTCCCCAACGCCCGCTACCTGGTGGTCGAGGAGGAGTTCGCCTGGTGGACCGGCCCCGCCGGGGCGCGGGCGCTGGAGCGCACCGGCGACTACCTGGCCGACAGCATCCTGCCGCTGGCCGCCGCCGGCGTCCTCGACCTGGTGCCGGCCGACCACGAGGTGGCGCCCGGCGTCCGGCTGGTCCCGGCCTTCGGCCACACCCCGGGCAACGTCTGCGTCGAGGTCGAGTCGGCCGGCCAACGCGCCGTGTTCGCCGGCGACATGCTGCACCACGGCGTCCAACTGGAGCGGCCCGAGTGGAGCATCAGGTACTGCGTGCACGCCGAGGACTCGGCGGCCCAGCGGCGCGCGCTGCTGGAACGGGTCGCCGACACCGGGGACCTGCTGGTTCCGGCGCACTTCCCGTTCCCGGCCGCCGGCCGGGTCAGCCGGGTCGAGCGCGGCTTCGGCTACACCTTCCTCGACGTCGCCGACCCGGCCGCCCCCGTCGACCGGCCGCGCGCGTGACCGAGCCGACGCCCCGGCGCTACGTCGCCGACTTCCACACCCACTACGCCAACCCCGCGCTGCCGGCGCTGCCGCCGCCGAACCCGGCCGCCGCGCTGGCCGACCGGTGGACCGGGCTGGCCCGGCGGATCGCCGACCTCGACGACCTGCTCGGCGACACCCGCCGGCACGACCTCGACCTGCGGGTGCTCAGCGCCCCGCCCTCGCTGGTCACCCCGCCGGGCCGGCGCACCAGCCCCGCCGAACTACGCCTGCTCAACGAGCACCTGGCCCAGGCCACCGCCCGGGCGCCGGACCGGCTGGCCGGCCTCGCCACGGTCGACGCCTTCGCCGGCGAGTCCGCCGCCGAGGAGGTGACGCGGGCCGTCACCGGGCTGGGGCTGCCCGGCATCGTGGTGGACTGCGCCACCGGCGACCAGCTGCTCGGCGCCCCGGCCGCCCGCCCCACGCTGGCCGCGGCGGCCCGCCTCGGCGTCCCCGTCTTCGCGCACCCGGTCAGCACCGAGCCGCTCAGCCTGGCCTTCGCCGACCTGGGCCGGTTCGGCACCTCGCTGGCCCGCGGCAGCGTCACGGCCGCCGCCCTGCTCTCCCTGGTCACCGAGGGCGTGCTCGCCGAACTCCCGGGCCTGCACGTGGTGTTCCCGATGCTCGGCATCGCCGGGCTGGCGCTCGCCGCGGCCGCCGACGAGGGCGCCGCCCTCACCGCGCCGCCGCCCGGCGCCGACCGGGCGCACGTCTACGTCGACACGATGGGCTTCGCGCCGACCGCCATCCGGTTCGCCGCCGACCTGCTCGGCGCCGACCACGTCCTGGTGGGCAGCGACTGGCCGATCGGCCAACGCGCCGCCAGCCGGCGGCGGGTGGAGACCGCGCTGCGGGAGACCGGGCTCACCCCGGCCGAGGCCGACCTGGTCGCCGGCGGCAACACGCTGCGCCTCCTCGGCCGCGACGCCCCGAGGGGGACGGCCGGACGCTAGTCGGGTGCCACACGGGTCCGCAGGTCCGCCTCCGTGATCTCGCGCAGCACCCGGCACGGCACCCCCGCCGCGACGGTCATCGGCGGCACGTCCCTGGTCACCACGCTGCCCGCGCCGATCACCGAGCCGTAGCCGACGCGGACGCCCGGCAGCACCACCACGTTGCTGCCGATCCACACCCTGTCCTCGATGGTGATCGGCTCGGAGAACCGCGCGAAGTCCACCCGGCGGTCCGGGTGCACCGGATGCCCGGTGGTGGTCAGGGTCACGCTCGGCGCGATCATCACCCCGTTCCCGACGCGTATCTCCACGTCGTCCACGAAGGTCAGGTTGACGTTGCCGAAGAACCCGTCGCCGAGGTGCACGTTGCTGCCGAACGCGGCATGGAACGGCGGCAGCAGCACGGCGTCCGCGCCGCAGGAGCCGAGGATCGCCGCACGCAGCTCCCGTTGCCGCTCGGTCTGGCCCGGCGGCGTGTGGTTGTACTCGAAGATCAGGTCGGCCCGCCGCCGCCCGGCCTGGAAGGCCGCCTCCGACTCGGTGTACACCAGCCCCCGCCCGATCCGGTCCAACACCGCACGCTCGCGCTCCCGTTCATCCATGCCCGACCTCCGTCGCCAACCGCCCCCGTCACCCCGGCAGTCTGCCCCACCCCGGCCGGCCGCGGGCTAGGATTCGGGCGTGGCCCTCAGCATGGAGGACGTGGCACGGTTCGAGGCGGTCAGGCCGCGGCTGGCGGCGATCGCGTACCGGCTGTTGGGGTCGGCCAGCGAGGCCGAGGACGCCGTGCAGGAGACGTTCCTGCGCTGGCAGGCGGCCGATGTCGGGCGGATCGAGGTGCCCGAGGCGTGGTTGGTGAAGGTGCTGACCAACCTGTGTCGCACCCAGCTCACCTCGGCCAGGGCCCGTCGGGAGACCTACGTGGGGCAGTGGCTGCCCGAGCCGCTGCTCGCCGGCGATCCGATGCTGGGCCCGGCGGACACCGTGGAGCAGCGTGAGTCGGTGTCGTTCGCGATCCTCACCCTGATGGAGCGGCTCACCCCCAACGAGCGGGCCGTGTACGTGCTTCGGGAGGCGTTCGCCTACCCGCACCGGGAGATCGCCGAGATCCTCGACCTCACCGAGGCGGCCAGCCAGCAGATCCTGCACCGGGCCAGGAAGCACGTCGCCGCCGGCAAGGTCCGCGTCGAGATCGACGAGGCCGCGGCCCGGCGGATCGTCGAGGAGTTCCTCGCGGCCGCGACCAGCGGCCGGACGGAGCCGCTGGTGCGGCTGCTGACCGACGACTCCGTCGCGGTCGGCGACGGTGGCGGGCAGGTCCCGGCGCGCGCCGTGCCGTTCGAGGGGGCGGTCGCCGTGGCGACGTTCCTGCGTGGCCTGTTCCGGCCGAGCGACGCGAAGCGGGCGCTGCTCGGCGGCTCCGCCGATCTCCACTTCAGCACCGCCAACGGGGACCCGGCCCTGGTGGTGGTCGTCGCCGGCCGGGTCGTCGGCGTGCTGTGCCTGGAGGTCACCGAGGCCGGCATCGCCGGGGTGCGCAGCCAGGTCAACCCGGACAAGCTGGCCCGGGTCGCGGCCCGTTGGGCCGCGTCCGGGCCGGGGGAGCCGCTGCTCAACACCTTCTGACCGGCGACGCACGGCGGTGTGAGCTGGTTCACAGCGGGGGGCTGTCAGGAATCGGCGGGCTGTCCGGTTCAAGGGGCGCATCCGCGTTGGACAGGAGAAGGCCCATGCAGCAGCACCGCATCATCGTCATCGGAGCCGGCTACACCGGAGTCACCGCGGCCGGGCGCGTCGCGCGGCGGTTGCGCCGGGAGGACGTCCGGATCACCCTCGTCAACGCCGAACCCGACTTCGTCGAGCGGGTCCGGCTCCACCAGCTGGCGGTCGGGCGGGAGTTGACCCCCCGGCCGCTGCGCGACCTGCTCGCCGGCACCGGGGTGGAGCTGCGCGTCGGGCGGGTCACCGGTATCGACGTCGAGCACCGCACGGTCACCGTCACCGACGACGCGTCGGACCGCGCGGAGTTGGCGTACGACACGCTGGTCTACGCGCTGGGCAGCGGCTGGGCGGCCGGCGGCGTGCCCGGCGTGGCCGAGCACGCCCACGAGATCGCCGGCCGCCCAGGGGCGCTCCGGCTGCGGGACCGGCTGGCCGGCCTGACCGCCGGCGCCTCGGTGCTCGTCGTGGGCGGCGGCCTCACCGGCCTGGAGGCGGTCACCGAGATCGCCGAGTCCCGCCCGGACCTGGCCGTCGCGCTCGCCACCCAGGACGGGCTCGGCGACCAGTTCTCGGCCAAGGGCCGCCGGCACCTGCGGAAGGTCATCGACCGGCTCGGCGTCACCGTGCACGAGCACACCGTGGTGGCGCGCGTCGCGCCCGACCACGTCGCCACCGCCGACGGCCGGACCATCCCGGCCGCGGTCACCGTGTGGAACACCGGGTTCGCGGTCCATCCGCTGGCCGCCGCCACCGGGTTGACGACCGCCGACACCGGCCAGATCGTGGTCGACGCGACCATGCGCTCCGTCTCCCACCCGGAGGTGTACGCGATCGGTGACGCGGCCGAGGTGGCCGGCCCCGGCGGGAAGCCGCTGCGGATGTCCTGCGCCTCCGGCGTGCCCACCGCCTGGCAGGCCGCCGACGCGATCGCGGCCCGGCTGACCGGCCGCGCGCTGCCGACCACCGCGCCCCGGTACGTCAACCAGTGCGTCTCGCTGGGCCGGAAGGAGGGGCTGATCCAGTACGTCACCGCGGACGACCGCCCGGTGCGGGCGGCCGTGACGGGGCGGCTCGCCGCGCTCTACAAGGAGGTGGTGTGCCGGGGCGCCGCCTGGGGCGTCGGCAACCCGACGCTCGGCCTGCCGAGCCGGCGCCGCGCCGTCGTCGCGCCGGAGGCGGGTGGCCGGGCGGCGACGGGGGTGGGGGAGGCGCGGGGCGTCTAGGCCGGGCCGGGCGCCGGGGGCTGGCCCGGCGGGCGCCGCCGTTGGTGGCCGGCCCCCGGCCCCCTCGCTGCGCGCCGTGGCACGCGCCGCCGGCGTCTCGGCGACCGCCGTCTACCTGCACTTCGACTCGTGGACCGCGCTGATCGAGGCGGTGCTTGAGCAGCACTTCACCGACGCCAGGACCCGCGTCGAGTCCCCGACCGCAGCCGCCGGCTCGCCGCGCGAGCGCCTCGACGCCTTCGCGCTGGCCCTGGTGGGCTGGGGGCTGGCCCACCAGGGCCCCTACCAGCTGCTCTTCGAGAGCGTGGACTGGCTCAAGGAGACCGACGCGGTCCGCGCGTCGCTGGACGAACACGTCGCCGCCCTCGCCGACGACCTGCGGTCCGCCGGCGCCGTCGAGGGCCGGGCCGACGCGGTGGAGCGGGCCGAACTGCTGTGGACCGCCCTCCAGGGCATCGTCGCCGAACGCCGCCGGCAGGCCCGCCACGTGGGGCGCCGGGACGTCACCGAGGACGTCCTCGGCATGGTCGCGATCTTCGCCGGCCCCGCCACCGGCCGGGCCCACGCCGGCCCACCACGGATCCCCGCCTGAGCGTTGACGCCGGAGGTTTGGGCGGCTGCTCAGCGGAGGGCGCCGCTGGCGAAGCGGGCGACCAGCGCGCGCAGCGGGGCCGCCGCCTCCCGGGGCGGCAGCCGGATGTCCAGCCCCAGCACCTCGATCCGGGCCAGCCTGGCGCCCCGCGGGTCGCTCACGGTGATCACCCGGCGGGTGGCGCCGTCGGGGGCCGGGTGGACGACGGGTGGCGGGGGCGCGGCGACCCCCGGCCGGCGGTCGTGGGGGAGGGCGGGCGTTCGGGTCAGGCGCGGGCGGCGTCGAGGAGGACGTCGACGAGGCGTTCGGCGGCGTCCGGGCGGCCCTGGGTGCGGGCCTGCGCGGCCATCGTGGCGCGGTGCGCCGGGTCGGCGAGCAGCGGACCGACCGCCTCCCGCAGGGTGTCCGGGGTCGGGTCGGCCGGGAGGGCGACGGCGGCGCCGGCCTCCTGGAGGTGGCGCGCGTTGTGCGCCTGCTCGTTGCCGGCCGAGGTGGCCAGCGGCACGAAGACCGCGGCCTTGCCCAGCGCGGTCAGCTCGGCGATGGTGCCGGCCCCGCTGCGGGAGATCACCACGTCGGCCAGGGCCAGGACGTCCGGCAGTTCCGGCCCGACGTAGCCGGTCAGCAGGTAGCGGCCGGCGAGTTCGGCCGGCAGGCCCGCGGTGTGCCGCCGCAGCTCCTCGACGTTGCCCGGGCCGCACTGGTGGATGACGTTGGCCTGGGTGAGCAGCCAGGGCAGGATGTCCCGCACCAGGTGGTTGATCTGCTGCGAGCCCTGCGCGCCACCGGTGACGTAGACGGTCGGCAACTGCGGCGCGAAGCCGGACAGGCCCAGCGCGGCGCGGGCCTTCTCGGGCTGGCCGGTGAGGACCTCCGGGCGCACCGGGTTGCCGGTGACCACGGCGACCGCCCGCGCCGCCTCGGGCAGCAGCGGCAGCGTCGACTCGGAGGAGACGGCGATCCGGGTGGCCCGCCCGGCCAGCGTGCGGTTGGCCAGGCCGAGCCGCACCGTCTGCTCGTGCACCACCAGGGGCCGCTTGCAGAACCTGGCCGCCGCCAGCCCGACCGGCACCGCGACATAGCCGCCGGTGGCCAGCACCACGTCCGGGCGGAAGCCGTTGACCAGCTTGCGGGACTGCGCCACGCCCAGCGGGACGCGGCCCATGTCCTTCACGTTGGCGGGGGAGAGCATCTTCAGCGGGTTGCTGGAGCGGCGGATCTTGCCGGTCGCCACCGGGGCGAACCTGATGCCCTCGCCGGCCGCCACCCGCGCCTCCAGGCTGTCGGCCGTGCCCACCCACAGCACGTCCAGTGCCCGCCGGGAGTCAGCCAGCCGGGCCTGGAGGGTGCGCACGGCGGTCAGCGCGGGGTAGGTGTGGCCGCCGGTGCCCCCGCCGGTGACGATCAGTCGGAAGGCCCGGTCGGAGTCGGACGGGGAACGGCCGGCAGCACTGCTCACAGCGGATAACCAATCTGGCCAGGGGCGACGGACCCCAACCCGCGTGCGTGGCTGGGGTGATGGGACGACAGCGCGGACGATAGCAGGGCCGTTTCCTGGCCGGCGCACGCGGTGACGTGCGCCGACCCGGGTGCCGGCGCGCACGCCGGCACCCGGGCTGGCGTGCGCGCCGGGGGCCGGCGGCCGGCCGGCGCCCCCGGCGTCCCCCGGCCACCGCTAGGTCCGGCGCGGGCCGCCGTCCGCGGGGTTCGGCTCCGCCGGCCGCCGGCCGTTCGCCTCGGGGCCGTGTGGGTCGCGGTCGCCCGCGTCCCGGTCGTTCGTTTCGCGGCCGTGTGGGTCGCGGCTCACGCGGTGGCGGTGGACGGCGCCGAGGACGGCGTCCAGCAGCAGGAAGGCCAGCAGGGACAGGCCGAGCAGGGGCGCGAAGTAGCCGGCCACGGCCGCCACCGCGAGCAGGAGGAGCAGTCCGGCGCGGGGTGCGCGGCGCCAGGCGCCCCGGCTCGGTGGCCGCGCCCAGCCGCGGCGGCCCTCGCCCGTTGGGCGGCGTCGCCACCACATGCGGTAGCCGAGGACGATGAGGGTCATCAGCGCGGTGGCCAACAGCATCAGCAGGAGCTGGTTGGCGAAGCCGAAGAGCAGCCCCATGTGCGCGTCGACGCCCCAGCGGGCGAGCTTGGCGGCCAGCGGGAAGTCGGCGAAGCGCACGGTGTCCGTCACCTCGCCGGTGCCGGCGTCGACGGCGACCGCGTCCACCTGGGTCGGCCAGTGGGCCTGGACCTCCTGGACGGCGTAGGCGCCGCCGGGCTCGGTCGGGTAGACGATCTCGACGGGGGCGCGCAGGCCGGCCTCCCGGGCGCTCTCCCACGCCTGGCCGGGGGTGATGGTCGGCGCGTCGGACGTGTCGGCCCCGTCAGCCCCGTCGTCCAGGTGGTCCTCGTGTGCGGGGTGCTCCGCGTGCTCGCCATGTTCACCGTGCTCGCCGTGGCCCTCGCCGTCGGCGCGGCCGCCGTGGGTGCCGTGCCCTGAGGGCTCGGCGGAGCCGGGCGGTGCGGTGTTCACCGTCGGGGTCTCCCAGGACAGGTCGCCGCGCAGCTGGGTGATGTTGGCGCCGGCGTGCTGCGACCAGGTCAGGCCGGTCAGCGCCAGGAAGCACAGCGGCAGCGCGATCCACAGGCCGAGCGAACCGTGCCAACTCAGCAGCCGGCGCCGGCCCTTGGCGCGTGGCTCGGGCAACAGCGCGCCCCTGGCCCGGCGCCGGCGCCGCTGCCCGAGCCAGAGGAACAGCCCACCCAGGGTGATCACGGCCAGCCAGCTGGCGGCGAGTTCGCTGTAGTGGCGGCCGAAGTCGCCGAGGTGGAGGCCGCGGTGGAGTTCGTCGATCCACCAGCGGAAGGGGAGCGCCCCGGACGAGCCGTAGGCCTCCAGGTCGCCCCGGACCTCCGCCGTGTAGGGGTCGACGAACACGGCGAGGCGGTGGCTGGGGCCGAGGTCCGGCAGGTCGAGCAACACCCGGGTGGTGTCGCCCGGTTCGGCCGCCGGGCGGACCCCGTCGAGCGTGCCTTCCGGGTACGCGGCCCGGGCCGCGGCGATCTGCTCGTCGACGGGCCGGTGGGCGTCGCCGACCGGCACGCTCAGCTCGTGGTCGTAGACCAGCTTCTCCACCTGCACCGAACCGGCGTACAGCAGCCCGGAGAAGGCGGCGACGAACAGGAACGGCGCGACCAGCAGGCCGGCGTAGAAGTGCAGCCGCAGCACGAGGGGCCGCAGCGACGCGGAGCGCGGCCCGGCGGGGCGGTCCTCCTCGGGGGGTGGCTCGGGGCTGGCTGGGGTGTCCGGTGTGGCGGTCGTCATGCGTCACCTCTGGTCCGGTGGGGCCGGCCGGCCCGCGAACGGCGTTCACCCCAGGAGTCGTCCGCGCGGCGGCTCCCGTTCCCGCCGAGCGCGGACCCGGCGCCCGTCCGCGCCGCCCGGCCCGCCGGAGGCCGCACGCCGACCCGGCGTGCGGGACCCGGCCGGTGGGCGGTTGCCGCGCCCGGGGTGGCCCGGGTGGCCCGGGTGGCCGGGGCCGGGCGCGGCGGGGTGTGCGGGGTGGGGTCAGTCGGCGGGCCGGGTCGGGCGCGGCCGGCGGCCGATGCCCTCCAACGCGGCCAGCGCCTCGTCGGGGAGCGCGAGCCCCGCGCCCGCGACGTTCTCCCGCAGGTGCGCCACCGACGAAGTGCCCGGGATGAGCAGGATGTTGGGCGACCGGCGCAGCAGCCAGGCCAGGGTGACCGAGATCGGCGTCGCGCCCAGCCGGTCGGCCACGGCGGACAGCGCGGTGGACTGCACCGGGGTGAAGCCGCCGAGCGGGAAGAAGGGCACGTACGCGATGCCCTGGTCGGCGAGTGAGTCGATCAGCTCGTCGTCCTGCCGGTAAGCGAGGTTGTACAGGTTCTGCACGCAGACGATCGGCGCGAGCGACCGGGCCTCGGCGACCTGGGCGGCCGTCGCGTTGCTCACCCCGAGGTGCCGGATGAGGCCCTGCCGTTGGAGGTCGACGAGGGCGGCGAAGGGCTCGGCGAGCGAGCCCGGCTGGGGGCCGCTGGCGTCGCCGAGCCGGAGGTTGACCACGTCGAGCGCGTCGAGGCCGAGGTCGTCGAGGTTCTCGTGGACGGCGCGGCGCAGCTCGTCGGGGCGCCGGGCGGGAGGCCAGCCGCCCTGCTCGTCGCGGACCGCGCCGACCTTGGTCACCAGGCGCAGGCCCGCCGGGTAGGGGTGCAGCGCCTCCCGGATCAGCCGGTTGGTGACCCGCGGTCCGTAGGCGCCGGCGGTGTCGATGTGGGTGATCCCCAGGTCGACGGCCGTGCGCAGGACGGCGAGCGCGCCGTCGCGGTCGGCGGGCGGTCCCAGGACGCCGGGGCCGGCCAACCGCATGGCGCCGTAGCCGAAGCGGGTGACGGTCGACTCGCCGAGGGGCCAGCCGCCGCCGGGAAGGGTGGGGACGGGAGTGTGCATGACGGTGCCTTCGCTGCCGGGTCCGGTGATGGGGAGAGCGGTGTGTCGCCGGGGCGTTCGCCGGGCGTCGGCGGAAACCTCGGGCGCGCGGTGCGCTGGCGCGCGCCGCGTTCGCTCCTGCCGTCGATCGTCGTCCGAGGGCGGGCGGCGCGGCCAATACCGATGCGGCGCTCGCTGATACCCGCCGGGTATCAGCGGCGTACGCTGGGGCCATGGAGACCGTGGACACCGTGGAGACCCGCGAGCTGCGGTACTTCGTGGCCGTCGCCGAGGAGTTGCACTTCGGGCGGGCCGCCGAGCGCCTCGGCATCGCCCAGCCACCGCTGTCCCGCGCCATCCAGCAGCTCGAACGGCGCCTCGGCGTCCGCCTGTTGGCCCGTGACCGGCGCGGTGTGGCGTTGACCGGCGCCGGCGAGACGCTGCTGCACGAGGGCCGGGCGGCCCTCGACGCGACCGCCGCCGCCGCGCGCCGCACCCGCCGCGCCGGCGCCGCCGACCGGCCGGGTGGCGCCCGCGACCGGCTGGTCCTCGCCGTGAAGGCCGGGGCCTCCCACGAACTGCTGCACAAGCTCCTCGACGCGCACGCGGCCGAGCCGGCCGCCGCCGAGATCGAGGTGCTGCCGAGCGGCACCTGCGACCAGGAGGCGATGCTGCGCGACGGCCGCGCCGACGCGGCGCTCATGCACGCGCCGTTCAACTCGCTCGTCGGCTTCGACAGCGAGGAGCTGATGACCGAGGGGCAGATCGCCGTGCTGCCCGCCGGACATCCGCTCGCCGCCCGCCGGACGCTCTCCATGGCCGACATCGAGGGCGTCCCCGGCCTGCCGCTGGCCCGTTGGGCCCGGCACGGCGTCTACCCGCCGGGCCCTGGCCCGGAGATCCACGACCAGACGCAGCTGGCCCAGCTGATCGCGCTCGGCCGGACCGTGGCCGTCTACCCGGACTCGGCCCGCGCCTGGCTGTGGGCCGAGCACGCCGCCGTGCCGCTGGCCGACGCGCCGCCCGTCGTCACCCACATCGCCTGGCCCGCGCACAACCGCTCCCTGGCGCTGGCCGCGCTGGTCCGCACCGCCACCAGCCTCTGACCGGACCCGCGCCCCCACGGCCGCGGGCGAGCGACCGGCGCGCGCCGCGACCAGCGGCGGCGCTGGAGCCTGGGTAACTTCCCGGCCGCACCGGCCCGTTGCCACCCCGGGGCGGGCGGCACCGGCTACCTGTCAGCCAACGGACCGTCAACTCACCACCACGAAACGGTGATTCACCTCACAGCGCACCGGTCGCGCTTTCGAAAGCGTGCTGCGTGTTCGTACCCTGGCGCGGCGTGTGCGGGACGCGTGGAGGTTCCTCGGGGGTGTCCGCACGCGCGGAACACGATCCTTGAGGGGGGAAACGTGCGACTCGGCGTGCCACCGTGCCACAGCCGGACACCCGAAGACCCGACCGACGGGGGCGCGCCATGAACTGGCTGACCCCATCGGTCGAGCCCGACTCACAACAGGCCGCCGAATACCCGGCGTTGGGCTTCGTGCCCTGCCCGGGCCGGATGGACTCCATCGAGAGCGTCACCACCGAGGTGCGGACCACCACGACCTCGCTGGGCGACATCGTCGCGCTGCTGCGCGGCACCGGCGAGGGGCAGTGGCGGGGCCGCTCCGCCGAGGCGTTCCGCGAGCGGTTCGACGACGACTTCAAGCCCAAGGTCGAGGTCGTCCACGAGTCGTTCCTGATGGCCGCGCAGGCGTTGGAGGACTGGGCCGGCTACGTGCCCGGGCAGCAGCGCGCGGCGCGCGGCCTGGAGGACCGGGCCCAGGAGCTGAAGTCCCAGCTGGACGCGTTGCCGGGGCCCGCCTCCATGGAGGAGATCCTCCGCGAGGGCATGCTGGAGGACGAGGAGGCGGACCAGGCGGCGGAGGACCGCCGTCAGCTGGAGGCGGACCGGCAGCGCCTCCAGACCTCCTACGACGACGTGTACCGCCAGGCCGAGGTGCTCCGCGACGGCTTCGTCGCCTACGGCGAGTCGATAGCGGACCGCATCGGCCGGGCCATGGACCTGGCCCCGAACGAGCCCGGCTTCTTCTCCCGCCTGGGCAGCGCCTTCGTCGACGCCGCCGCCGGCATGGTCGAGGCGATCGGCGACATCGCCGAGGGCCTGGTCAACTGGATCGTCGAGAACGCGCAGCGGATCGCCGCCATCGGTGACGTGCTGGCGCTGCTCAGCACGGCGGTCGGGGTGCTCTCGCTGCTGGCGTTCGCCACCGCGCCGTTCACCGGCCCGCTGGGCGCGGCGGTCGGCACGGCCCTCGGCACCGTGTCGGCCGGGCTCGCCGCGGGCGCCCTGGTCTGCCACGGAGTGGCCAAGCTCGCGGGCGCCGACGTCTCCTGGCGCAGCATCGGGCAGGACGCGCTGGGCGCCATCCCGGTGGTCGGTGCCCTGGCCCGGGTGGGCGGCACGATCGGCCGGGCGGCCACGGCGGTCAGGGGGAGCGACTACACCACCGGCCTGGGCAACATCTCCCTCGCGGACAGCGTGGTCGGCCTGTTCGGCGACCCGTCGGTCTTCAACCACTTCGTGCCACAGAACCCGCGGCAGTGGGGGGAGATGGCGCTCACCGGCGGTCCGCTGCTGGTCGCGTTCGAGAACGCCTGGCGTTCGGGCGGCGAGGAAGGCTGAGGGGGCGCCGGGACAGTTCCGGGCAGCGGTGACCAGCGGTGCCTGACCGCACCCGGCGCCCCGGCCGCACCACCCACTCCAGCCGAACCACACGGGAGTCACACGTGAAAGACCACCAGATCATCGCGCTTTTCGACGGGGCGGCCGAGGTCGAGGTCGTGACCCAGGGGCGGCTGTTCCCGGTGCTGGCCATCGCCCACGAGTACGGCTACGAGCTGACCTGGTGCAAGATCAGCCCGCAGACCGGCATCAGCAGGTTCGCCTTCGCCAGGGACGACGACGAGTCGGCCAGGCGGCGGGCCGCCTGGGCGAAGTACCACTACGAGACCAACGGGGCCTGGTGGGCGACCGCGGCGCCGGGCCCCTCGGCGAGCGCGATCTCGCCCATGACGGCGGCGGAGGCACGCTTCGGGCTGTACCTGTACGAGAAGCGCCCGCTGATCCAGCAGTTGTGGCCGATGGTCGCGATCATCGTGGCGGCCCTGGCGGGGGGCGTCTGGTTCCTGGTCAGCGCGCCGCTGGGCGCGCTGCCCTGCCTGGGCGTCGCCCTGGCCGGCGGCGCGTCGCTGCTCTGGTACCCGCGCCGGCGGGCGCGGAAGGAAGCGGAGTACCGGAGGACGCTCGCCGACTTCGACCGGCAGCGGGTCTTCTGGAGCCACGAGGAACAAGGGGGAGGCGGCTGATGTACGTCGCGTTCGACGTGCCGGAGCACTTCCGGCAGATGCCGGTCGGGATGAGCCCGGAGGAGGCCTACGCCTACGCGTTCGAGAACCTGCCGGACCTGGAGTCCGGCGACGCCGAGGTCCAGCGGCGCGTCCTGCGGGAGGTGCACGGCGGTTCGCAGGCGCTGGCGCGGATCGGCGCCCTGTACTCGGGCTCGGTGATCGGCACGATGGAGGGCGAGCCCTCGCTGGCCACGATGGCGGTCACCGCCACGGAGTTCCCCTACGGGGACAGCGCCAGGGTCGCCGCCGAGGGGGTGCTCCAGTCGCTGGTGGCGGCCCGGGGGCAGCTGTGGAGCGGCAACGTCTACGGGTTGCCGTGCGGCCAGCCGGCCGCCGTGGTGACCGGCCCCCGGGTGTACCAGGTGCCCCAACTGGAACCGTCCGACGTGCCGTTCGCGGAGCTCCAGGCCTACGTGCCGGTGCCCGACGGCCCGTCCCTGCGGGAGCGGTACCTGCTGACGGTGTCCTTCGCGACCCCGGCCGTGCGGCACTGGGACCGGTACATGCCCACCCTGGTGCGCCTGTTGCGCGGCATCTCGTTCAGCGACCAGCCCGAAGGGGCCGCCGTCCCGGTGGCGGCGGCCCGGTGACCACGACCTACCCGGGGGAGACCGGATGAGCGACAGCGACGTCTATCTCGACTACGACCAGCTCAGCACCAACCGCGACAACATCCGCAACATCGCCAACCTGCTGCGCGGGCCCTGCCAGTCGATGGCCAACGTCAACGGAGCCGAGATGGGGGTGCACCGGCTGGAGCGGAAGATGGACGACTTCGGCGACGAGTGGGAGTACGGCATCGGCAAGCTCGCCGAGTTCTCCGACGCGGCGGCCGACGCGCTGGACGAGGTGCTGGCGGGCTTCCGGGAGGTGGACGAGGAGCTGTCCCGGGCGTTCCAGGAGGCCTGACGGCGGCCGGTGCCGAGCCGGCCGGCCCCGCCGGTCAGCCCTCCCGGGCGGGCGCCCGCTCCTCGGCTGGCTCCCGCTCCCGGCGGGCCCCGGGGCCGCCGGCCCGGTGCCGCAGGCGCAGCACGACGGCGACGACGGCCAGCGTGAACAGCGCCAGGCCCAGCCAGATCACCCACTGCGCCGGCCAGGGCGCGGCGGAGGCCCCGTCCCTGGGGCGCCCGCCGTCCACGCCGGTCACGATGACCAGGACCAGCCCGACCAGCGTGGCCCCCACCAGCAGGCGGGCGGCCAGCCGCGCGGCGAACGGCACCGCCACGTCCCGGCGCCCGGCGCCGCGCGCCCGCAGCCGCTCGCCCGGCCGGGCCGGCGCCAGCAGCCGCCACAACAGCAGGCCGGCGATCGGCAGTTGGGTCGCCCACAGGAAGGTGCGGAACGGGCCGTCGAACCATCCCTGGGTGCTGTACAGCAGGGTGTGCCAGGCGCTGAGGATGTAGACCACGATGACGAAGCGGTGCAGCGCCAGCCACAGCCGCGCGCCGGTCCGGCTCCGCAGATAGAACGCCAGGCCCAGTGGAATGGCCAGATAGAGCGCGAGCAGCCCGATCAGGATGGCGACCCGGCCGGTGCCGGTGGCGTATCCGCCCGGCACGAAGACATCCACGAACGCGGTCCACAGGCTGCGGCCGAACGACCAGTTCTCCTGGTTGGTGCGGAGCTGTTCGGTGAAGAAGAAGAAGGCGTGCAGGAACATCAGCGCGATGGTCGTCAGGCTGGTCGTGCGGTGCCATTTCTCCAGCCGGGCCGCCGGCAGCCAGCCCCAGCGCGGCCGGGGCCCGGACCGCATCAGCCCGAACACCACCGTGACGTAGGCCCACAGCATCGCCGACCAGCCGAACGCCTGGCACATCCAGTACATCCAGTACGCGTCGGCGTCCTCCAGCATCGGCATGATCTCGATGGTGGCCGACGTGCCGTTCGCCACCCGGGCGTAGAGCAGCCAGTAGATGAGCAGCGTGATCACCAGGGCCAGCGAGGCGTCCGGCACCGCGCCGCGCAGGTCGGCGCGGAGCCCCGCCCAGTCGAAGCCGGCCCGGCCCGCGCGCCCCGGTCTGTCCGGCGGGGCGGTGGGCGCTGTCGAATCCGAGACCTCTGCCATCACTCAACTCCGCTTTCGACAAGGCTCACTGACGGGTCACTGGTGGAAAGGAATACGGTGGTGACTTCCATGGTCTCGCGCTCCCGCCGGGCAGCGTAACCACATTTCCAACGCGGCGGAAGATGTCGGCCCGATTCCGGAATTCGCCGGCCCCCTGGATGCTTTCACCGGCGGGGGCGGATAAATTCACGGATCGTCGGGAACTTTCCGCGCCGAATATCCGACGGGCCCGTTCCGGAAAACGATTGCGGCCCGGGGGGCCGGATTCGGCGGGCGCCGGGCCGGGCGCGGCGGGCGTCGGCCGGCCGCCCGCCGCCTGCGAGACTCCTCGCCGGCGGTGGGTGCACGCCGGTCGAGGAGCCGCGCCGGGGCGGCCCCCCGGATCACCGTCGACTGGGCCGCCCCGACCGCCGCCACCCGCACCGCCCCGACGACGGCCGACCGGTCGGCCCGCCGCGGGCCACCGCGCGGGCCCGGATGCCCCGCGGGGCGCGCGCCGCCGCCCGGAGCCGCATGGGCGGAACGCGGTGACCGGGCACGACGTGCTGGTCGAGCACGACTCGGTGCTGATCGTGAGGGAGCCGGTCCGGGCCGTGACGCCGCGTCAGGCGGTGGCGCGGGACGGGCCGCTGCCGCCCGCCCGGGTGGCCGCGCTCGGCCTCGACCCGCCGGCGGTGCCGACCGCCGCGCATGCGCTCGGCATCGTTGACCGCGACGTCAAGCCGGCCAGCCCGCTGCCGGGCGACGACGGTCCGGTGCAGCCGGCGGACGTCGGCATCGCCCGGCTCGACGGCGGCCCGACGCCGACCGCCGCGCTGACCGCCGCGCTGGCCGAGGCGCCGCGCGAACCCCGGGTGGCCGGGCGTCGGTTGGGGACACTGCTCGTCCAACTGCGGGCGAAGGGGCCGGCGGACCGGCCGACGCCGGCTGGGGTACGGGCCGAACTGGCCCGTTTTGGCGACCGGCTGACGCTACGTCAGCCGGTGACGGCGCGGTGCCGCCCCGCGGTGGCGGGGCGGCACCTGCCGGAGGCCGTCCCGGTGCGCGGTCGCCCGACGACCCGTGCGCACCGGGACCGGGTGGGGGTGGCCGCCGGGGGACGGGCACCCCCACCCCGCGCGGCGGTCAGGGGACCGCCGCGCCGTCCGTCTCGCCCCCGCCCGAGGCCTCGGCGGCCGGGTCCTCGGCGGCCGGGTCCTCCTCCGCCGGGTCCGCCGTGCCACCCGTCGACTGACCGTCGGCGCCGTAGGAGGCCAGGTCGAAGTCGAAGGAGTAGTCGGCCTGGCTGAACACGAAGTGGTCGCCCAGGAAGGCGTTGAAGTTGGTGGCGCTCACATAGAGGCCCTCGGTGCGGAAGAGCGGCTCGACGGTCTGCCCGTCCGCGGACAGCCGGATCACCTGCCCCGGCTCGTCACCGAAGCCGGTCTGGTGCACGATCACCCCGTTCTCGTCCGCCGCCAGCACCGTCTGGTCGGCGAAGTCCTCCGTCTGGTGGATCCACTCGACGGCCCCGGTGGTGACGTCGACCGCCGTCACCGGGGTGCCGACGGCTATCGAGCCGGCGGGGGAGAAGTAGACCCGCTCGCCCACCACGGCCATCCCGCCGCAGTCGTCCACCCGGTGGTAGGAGACGACATCGCCCCGGCAGACGCCCTCCCGCACCAGGTGGAGGTCGTCGGCGCCGACCCCCAGCTGGTCGAAGGGGAGCTGGGCGGTGATCACGCCCTGGTCGATGAAGGCCAACTCGTTGGTGGTGCCGAACTGTTCGCCGCGCAGCGAGACGATCAGCGGTGAGACGCTGTGCACGTTGCTCAGCCACCTGCCCTCCGGCAGGTCCATGCTCCAGAGCGTGTCGCCGCTGGCCGGATCGATCTCCTCGATCCGGAAGACCGGCTCCGTGATGCTCCCGGACGCCGCGCTGGTCACGGTCGCGCAGGTGCGCCGCCGGATCAGCTTCTCGCCGCCCGCGACCGCGTCCACCGAGCACAGCTCCTCGCCGTCCACCAGCTGGTGTTCGTTCGCGAAGTCGGTCTGGTTGACGTCCTGGTTGAGCGAGTCGTAGAGCGCGCCGGCCGCGTGGATCAGCTCGCCGTCGGCGACCCGGTGCAGGTTCCAGCCGCCGAGCGTGTGGATGGCGTAGGACGGGCCGGCCATCGCGATCTGGAAGCTGAGCGGGTTGTCCTCGGGGTCCAGCGGCCGGCTCCAGCCCTGCTCGCCGGTGGTGAGGTCGATCTGGGTGATGTTCTGCCCGCAGTTGGAGTCGCCGTGCCCGACGACGATGACGCCCTCCCCGTTGTCGGTGGTGGGGGCGCAGACGTGTTCCGTGTCGGGCAGCTCCAGGGACCAGACCTCGCTGCCGTCGGCCACCGAGTAGGCGGTGAACCGCTGCTCGACGGACTTCACCACGGTCTCCCCGACGACCCAGAAGCCGTTCGGCCGCGCGCCGTCGTCGACCTCCTCGGCGACCGACCACACCTGGCCACCCGGGGTGTCCGGGCTCACCGCCGGCGGGCGGGCGTCGCCGCCGCCGTCGTCGTCCGACGGGCCGAGGAGGAACCAGCCGCCGCCGGCCAGCCCCAGCACCAGGACCACCGCGAGGATCGCCGGCCACGGCGACCGCTTCCGCCCGCCGCCCGGCGGCACCGGCGGCAGGCCGCCCGGGTAGCCGGGCTGGCCGCCGGGCGGCATCCCGGGCGGGCCGCCGTAGCCGCCGGGCGGCGGCGGTGCCGCGCCGTAGCCGCCGGGGTTGGCGGGGCCGGCGGGCGGGGGCGGACCGTAACCGCCGGGCGGCTGGCCGCCGTAGCCGCCCTGGCCGCCCGGCGCGCCGAAGCCGCCGCCCCCCGGCGGCGGGCCGAAGCCGCCGGCCGCCGGGGGCGGCGGGGCGCCGTGCTGCGGGTGGGGCGGGGGCTGGGGAGGCCCGGACTGCCCCGCGGGGGGCTGGTATCCGCCTGACATGGTGGTGCCTTTCGATGATGCGCGCGGTGGTCGCGGAGGAACGGTGGCGGCTGGCCACGGGGTCGGTCGGGCCGCGGCCCGAGGCGGTGCGGTGGCGTGGCCGCGGGGGGAGGGGCGGGCCGACCCGGTGGGGACGGCCCCGGTCGACCCGCCCCGGCTCTCACCCCACGGCGGTCGCCGGGCCGCGCGCCGACGCGAGGCGCCGCGCGCCGGCTCGGCCGGCCGCGCCGCCCCACGCCGCCGTGGTCTCTCCCCCGTCGGAGACCGCGGCGGGCGCGGGGTCACCGGTGGTGCCGGCGGTGCGGCCGGGCACCGGGGAGTCGGGCGTGCCACGGACGGCCGCTCGGAGGCGGCGTCGCCGCGCTGCCACACTCATGGTCCTTCTCGCATCTCGCCCACGCGACGGTTCCCCGGTGTCGCCACCGCGGAGTCGTCTCCCCCGGCGGGTGCCCCGTCCGACGGCGAGCGTCCGACGGTGCCCCTTTCGTCAGCCATGATGGTGGCCTCACTTTCTTCGCGCTTTCCTGGCGCCCGCGGGACCGGCACCCGCCGCCGGGAGGCACGGCACGACGGGGGAGCGTTCGGTGGAGTTCCAGGTGTTGGGGCAGGTGGCGATCCGGCGGGAAGCGGCGGCCGAGCCGGTACCCGGCCGGCTGCGCCGGGTGCTCCTCGGCATGCTGCTGGCCGCCGCCAACCGGCCGGTCTCCGTCGGCGAGTTGACCGAGGCGCTGTGGGGCGAGCGGGCCGACGACCGGGCCGGTCAGCGCCTGCACCTCCATGTGCACCGGCTGCGCGCCGCGTTGGACGACCCCGAGCGGCTGTCCCTCGGCCCGGACGGCTACCGGCTGCGGGTGGCGCCGGGGGAGCTGGACGCCGAGCGGTTCGAGGAGCTGGTCGGGCTGGGCACCAGCCGGCTGCGGGACGCCCCGGCCGAGGCGGTGACCACGCTGCGCGCCGCGCTGGACCGGTGGCACGGCACCCCGCTCGCCGGCCTCGACCACGTCCCGGCGCTCCGCGACTGGGGCCGCCGGCTGGCCGAACGCCGGCTCGCCGGACGGGAGGCGCTCTACCAGGCCGAGTTGGCCCGCGGCAACCACGCGGCCGTGGTCGGCGAGTTGACCGGGCTGGTCGCCGAGCACCCGCTGCGGGAACGTTTCCACGGGCTGTTGATGACCGCCCTGCACCGGTCAGGGCGGCAGCGCGAGGCGCTGGCCGCCTACCGCCGCGCCCGGCAGCTGATGGTCGACGAGCTGGGCCTGGAACCCGGCTCCGAGTTGCGGGAGTTGGAGCGCCGCATCCGGGCCGGTGAGTCGCTGGACGAGCCCAGGGCAGACGCCGACCAGGTGCCGCCGGCCCAACTCCCGGCGGACATCGCCGGCTTCGTCGGCCGCCAGGCGGAACTGGCCGAGCTGGACGGGCTGGTGGCCGGCCACCAGCCGGTGGTGGTCTCCGCCGTCGCCGGCACGGCCGGCGTCGGCAAGACGGCGCTCGCCGTCCGGTGGGCGCACCGGGTGCGGGACCGGTTCCCCGACGGGCAGCTCTACGTGGACCTGCGCGGCTACGGCCCCGAGCAACCCGTCACCGCCCAGGACGCGTTGGGCGGCTTCCTGCGGGCGCTCGGGCTGACCGGCGGGGCGCTCCCCAGGGGGCAGGACGAGCGGGCCGCCCGGTTCCGGTCGCTCGTCGCGGGCCGGCGGCTGCTGGTGGTGCTGGACAACGCCCGCAGCGCGGACCAGGTGCGGCCGCTGCTGCCCGGCGGCACCGCCGGCTTCGCCCTGGTGACCAGCAGGGACGCGCTCGCCGGGCTGGTCAGCGGGGAGGGCGCCCGACGGCTGCGGCTGGACCGGCTGTCCAGGGCGGACGCCAGGGCCCTGCTGCACGAGGTGCTCGGCGCCCGGGCGACGGCCGAACCGGACGCCACGGACGCGCTGATCGAACGCTGCGCCCGGCTCCCGCTGGCGCTGCGCATCACCGCCGAGCTTGCCGACGTCCGGCCCGGAGCCCGACTGGCCGACCTGGCCGCGGAGTTGGCCGACCAGCAGGGGGCGCTCGACCTGCTGGACCTGGACAACGACCCGTACACCGCCGTCCGGGCCGTCTTCTCCTGGTCCTACCGACAGCTCGACCCGACGGCCGCCCGGGTCTTCCGGCTGCTGGGCACCCACCCCGGCCAGGAGGTCGAGGCGCACGCCGTCGCCGCCCTGGTCGGCGAGGAACTGGCCGTCACCCGCCGGGCGTTGACCACCCTGACCCGCGCCCACCTGCTGGACGAGCCGACCGCCGGCCACTACCAGCCGCACGACCTGCTGCGCGCCTACGCCGCCGAGCTGGCCGCCACCACCGACCCGGCCGCGGACCGCGCGGCGGCCCTGGCCCGGCTGCGCGCCTTCTACCTGGCCACCGCCTCGGCCGCGATGGGCGTCCTGGTGCCCTACGACCAGGACCGCCGCCCCCGGGTGCCGGCCTGGCCGGGCGAGGCGCCCGGGCTCGCCTCCGAGGAGCACGCCGCCCGCTGGCTCATCGCGGAGCTGGACAACCTGCTGGCGGTCACCCGGGACAGCGACGCCGCGTTCACCATCACCCTGTCGGACACCGTCGAGCGGCAACTCGACCGGATCGGCCGGTGCGACGCCCTGCTGACCCTGAGCGAGTGGAAGCTGCGGGCGGCGCGCGCGGTCGGCGACCTGTTCGCCGAGGCCCGGGCCGAGAGCAGCATCGGCCAGGCCGTCACCCTGCTGGGCGGCGACTTCCAGGAGTCGATCGGCCACCTGGAACGGGCCAGGGACGGATACCTGCGCGCCGGCCAGCTCGACTACCACGCCAGCGCGCTCAACAACCTGGGCATCGCCTACGGGCGCGCCGGCCAGCTCGCCCAGGCGCTACCGCAGTTCGAGGCGGTGCTGGCGCTCGACGAGACGGTGGTGCCGCGCTCCGTGCGCCGCTCCACCCTGGTCAACGCCTGCAACTGCCTCACCGGCCTGGGGCGTTACCGGGAGGCGCTGGGCCACGCGGAGCAGGCGCTGGCGCTCGCCCGCGCGCTGGGCGACATCACCAACGAGTCCAACTCGCTGAGCGCCATCGCCGAGTTGCACCTGCGGACCGGGGATCCCGAGCAGGCGCGGGTGCACGCCGAGCAGGGCCTGGAGCTGGCCCGGCGCACCGGGTACCGGGCCGTCGCCTGCGACTGCCTGCGGCTGCTCGGCCGGCTGCGCCGGCTGGCCGGCGACCACGCGGCGGCGCTGGAGCTGCACGAGGAGGCCCTGGCGGTCAGCCAGCGCGCGGGCGCGGTGCACGTCGTCGCCGAGGCCCGCAACGAACTGGCCGCCAGCCTGGCCGCGGCCGGCCAGCACGAGGCCGCGCTGCGCCACTACCGGGAGAGCCTGGAGTTGGCCACCCGGACCGCCCGGCTGCGCGCCCACGTGGCCGAGAGCCAGGCCGGCGCCGCCGCCGTGCACCTGGCGCTGGGCGACCGCGCGGCGGCCCGCGACCACCTGCGGCAGGCCCTGGCCCACTACACGGCGCTCGACCTGCCGCAGGCCGACGAGGTCAGGGCCCGGCTGGCCGAGCTGGACGACGACGAGGGCTGATCGGGTCGTTCCCGCCGCCCGGCTTGCCGAACCGGCAACGGTGCTGGCCCGGCCGCTCGCCCGCTGGTGATGATCGTGGCACCCGGCGGAGAACCGCCGGCGCCGCAACCCCCCGGAGGCCCTCATGGGAGACCGCGTCCCCGCCCCCGTCCACCGGCTGGTGCCCGCCCCGGCCGGCCGTGTCCACCTGGTCGAGCAGGGCAGCGGCCCGCTGGTACTGCTGCTGCACGGCTTCCCCGAGTCCTGGTACTCCTGGCGCCACCAGCTGCCGGCGCTGGCCGCGGCCGGCTACCGGGCGGTCGCGGTCGACGTCCGCGGCTACGGCCGCTCCAGCAGGCCGGCAGACCCCGACGCCTACCGGATGGTCGAGTTGGTCGCCGATGTCGCGGCCGTGGTCGAGGCCCTGGGGGAACGGTCCGCGGTGCTGGTCGGCCACGACTGGGGCGCCAACATCGCCGCCAACGCGGCGCTGCTGCGGCCCGACCGGTGCGCCGCGGTGGCGCTGCTCAGCGTCCCCTACAGCCCGCGCGGCGGCCCGCGCCCCAGCGAGATCTTCAGCCAACTGGGCGGCCCCGACGAGGAGTTCTACGTCTCCTACTTCCAGGAGCCGGGCCGCGCCGAGGCCGAGATCGAGCCCGACGTGCGCGGCTGGCTCGCCGGCTTCTACGCGGCGCTCTCCGCCGACACCATGCCGGGCCCCGACGCGCCCGACCCGCACTTCCTGCGCCGGGGCGGGCTGCTGCGCGACCGGTTCCCCCAGGGGGCCCGCCCCGACTGGCTCACCGAGACCGAACTCGACTACTACGCGGGCGAGTTCGAACGCACCGGGCTGACCGGGGCGCTGAGCCGCTACCGCTGCGTGGACCGGGACTGGGCCGACCTCGCGGACCAGGACGGCGCGCCCATCACCCAGCCGTCCCTCTTCATCGGTGGCACCAGGGACGCCTCGACGACCTGGCTCGCCGAGGCGATCGCGGCCTACCCGACCACGATGCCCGCGCTGTCCGCCGCGCACCTCCTGGACGGCGCCGGCCACTGGATCCAGCAGGAACGCCCGGCCGAGGTGACCAGCCTCCTCCTGGACTGGCTCGCCACCCTCCCCTGACCGGGGCGCGACCGCCCGCGCGCAGAAGCGGAGCGGGGTGCCGGCCCGCCGCCCGCCGGCGGCCCGGCCTCGGCCCCAGCGCGCGTGCGGTGACCGACCGGGGCCGATGGGCGGCGCGGGCCGCGCCCGCCCGGCTCCGGTGGTGCCGGTGGCCGGTTCGGCGGACGCGCCGCGACTCGCCCTCCGCTGCCCGGCCTTGCCGGCGGGCCCTCGCCCCGATCTCGGCGCGCGTGCGGTGCTGGCCGGCCCCGGAGCACCCGGCGCGCCCGCCCGCGCCGTGTCGGCGGCCGGCCTCCGGCCGGACCATGCCGGCCCGGCATGGCCGTTCCGTCGCCGACCGCCGCCGGTAGCCGGCGCCCGCCGCAAGCGGCCGCGGCCCGCCCGGCGTTGGCCGTCGGCGCGGCGCGCCGGCTCCGTTACCGGTGCCCGCCCCGGTCAGGCACCGAGGCCGTCCCGTGCGTGGCCGCCGGCTCCGCCGGCGGCCACGGGGTGAGGTCCGGGGTGCCCCAGGCCCGGCGGAGCGCGTCCTGGGTGAGGACCTCGGCCGGTGGGCCCGCCGCGAGGAGCCGGCCGTGGGCCAGCAGCAGACAGTGGTGGGCGCGGAGCGCCAGCTCCAGGTCGTGGGTGGCGTGCACCACCGTGGTGCCGTCCTCGGCCCACGCCCGGTCGAGGGCGTCGGTGATCAGCCGGTGCGCCTCGGCGTCCAGCCCGGTCGTCGGCTCGTCGAGCAGCAGCAGCTCCGGGCGTTGGGCCAACCCCTGGGCTATCAGGGCGCGTTGGCGCTGCCCGCCGGAGAGGTCGCCCAACTGCCGGCGGGCCAGGTCCTGGATGCCGAGCCGGTCCAGGCAGGTCTCGACCAGCTCGCGGTCCGCGCGGCGCGGCCGGCGCCACGGGCCCAGGTCAGCCCAGCGGCCCATGGCGACGGTCTCCCGCACGGTGATCGGCAACGCGTCGGAGACCGCGCTGCGTTGCACCACCAGCGCCGGCCGGCGCCCGCCGAGCCCGCCGACCGTGCCCGCGGTGGGTCTGAGCACGCCGGCCAGCACGCTGAGCAGCGAGGACTTCCCGGCACCGTTCGCGCCGACCAGCGCGGTGACCCGGCCCCGCGGCAGCCGCGCGGTGATCTCCCGCAGCGCCTGACGTCCGGCGTAGCCGGCCGAGACGGCGCGCAACTCGACGGCGTCCGACGCGTCGTGGCCGCCGGCCACACCCGCCGCGGCCGAGGTCTTCCTCACAACACCCCTCCTTGCATCCGATAATCGTTTTCATTATAAAGTGCGAGCTATGGAATGGTTCCTGGACCCGTTCGAGGTGTCCTTCGTCCAACGTGCCCTGTGGGGTGGCGTGCTCGTCTCGGCGATCTGCGCGCTCGCCGGTACCTGGGTCGTGCTGCGCGGCATGGCGTTCCTCGGGGACGCCATGGCGCACGGCATGCTGCCCGGTGTCGCGATCGCCTCGCTGCTCGGCGCCAACCCGCTGTTGGGCGCGGCGGCCAGCGCCAGCGCGATGGCCCTGGGCGTGACGGCGGTCGACCGGCTGCCCAGGATCTCCGGGGACGCCGGGATCGGGCTGCTCTTCGTCGGGATGCTCTCCCTCGGGGTGATCATCGTCTCCCACTCGGAGTCGTTCGCCGTGGACCTGACCGGCTTCCTGTTCGGCGACGTGCTGGCGGTGCGCGACCGCGACCTGGTCTATCTCTCGCTGGCGCTCGCCGTCGCCGCCCTGGTGGCGGTGGTGGGGCACCGCGCCTTCGTGGCGCTGGTCTTCGACGCGCGGAAGGCGCACACCCTGGGGCTCCGTCCCGGCCTGGCGCACCTGGCGCTGCTCGGCCTGATGACGCTCGCCATCGTCGCGTCCTTCCACGTGGTCGGCACGCTGCTGGTCTTCGGACTGCTGATCGCGCCGCCGGCCACCGCCGCCCTGTGGGCCGGCCGGATCCCGCTGATCATGCTCGGCGCCGCCCTGGTCGGCGCCGGCTCCACGGCGCTGGGGCTGTTGCTGTCCTGGCACCTGGGCACGGCGGCGGGGGCGACGATCGCGGCCGTCGCGGTGGCCGCGTTCTTCGTCTCGGCCGGCGCCTTCCGGCTGCGCACCGCGTGGCGCACCCGCGGCGGCCGGGCCAGGGACGTGCCGCTTCCCGAGGCCGGCACCGCCGGCACCTGAGAACTCCCGCCCGCGCCACCGCCGCGCGAGCGACCCGCACCGCCCGGGCACCGGCGGAAACCAGGCACGACCACCGACCACCGACCACCGACAGGAACGAGAAGGGAAACCACGACGTGAAGGCGGGAACAACCGCGCGCGCCACGGCGGCCGTCGCCGCGCTGGCCGCGCTGCTGGCCGGCTGCGGCGGCACGGCCGACGAACCGGCGGACGCCGCGCCCGAACCCACCGAGGAGGCGACCCCGCACGGCTACGTGCCGGGCGCCGAGGAGACGGCCGAGGCCCAGTCCCGGCTGCTGCTGGCCGACGCCGAGACCGGCGAGACGGTGGTGTTCGACCTGACCACCGAGGAGATCACCGAGGTGGGCCGGGCGCCGGAGCCGACCGGCCTGCGCGGCGACGGCCGGTTCGGCTACCTCACCACGGGCGACGGCACCACCCACGTGCTGGACTCCGGTGCCTGGACCGTGGACCACGGCGACCACGTGCACTACTACCGGACCGAGCCGGCCGCGCTCGGCACCGTGGCCGCCGCCGAGGTGCGCGCCGCGCACGCCGACTCCGGCCGGGCCGCGCTGTCGCTGGCCGACGGCACCGTCCGGCTGCTGGACCGGGAGGAGTTGGCCGCCGGCACCCTCTCCGATCCCGAAGTGCTGTCCGGCGACGGCGCGTTGGGCGCCGCTGTGCCCTACGAGGAGCACCTGCTGGTGCCCGGCGCCGAGGCACCCGACACGGTGAGCGTGTGGGACGCCGACGGGCAGCCGGTGGCCACCGTGGACGCGTCCTGCCCGGAGCCCGGCGGCGCCGCGGTGACCCGGCGCGGCGCGGTCTTCTCCTGCGCCGACGGCGCGCTGCTGGTGACCGCCGAGGGCGACACGTTCAGCGGCGAGAAGATCGCCTACCCGGCGGGGGTGCCGGCCGCCGACGTGGCCCGCGAGTTCACCCTCCGCCCGGGCGGCGACACCCTGACCGCCCCGGCCGGCGAGGCCGGCGTCCTCGCCCTGAACCTGGCCGACCGCGCCTGGACGCTGGTGGCGACCGGCCCCGTGGTGGCCGCCAACGCGGTCGGCGACGGGGTGACGCTGCTCACCCTCACCGCCGACGGCACGCTGCGCGCCCACGACCTCACCGACGGCCAACTCCTGGCCAGCACCGAGTTGTTGGCGGAGCCGCCGGCCGAGGGCTCGGCCCCGCCGGTGATCGAGATCGACACCAGCCGGGCCTACGTCAACGACCCGGCGGCCGGGGTGGTCCACGAGGTGGACTACCAGGACGAGCTGCGGCTGGCCCGCACCCTCACCCCGGGCATCACGCCCGACCTCATGGTGGAGACCGGCCGATGAGCCGCCCGCGGCGCCTCGCGCCGGCGCTGCTCGGCGCGCTGCTGGGGGCGGCCCTGCTGTCGGCCTGCACCGGATCGGCGGCGGACGGCGGCGACGGCGTGGTGGTCACCACCAACATCCTGGGCGACATCACCCGCGAGGTGGTCGGCGATGAGGCCGACGTCACGGTGCTGATGAAGCCGGACGCCGACCCGCACTCGTTCGGCGTCTCCGCCCAGCAGGCCGCCACCATCGAACGGGCCGGTCTCGTCGTGCACAACGGGCTCGGCCTGGAGGAGGGGGTGGCGCGCAACGTCGAGGCCGCCGCCGAGGCCGGCGTGCCCACCCTGGCCGTCGGCGAGGAGGTGGACCCGCTGCCCTACACCTCGGACGAGTCGGCCGGCCAGCTCGACCCGCACTTCTGGACCGACCCGCGACGCGTGCGGACCGCCACCGAGTTGGTCTCGGCGGCCGTCATCGAGCACGTGGCCGGGGTGGACGCCGCGGCGGTGCGCGCCAACACCGAGGCCTACCTGGCGGAACTCGACGCGCTTGACACCTGGATGACCGGGGAGCTGGCGAGCGTGCCGGCCGAACGGCGCGCGCTGGTCACCAACCACCACGTCTTCGGCTACCTCGCCGACCGCTACGGCTACCAGGTGGTCGGCGCGGTCATCCCGTCCGGCACCACGCTGGCCTCGCCCAGCGCCTCCGACCTGGAGTCGCTGGCCGGCGCCGTTCGGGAACACGGGGTGCCGGCGATCTTCGCCGACTCCTCCCAACCGGACCGGCTCGCCCAGGTGCTCGCCGAGGAGGCCGGCGTCGACGTCCAGGTGGTCGAGCTGCACTCGGAGTCGCTCACCGCCGAGGGCGGCGGCGCCGCGACCTACCTGGAGATGGCCCGCGCCAACACCGAGGCCATCGTCACCGCCCTCACCGCCGACCGCTGACCACCCCGCCGACCCGGCGACCGATCCACGACCCACCACGACCCGCCACGACCGATCCACGACCCGTCGGCGCCCGACGCGCCGCCGGTTCCCCAAGCCTGCCCGAAGAACCCTGTCCCCACGGAAGGAAGACCCACCCATCATGCGCACCTCACACCTGCTGCGCGGCGGAGCGGCGTTCGCCGCGCTCGCGCTCGCCCTCACCGCCTGCGGCTCCGACGACACCGACGAGTCCGCCGACCAGCCGGCCGACAGCAACGCCGCCGCCGAGGACGCGGCCGGCTCCACCGGCACGACGGTGGACCACCCGCTGGTCCTCACCTACGACGGCGGCCTCCTCGTGCTCGACGGCGAGACCCTGGAGGTGGCCGAGGACATCCCGCTCGACGGCTTCAACCGGATCAACCCGGCCGGCGACGACGACCACCTGCTGGTCTCCACCGCCACCGGCTTCCGGGTGCTGGACGCCACCGGCGCCGAGCTGACCGAGGACGAGTTCCCCGGCGAGAAGCCCGGCCACGTGGTCCGGCACGGCGGCAACACGGTGCTCTTCGCCGACGGCACCGGCGAGGTCACCGCCTTCGACCCGCACGGCCTCGGCGACGGCCTGCCGGCGACCGAGACCTACCAGGCCGCCGAGGCGCACCACGGCGTCGCGGTCACCCTCGACTCCGGCGAACTCCTGGTCACCCTCGGCACCGAGGAGTCCCGCAGCGGGGCCGTCGTGCTGGCCGAGGACTGGACGGAGGAGATCGCCCGCAACGAGGAGTGCCCCGGCGTGCACGGCGAGACCGTCGCCCAGAACGAGGCCGTCCTGGTCGGCTGCGAGAACGGCGCGCTGATCTACCAGGACGGCGAGTTCACCAAGGTGACCAGCCCCACCGACTACGGCCGGATCGGCAACGTCGCCGGCAGCGAGGAGTCGCCGATCGTGCTCGGCGACTACAAGCAGGACCCGGACGCCGAACTGGAGCGGCCCGAGCAGGTCTCCCTGGTCAACACCGCGACCGGCGAGCTGGAACTGGTCGACCTGGGCACCAGCTACACCTTCCGCTCGCTGGCCAGGGGCCCGCACGGGGAGGCGCTGGTGCTCGGCACGGACGGCGCGCTGCACGTCATCGACCCGGAGACCGCCGAGGTGACCGAGCGGATCGAGGTGCTGGGGGAGTGGCAGGAGCCGCTGGAGTGGCAGCAGCCGCGCCCCGCGCTCTTCGTCCGTGACCACACGGCCTTCGTGACCGACCCGGAGGAGCGGGAGATCCACGCGATCGACATCGAGTCCGGCGAGATCCTCACCACCGCCGAACTGCCGCAGGCCCCGAACGAGATCAGCGGCGTCGTGCACCAGCACTGACGACCCGCCGGGCCGCGGTCAGCGCGGGGCCCGCAGCCCCGGGTAGTCCGGGCCGAGGGTCAACGTCAACTCCCCGCCGCCCGCCCCTTCCCCGTCCCCGGCGGCGGCCGTCTCGACCGCGCTGCCCGGCAGCCGCGCGGCGAGCGCCCTGGCCTGGCCGGCCAGCGCCTCGGGGTGGCTGATCACGGTCGTGGGGACCGGCGCGGGCGCGTTGTCCGTCTCCGTGACCTGGAAACCGGCCGCCCGCAGCTCGTCCGCGACCTCGGCGGCCCGGCCCGGGACGTCCGTGCCGTTGAGCACCCGCACCCGGATCTCGGCCGGGTCCATCGCCAGCAGCTCCTCGGCCGCCGCCGCCAACTCGTCCTCGGAGAGGAACCGGTCGTGGGCCAGCGCGTCGAAGAGCAGGTCCGTGTGCGGGTACTGCCACACCACGTTGGCGGTGTCCTCGGGCACGTCCAGCTCGCGCGGGTAGTTGGGGACGGTGAGGAAGGTCAGGTTCTCCTCCGGCACCGACTGGAGGTCGCTGGCCAGGTCGTACAGCGGTTGCAGGCCGGCCAGTTCGGGATCGGTGGTCAGCGACCTGGTGACGGCGTCCAGGAAGTCGTACATCGAGGTGGGGCTGGTCAGCCGGTCCTGTGCCCGTTCGGCCAGCGAGCGCATGAACTCCTGCTGCCGGCTTATCCGCCCGATGTCGCTGCCGTCCCCCACGCTGTAGCGGACCCGGACATAGCCCAGCGCCTGCTCCCCGTCGAGCATCTGGCAGCCGGCCTCCAGCTGTATGTGCGCCTTGTCGTCGTCGATCGGCTCCTCGGGGCAGACCTCCACGCCGCCGAGCGCGTCCACCATGTCCTTGAAGCCGAGGAAGTCCAGCGAGACGAAGTTGTCGATCCGCAGCCCCGTGTTGTGCTCCAGCGTCCGGATCGTGCAGGCGGCGGCCGAGCCCGCGTCGCCGTGCATGCCGCCCAGCGCGAACGACTCGTTGATCTTGCCGAAGTGCGGCTCGGTGCTGGAGCCGTCGTCGAGCTGGCAGGCGGGTATCTCCACCCAGGAGTCCCGGGGCAGCGAGAGCACGGTGGCCCACTCGCGGTTCTCCGCCACGTGCACCACCATCAGGGTGTCCGAACGCATCCCCTCCGTGTGCCCGTAGCTCCCGTCGGTGTCCTCCCGGGTGTCGGAGCCGGCGACCAGGATGGTCTTGGCGCCCGGGCTGAGGTCCTCGGGCCGGTCCTCGCCCAGCTTGTCGTCGACCTCGGCCGCGGTGATGTTGCCGTTGAGCCGGTAGTAGAGCCAGGCGCCGGCCCCGGCGGCGACCAGCACCAGCAGCGCCAGCGTGCCGGCTGTCCAGAGCAGGATCCGGCGGGTCCTGGTGCGGGCGCGGCCGGCCCGGCGGGGCCGTGCGGAGCGGTGCGTACCGGGCACGAAGTCTCCCCGTTCGTCGTTCTTGCCAGATGGGCACCGGCGGGCCGCGCGAAAGCGGCCCCCGGCGGAGGGATGCCCGGGAGCTGAAATCTACAACACTGTAGAACTAGGGTTTGGTTCGGCGCTCAGTACGATGGACCGGGCCCGCTGAAGGGAGAAGGCAGGGTGGCAGAACGCGACAGCCCGCCGGGCGCTTCCCTGCCCCGGCGCGGCCAGGGCGAGTTGGAGGCGCTGGTGCTCTCCGCGCTACGCGCGGCCGGGCCGTTGACCGCCGTCGAGCTGCAGGAGCGGCTGGACGGCGACCTCGCCTACAGCACGGTGATGACCATCCTCTCCCGGCTGCTGACCAAGCGCGCCGTGACCCGGGAGCGGGTCGGCCGCGCCTACCTGTGGCGGGCCGCCGCCGACGTGCCGGGGCTGGCCGCGCTGCGGATGCGCCGGGTGCTGGACGGCCAGCGGGACCGGGAGGCGGTGCTCGCCAGCTTCGTCAGCGCGCTCTCCCCGCACGACGAGCGGCTGCTGCGCGACCTGCTCGGCTCCACCGGGCCCCCCGAGGCGGAGGGCTGACCGGTGGGCGTCTTCGTCTTCCTGCCCCTGGTGCTGCCGCTGACCGCCTGGCCCATCGCCCGGTACGCCGAGCAGCACCTGCACCCCAGGGCCGCCACCCGGCTGCTGACCGGGGTGGCCTGCCTGCTCGCCCTGTGCAGCACCATGTGCCTGGTGCTGATCATGATCGTCGGCACCGCCCAACTCCCGGGCAACCCGTTGCCGGACGGCTGGTCCGACCCGGAGGTGCGGGCCGCGCTGCCCTACGACGGCGTGGTCGGCCGGGCCGCCATCCCGGCGCTCCTCGTCGTCGCCGTGGCCTGCGGCCTCGCGCTGTGGCGCCAGCACCGGGTGCGGCGCGCGGTCGCCCACGCGCTGACCGGCCTGCCCCCGTCCGAGGTCGCCGTGCTGCCGGACGCCACGCCCTACGCCTACACCGCGCCGGGACACCGCGCCGGGCGGGCCCGGATCGTGGTCTCCACCGCGATGCTGGACTCGCTCAGCTCGCCCGAGCGGCGCGCGCTCTTCGCCCACGAGCGCGCCCACCTCGCCGGCCGCCACCACCGCTTCCTGCTGCTCACCCAACTCGCCGCCTGCGCCCACCCGCTGCTGCGCCCGCTGCGCCGGGCCGTCGCCTACAGCGTGGAGCGGTGGGCCGACGAGACGGCGGCCCGCGCGGTGGGGGACCGGGTGCTGATGGCCCGCGCGGTGGGCCGGGCCGCCCTGGTCTCCGGGCCGGCGCCGGCGCTGCCGCTGGCCGGGGTGGCGGCTCCGGGGCCGGTGCCGCGCCGGGTCGCCGCGCTGCTCGCGCCGGCGCCCCCGGCGCGCGGCTGGCCGCCGGCGCGGACCACGGCGGGGCTGGCCGCCTGGGTGGCGGCCGGCGGGGTCGCCGCCTCCGCCCTCTCCTCGCTGGACGCGGCGACCGCCCTCTTCCTGGTGCTGCGCAGCGCCACCGGCTGACCGGCTCCCGGCCGCCGGGCGGCCGCCGTCACGCCCGACCGGCGCCAGCACGCGACCACACCGGCCCCGGCCGCCGTCCCCGCGGGGCCGGCGGCCGGGGCCGGCGGTGGCTAGAGGTCGAACTCGGTCGGGTTCAGGCCCAGCGCGAAGCAGGCCTCCCGGACCACCGCGCGCTCCGCCGCGTCGAACGAGCCGTCCGCGCCGCCGATGACGATGCCGATCTGGACCACCGCGCGCGCCTCGGCCGGCTTCTTGGCGGCCTTGCCGATCTCCTGGAGCAGGCTCACCTTGCCCAGCTCGAAGTCGGTGACCAGCACGTTCACCTTCTCCTCGAACCGGCGCTTGAGGTCCTCCGGCGGGAAGTTGCGCAGCACCTCGTTGGTGGTGATCAACTGGCCGACGCGGTGGCGCTCGGCCGCGTCGATCGAGCCGTCGGCGGCGGCCACCAGCGCGCACATCGCCAGGCTGGCCTCCCGGAAGGCGCCGCTCTTCAGGTCGTTCTTCTTGGCGTTCAGCTGAGTCTGCATCGATGCGGCGGACTCCTTGACGCGGTCCCACAGGGCCATGCCAACTCCGGTTGTGTGTCTGGGTGTTCGGGGGACGGCGCGGGCCCGGGGGCCCGCTTGCGATCTACAGAAGTGTAGAACTTCGGTCGACGGCCACCGTATCCCCCGGACCGGGGGCCGGGCGCGACGGGCGGGGGGATCGGCCAGACTGATCACATGGTGATCAAGATCGGGCCCGTCTGCTCGGTGCGCGAAGCCGAACTGGTCGGCGCGGTGGACATCATCGTGATGCGGTTGGGCGTCGCCGACGACCGGGCGTCGCGCACGATCAGCGAGGCGACCTTCGCCGCCGTCCGGGCCGCCACCGGCGCCGTCGTCGCGCTGCGCGCCGAAACCCCCGGGCCGCTCGCCGACACCGTGCGCCGGCTGGCGCCCGACTACGTCGAGTTCACGGCGGTGGACGCCGCCAAGACCGAGCCGCTCGCCGCCCAGCTCGCCACCCTGACCGCGCTCGACGTTCCGCTGATCGCCACCGTCGGCGCGGTGCTCAAGGACGATGTGCGGCTGCTTGCCGAGGAGGCGCACCTGGCGCGCCTGGTGGCGGCCGGGGCGCACTACCTCGCGGTGGAGCTGGAGTCGGTGCTGGACCCCGACTTCCGCATCGCCGCGCCCGCGCGTCGGCGGCTGGCCGAGGTCTTCGCCCGCTACCCGGTGCTGGTCACCGACGCCTTCACCGACCTGACCGGCGGGCTCGGCCTCAACGAGACCGGCAGCTACCTGGAGTTGGGCGACGGCCGCACCCGTCCCCAGTCCTTCCGCCTCCCGACCGCCGTCCGGCTGCTGCGGACCCGCCGGCCGGCCCCGGCCGCCGGTCGATCGCGAGGTTCGTGAACGACCTGTTCAGCGAACGCCGTTCGACAGCTAGCATCCCCGATGTCACGGATGGGAGCGCTCCCGCGCGTCGTTCGGCCGCTGTTCCGCAACCGCCCGGCCGGGGAGACGATCCGCACCCCTCCGCCCCCACCCCCCAACACAACGCAACGGAAGGGGCGCACGTGAAGAGCCGCGCACGACCCTCGTTCGCCGTCACCACCCTGATCCTCGCCGCCTTCGGGCTGGCCGCCCTGCCCGGCGGCGCCCAGGCCGCCGACCCGCTCACCGAGCCGACCACCGCGCCCGAACCGGCCTCCGCCGAGGAGGTCGTGGCCGCGATGGAACCCGGCTGGAACCTCGGCAACACCCTGGACGCCACCGGCGACGACGAGACCTCCTGGGGCAACCCCCGGGTGGAACAGGAGCTGTTCGCCGCCATCAAGTCGGAGGGCTTCAACAGCGTCCGGATCCCGGTGACCTGGTCCCAGCACCAGGGCGCCGCGCCGGACTACGCCATCGACGCCGACCACCTGGCCCGGGTCCAGGAAGTCGTCGACATGGCGCTGGCCGAGGACCTCTACGTCCTGATCAACATCCACCACGACTCCTGGCAGTGGGTGATGAACCTCCCCACCCAGCACGACGAGGTGCTCGCCCGCTACACCGCCACCTGGGACCAGCTCGCCGAGACCTTCGCCGACGCCCCCGACGAGGTGCTCTTCGAGAGCATCAACGAGCCCTTCTTCGAGGGCAGTTCCGGCGACGCCCAGAACGCCGAGCTGCTGCACGAGCTGAACGCCACCTTCCACGAGATCGTCCGCGGCTCCGGCGGCGGCAACGTGGACCGGGTGCTGGTGCTGCCCACCCTGCACACCGCCTCCGAGCAGCCGCGGCTGGACGAGCTGGCCGCCACCTTCGCCGAGCTGAACGACCCCAACCTGGCCGCCACCGTGCACTACTACGGCTTCTGGCCGTTCAGCGTGAACATCGCCGGCTACACGCACTTCGACGACGAGACCCGCGCCGACTTGGAGGGCATGTTCGAGCGGGTCGACCAGACCTTCGTCTCCCAGGGCATCCCGGTGATCCTGGGCGAGTTCGGGCTGCTGGGCTTCGACCAGCACACCGGCACCGTGCAGCAGGGCGAGAAGCTGAAGTTCTTCGAGGCGTTCGGCGCCGAGGCCAGGGAGCACGGCGTCACCACCATGCTCTGGGACAACGGCCAGCACCTGGACCGCACCGGGCTCGACTGGCAGGACCCGGCGCTGTTCCGGCAGATCGCGGCCAGCTGGACCGGGCGCTCCGGCACCGCCTCCAGCGACCAGGTCTTCGTGGCGCGCGGCAGCGACCCGGCGCCGGCCACCCTCACCCTCAACCCCAACGGCACCACCCTGACCGCCGTCACCCAGGACGGCGCGCCGCTGGTCGAGGGCACCGACTACACGCTCAGCGGCGACCAGTTGACGCTCACCGCCGACCTGCTGGCCGAACTCACCGCCTCCCAGGAGCACGGTGTCAACGCCCAGCTGACGCTGGAGTTCTCCGCCGGGGCGCCGTGGGACGTGCGGGTCCTCACCTACGAGGCCCCGACCCTGGAGGCGGCCTCGGGCACCACCGACGAGCTGGTCATCCCGGCGGCCTTCCTCGGTGACCAGCTGGCCACCATGGAGGCCGTCTACGCGGAGGGCGGCAACGCCGGCCCGCAGGACTGGACCTCGTACAAGGAGTTCGGCTACACCTTCGACCCGGACTACGAGGCCGGCACCATCGCGCTGACCGCGGAGTTCTTCGCGGGCGTGCGGGACGGTGCCACCGTCGAGCTGACGTTCCACTTCTGGAGCGGCAGCACCGTCAACTACACGCTCACCACCTCCGGCTCCCAGGTCACGGGCTCGCCCGCCTGACCTCCGCCGGGCCGCTCAGTCCCACCAGAAGTACCGGGCGTCGCCGGCCACCAGCCGCTCCGCGTAGGCGGTCGGCGTGTGCGGCGGGGTGCCCTGCCGGACGTGGTCCGGGCAGCAGGCGAAGCGCTCGGCGGCGACCGCCGCGCCGCCTCCCGGGCGACCGCCGCCGCCTCCCGGGCGGTCGGCGGCGCGGCGACGCTCAGCGGGAGCGAGGCGAAGCCGACGCCCACCACCCGGGCGGCACACGCCGGCCGGGAACGGCACATCCGCCGTGCGCCGACCCGGACTTGACGATGACCTGGTGCCACCGTGGCGCTCCTTCTCCCCGGCCGGTCACGGCGGGTAAGGCCCCACGGCCGCCGGTGGGCGGTGCCGGGCGGCGTGAGAGCCTGGGCGCGCGTGATCATGCGGAGTGCGAGGCGAGGCAGGGGAGTTGTGGACGTGACACGGGTGCAGTCGGTCCGGAGCGGGGCCGGTCGGGTGGTGGCGGCGGCCGGTGCCGCGCTGCTGCTGGTCAGCGGGTGCGGTGGGGACGAGGACGCGGCCGGCGGCCGGGAGGACGCCTCCGCCTCCCCGACGGAGGAGGTCGAGGAGCCCGAGTCCACCCCGGCCGGCGACGGGGCGCCGGCGGACGACGCTCCGGGTACGGAGTGGGGCACCGACGTGGTCCACGGCGACGGCGACGGCGACGGCGCGGCCGGGCCGTCGGAGCTGGCCGAGGTGACGGTGACGGAGGACGACGGGTTCGACCGCGTCGCCCTGGAGTTCACCGGCGCGGTCCCCGACCACATCACGACCTACATGGACCCGCTCGCGCACGGCGGCCTCGGCACCCCGGTGGAGCTGGCCGGCGACCAGGCGCTGAAGGTCGTGCTGGTGGGCATGGTGGAGGAGACCGTCAACGTCGCCTCGGAGCCCACCGCGCTGGTGCCCGAGGTACGGGGACTGGGCATCTTCGAGGGCGAACTGGGCGTCGGCCTCGGGATCGAGAGCCCGGCGGGCGAGCCGCTGCCCTACCGGGTCAGCACCGAGGACCAGCGGATCGTCGTGGACATCGCGCACGCCGAACCCTGACGCGCGGCCGCGCCGGGTCGTCGCGGGCCGGCCGCCGCCGGCGGGCCGGCCCCGACCGGCCCGCCGCCGGTCAACCCGCGCCGGCGGTCTCGTACTTGAGGGCCGGGCCGAGCAGCAGCCCGCCGTCCAGGACGATCTCCGAGCCGGTGGCGAAGGTGGTCTCCGGGTCGGTGAGGAAGAGCAACAGCCGGGTGACGTCCGCCGGTTCGCCCAGCCGCGGCACGGCGTAGGGCGCGGGGGAGTAGAGGTCGGCGATGGGCGGCTGCCCCTCGGCCGTGGGCTCGTTGATCAACGGGGTGGAGATCACCCCCGGGTGGATGGCGTTCACCCGGATGTTGTCCCGTCCCAACTCCAGCGCGGCGGTCCTGGTCAGCCCGCGCAGGGCCCACTTGCTGGCGGTGTAGGGGGCGTAGTACGGCGTGCCGACCTCCGCCATGGTGGAGCCGATGGTGACGATCACCCCGCCGCCGGCGGCCCGCAGGGCCGGGGTCACCGCCCTGATGCCGAGGAACTGGCCGGTGAGGTTGATCGCCAGGGTTCGCTCCCAGTCCTGGAGCGTGGTGTGCTCGACGGGCGCCGCCGGGTTCTGCACGCCGGCGTTGTTCACCAGGACGGTCAGGGCGCCGAACCGGTCCACCGTCTCCCGGACCGCCGTGGCCCAGTCGGTCTCGCTGGTGACGTCGAGGTGCGTGGCGTGCGCGCGCTCGCCCAACTCGCTGGCGAGCGCCTGGCCGGCGGCGTCCGACAGGCCGGCGATCACCACGTTGGCACCCTCGGCGTGATACCCGCGGACATGGCTCGATCCCTGCCCGCCGCTGCCGCCCGTGACCAGGACGGTCTGGCCTGTGAAGCGTCCCATGACGCTCTCCCTCCACCACAGCCTAAGGTGAGCCGAGTGACTCACCTCGGTCACGTTACGATCCCCCACAAGGTGAGTCAAGTGACTCACCTTGCCCCTGCGGCATACTGGCGGCATGAGCAGCGAGCCCGCCACCTACCACCAGCGCGTCGCCGCCGAGAAGCGGTCGGCCATCATCGACGCGGCCACCCGGCTCTTCCTGGACGCGGGCTACGACGGCACCTCGCTGGCCAAGATCGCCGAGGCGGCGGGGGTTTCGAAGGCGACGCTGTTCAAGCAGTTCCCGACCAAGGCCGCCCTCTTCGAAGCGATCGTGACCGAGTACTGGCGGATCGAGGACGACGGGAACCCGCACCCACACCCCGGCGATCTGCGGGCCGGCCTGACGGCCATCGGCCACCGCTATGTCTCGCTGCTCACCCGGCCCGGCATGGCCGGGCTCTTCCGGATCGTGATCGCCGAGGCGCCACGCTTCCCCGAGTTGGGGGAGACCCAGTTCCGGCTCGGCAAGATGCCCTACTTCGACTCCGTGCGGGCCTATCTGGAGGCGGAGCGCGCGGCCGGCACCGCCCACTTCGCCGACGGCCGGATGGCGGCCACCCAGTTCCTCGGGATGATCTCCAACTACGTCTTCTGGCCCCGGATGTTGCTGGTGGGCTGGGACCCGGGGGCGAAGGCGGTGGCGGGCGCCGTCGAGGAGGCGGTGGCCACCATGCTGGCCCGCTACGGCACGGAGTGAGGCGGCTGAGCGCCTGAGCCCGGTCCGCCGGGCGTCGCCGCAGGTCACGGGCGCCCCGGCCGGGCTCGGCTGGCCGGCCGGCTGCGATACTGCGCCCATGGCGGCGACCACGGAGCCAGGCACGGCAGGCACGGCAGGCGCGGCAGGCGCGACGGACACGTCGGGCGCCGCGCCGGCGGCCTACCCGCCGCCGCGGCTCCCCGCCCCCCGCCCCGGCGCCGCCTGGCGCTGGCGCGCCGCCCGCGCCGCGGACGTCGAGCCGCTCGCCGAGCTGCGGGCCGTCGTGCTCCGCCCCGACCTGGAGCGGCTCGGCCGCTACGACGAGCACCGGGTGCGGCAGCGGCTGCGGGACTCCTTCGCCCCACGGCACAGCCACGTCGTCCTGGTGGACGGCGAGTTGGCCGGCTGTCTCACGGTCCGCCCGGTCGCGGACGGCTGGCTCCTGGAGCACTTCTACCTGGTGCCGCACCGGCAGGGGCGCGGGCTCGGCTCGGCCGTGCTGGGTGCGGTGCTGTCGGCCGCCGACGCCGCGGGCGTGCCGGTGCGGCTGACGGTGCTGCGCGGCAGCGCCGCCGGCCGGCTCTACGAGCGGCACGGCTTCCGGCTGGTCGCCGAGGACCCCGTCGACCTGCACCTGGCGCGGCGGCCGGTGCCGCCCGCGGCCTGACCGCCCCGCCGGTCCCGGCCCTTCGCCCGCTCGCCCCCGCCTCGCCCGCTCGCCCCCGCCGCGGGCGGTCGCGACGGCCGGTGGCGGCGTGGTCACGGCCCGGGGCCCGGCCGTTCTGGCGAGCACGCGGCGGTCTCGATTTCACACCGGTTGATGGCCGCCGTTGGTTTCGGACCGTATCCAGATAAGTTCAGAGACTGATGCTGGAGAAGTCTCCCTTGTCAAGATATTGCTTCCTTTGAGTTCCTGGACGTACGGTACCGACGCGAGACGGAAAGCGCTTACTCAGCCGCCCGAAAAGCGGTTCCGCGCACGTTCCCGTCTCGACGCGACGCGGTCGCGTTTCCCTGCAACGAAGCAAGGAGAGCCACCTTCCATGGGCATGCGGCAAAGGAGAGCCCTTTCGTGGGCGGCGGCGCTTTCGGCGTCCGCGCTCCTGCTGACCGCTTGTGCCGGCGACCCCCGTGGCGGCCAGGAGGACACCGTGCTGATCGGTGTCTCCCTCCCGCTGACCGGGGATTTCTCAGAGCCGGGCAAAGGGGTTCAGCGCGGGTACGAGGCGTGGGTGGAAGCCGTCAACGCCAACGGTGGTCTGCTGGGCCGGCGGGTCGAGTTGTTGATCCTCGACGACCAGTCGGCCGCCGACCGGGTGGTCCAGGACTACGAGGCGCTCATCGCCCTGCACGAGGTGGACCTGGTCTTCGGGCCGTTCTCCACCCGGCTGGTGATACCGAGCGCCCGGGTCGCCGAAGAGTACGGAATGTTGTTTGTCGAGCCGGCGGGCGCCGCCAACGAGGTTTTCGAGCAGGGCTTTGAGAACCTCTTCTACGCCGCCCCGGCGGTGGCGAACGACCACTACAACAATCTGGCCGACCACATTCTGTCCCTCCCGGAGGGCGAACGGCCGCAGACGGTCGCCGTCGCCTCCATGGACGACCCGTTCGCCCAGGCCACCGCCTACGGTCTGCGTGACCGGTTGGCGGAGGGCGGGCTGGAGATCGTGGTGGACGAGGAGTACCCGCCCAACACCACGGACTTCTCCAGCATCGCGGCCAAGATCAACGCCTCGGACGCCGACATGGTGATCGGCGGCACCCAGTACCAGGACGCGGTCAACATCATCGTCCAGCTCCAACAGCTGGACTACCAGCCGCAGTTGGCCGCGTTCTCCACGGCGCCGACCAACCCCGAGTTCACCGCGGCGATCGGCTCGCGGACCGAGGGCATCCTGGCGCCCACCGGCTACACCCCCGACGCGACCTACCCCTCCAACGTCGAGTTCGTCGAGCTGTACCAGGAGATGTTCGGCACCCTGCCGTCCGAGGACGAGGCCAACGCCTACACCACCGGCCAGGTGGTGGCCGCCGCGGTCGAGGCGGTCGGCTGCGCCGAGCAGGGCGAGTGCCAGGAACGGCTGGTCGACTGGCTGGGCGAGAACGAGGTCGAGACCATCGTCGGCCCGCTCAGCTGGGACGACCGCGGCCGGCCCGAGGGCGCGCACCTGATCCAGCAGTTCGTGGACGGCGAGGTGCGCATCGTGCTGCCCGAAGAGACCCGGGAGGCCGACTTCGTCTTCCCCAAGCCGGAGTGGTGAGCGGGGTATGGACGGAACACTTCTCTTCCAGAGCCTGGTGCTGGGCGTGCTGCTCGGCGGGCTCTACGCCATCCTCGCCGCGGGGCTGACGCTCTACTTCGGCGTGATGCGGGTGGTGATGATCGCCCACTCGGCGTTCGTCATCCTGGCCGCCTACCTGGCCTGGTTCTTCCACCAGGAGACGGGGCTCGACCCGCTCTTCTCGATGGTGCTGACCGTGCCGCTGTTCTTCGGGATCGGCGTGCTGATGCAGCGGCTGCTGATCACCCGGCTGCGCCCGGCGACGCTGACCATGATGTCGGTCCTGCTCACCTTCGCTATCGCGTTGCTGATCGAGGGCCTGCTCGGCCTGTTCTGGAGCGGCACCCAGCGCCGTATCCAGCTGTCGTACTCCGGCGCCAACTTCGAGTTCTTCGGCGCCCGGGTCGCGGTGGTGAAGCTGATCGCCTTCGGTCTCGCCGTGGTCGCCCTGGCACTGCTCTTCCTGCTGATGAAGAAGACCAGGTTCGGGCAGGCGCTGCGGGCCACCATCCAGCACAAGGAGGCCGCCCAGCTGGTCGGCATCAAGACCGACCGGGTGGCCGGCATCGGCTTCGGCATCGGTCTGGCGACCGCCGCGGTCGGTGGCACCGCGCTCTCCCTCGACGCCACCATCTACCCCTCGCTGCACTGGAGTTGGATCGGCCCGCTGATGGCGATCATCGTGGTCGGCGGCCTCGGCTCCATTCCGGGCACGGCGATCGCCGCGCTGGTCCTCGGCATCGGCCAGAGCCTGCTCCAGGTCGAACTGGGCACCACCTGGGCACAGACCCTGTTCTACGTGGCCCTGTTCGCGACGCTGATGCTCCGCCCCCAGGGATTCTTCGGAGGTCGCCTTGCCCAACGCTTCTGACACCGAGACCGTCCGGGCCCCCGGGGCCCGGCCGGCGGCCGCCGGGTCCGCCCGGGCCGGCCGGGGCGGGTTCCTCCTCCCGCCGTGGGCCCGCTGGGCCGGGCTCGCCCTGGGCGCCGCCCTGGTCCTGCTCTTCCCCGAACTGTCCCCCAACGCCTACGTCCTGTCCGCCGGCGTGATCGTCGCCTCGTACGCGTGCACGGCCACCGCCTGGAGCTTCATGGGCGGCTTCACCGGCTACGTCTCGCTGGGCCACGCCGCGTTCTTCGGGCTCGGCGCCTACGGCACCGGCATCCTGATCCGCGACCTCGACCTCCAGCCGTTCCTGGCCTGGCTGCTGTCCGGCCTGATCGTGCTGGTGATCACGGTCCCGATCGGGATCGCCGCGCTGCGGGTGCGGGGCGCCTCCTTCGTGATCGTCTCCATCTCGTTCGTGCTGATCCTGCTCCTGGTCTTCCAGGCGTGGGAGGGCTTCACCGGCGGCGCCAACGGGCTGAACGTGCCCCGGCCGTTCGCCGACCTCTACCGGCCTGACCACCACCGGATCTTCTACTACCTGTTCGTCGCGCTGCTGGCCGCCATGCTGGTCAGCTGGTGGGCCATCGACCGTTCGCGGTTCGGGGCCGGGCTCAAGGCGATCCGGGAGGACGAGGACAAGGCCGAGGCCCTCGGCGTGCCGACCCGCGACTACAAGCTGGCCGCCTACCTGGTCTCGGCCACCTTCACCGCGCTGGCCGGCGGCATGTACGCGCTCTGGTTCGGCGACCTGGACCCGATCTTCCAGTTCTCCATCCTGCTGGGCGCCTACATGGTGCTGATGGCGCTGCTCGGCGGTGCGCGCCACCTCTTCGGGCCGCTGGTCGGCGCGGTGGTGGTCGGCTCCGCGCTGGAGTACTTCAAGCTGGAGTTCGGCGACACCCAACTGCACCTGGTCGCCACGGCGTTGCTGCTGGGCGTGGTGGTGCTCTTCATGCCGGACGGGGTCATCCCGGCGGCCACCGCGCTGCTGCGCCGGCTTGGGCCGCAGGCCTCCTCGATCCGGGAGATCACCGCGGAGGAGCTGCTGGCCAGGAACCGGGCGGCGTCCGGCGGGTCCGCGGACCCGGCGGACCCCTTGCCGACCGAGGGGGCCGGGGACAGTGACCCCGCCGGCCCCGGCAACCAGCGAAAGGAGGGCTGACCGGTGAGCGGTGACGCGACCACGGCCGACGGCGGCCAGCGCACGGCGGCGCCCGCCGGCCTGCGCACCGAGGGCCTGACCAAGTCCTTCGGCGGCGTCCGGGCGGTGAACGAGGCCACGGTCTCGTTCCGGGACGGCCAGATCAACGCGTTGATCGGGCCCAACGGCTCCGGCAAGACCACCTTCTTCAACTGCGTGACCGGAATGATCAAACCCGACTCGGGTTCGGTCATCTTCCGGGACAAGGAGATCACCGGCCGGGCGCCGCACCGGATCGCCCGGGGCGGTATCGGCCGCAGCTTCCAGCTGTGCCGGATCTTCCCCCGGATGACCCTGCTGGAGAACCTGCTGGTCGCCGTCCGCGCCCGCAACCTCCGCGAGCTGATGGCCGGCTCCCGGCAGCCGGAGGCGGTCGACCGGGCCAGGGAACTGCTGGTCCGGGTCGGCCTCGACCACCTGGAGAACGCCGAGGCCGGCAACATCTCCTACGGGCAGCAGAAGCTGCTGGAACTCGCCGGGGTGCTGATGTCCGACCCGGACACCATCATGCTGGACGAGCCGGCCGGCGGCGTGAACCCGGCCCTGATCGGCCGCATCGGCACGCTGGTGCGGGAGTTGAACGCCGAGGGCAAGACCTTCCTGATCGTCGAGCACAACATGGACATGGTGATGAGCCTGTCCCACCACGTCGTGGTCTTCGACCGGGGCCGCCCCATCGCGGAGGGACCCCCGTCCGTCGTCCAGTCGGACCCCAGAGTGCTGGAGGCCTACCTTGGAGTCTGAGGTGTCGGAGAAGAAGGCGGCGGACCAGCCGCTGCTGGTGCTGGACGAGGTGCAGGCCGGCTACGGCCGGGCGGCCATGGTGCTGCGCGGCCTGTCCATCAGGGTGCCGCCGCGCACCGTGGTCTGCCTCGTCGGACCCAACGGCGCCGGCAAGTCCACGGTGCTGAAGGTCGCCAGCGGCCTGCTGCGGCCCCGCGAGGGGCGCGTCCTGGTGGACGGCGCCGACGTCACCGGGCAGGGCCCGCAGCAGATGCTGCGCTCCGGGCTCGCCCATGTCCTCCAGGGGCACAGCGTCTTCCGCGAGATGACCGTCGAGGAGAACGTGCTGCTGGGCGCGTACACGCTGCGCGACCGGGAACGCGTCGCCGAGCGGGTGGCGTTCGTCCAGGAGCTGTTCCCCATCGTGGGGGAGCGCTGGAAGCAGCTGGCCGGGCTGCTCTCCGGCGGGCAGCAGAAGCAGGTCGAGTTCGCCCGCTCGTTGATGGTCGACCCCAAGGTCGTCCTGCTGGACGAGCCGTCCATGGGGCTCGACCCCAAGACGACGGCGACCGTCTTCGAGCAGATCGTCCGGATGCGGGACGCGGGCACCGCCGTGCTGCTGGTGGAGCAGAACGCCCGCCGCGCGCTGGAGACGGCCGACATCGGCTGCGTGCTGGACCTCGGCCGGGTCCACATCTCCGGCCCCGCGCCGGAGTTGCTGGCCGACCCACAGCTCTCCGAGCTGTACCTGGGCGGTCGTCCGAAGGGCGACACCGCCGCGGCCTGACCGGCGAACCGGGTCGGGGACGTCCCTGCGGGCCTCCCCGACCCGACCCGGCCGCGCCCGCCCCGCCCCGCCCCGGGAGGCGGGCGGGGTCGGACGGTGGTCAACCGGTGTGGTCGACCGGTGGGGGAAGCACTGACCCGCCCGACCGTGATCGCCGAGGTGCTTCGGCGGGGGTTTCGGAAGCGGGGCGGTGCGCAGTGCCGCCCGCGCCGAGCGGGACGCGGGCCGACCATCGGCTGCCGGCCGCCCCGCGGGGCGGTGCGGGGTGCGAGGGCTCCTCGCCCTCGGGCGGCGTGCGGCTGCCGGCGTGCGCGTGGCGCGACGGCGGGTGCGGGAGGCCGTCACCGCCCGGCACCCCCGGGGTAGCGAGTCGCCGCGCCTTTGCCGCCACCGGCACCGGCGGCCGTGTCGGACACCCGTTCCCCCGAGGTGGCGGACCGTCGGGGAGAGGCCGCGGCTGAGGCCGCGCGGCGCGGCAGCCGGACCGCCGTGGGGTGGCGTCCCGCCAGGTCATGGGGCGTGCCCCGGGCCAGCCGAAGTCGCCGGGTTCGGCCGACCACGCTCCGCCGTGTGGGCGATCACCCTGGGCGATCCGGCGTGCAACCAGCCACCGGCCGGGGCGCGTCGGAGAAGGCGGGGACCGGTCACGCGGTGGTGCGGTAGGGTCCTCACCATTTCGGCCCAGGGGGGTAACTGGCTGTGCAGCACTCGCCGTTGACGGGAACCGGTGCGCTCGCGAAGGACATCGACGAGCTGGCCGGCGAGGAGGCCCTGGAGCCGCGGCGGGCGGAGCTGGTCGCCCTCGCGGCCGATCTGCGGTCCGGCACGCGGCTGGCCGAGTGGGCGGAGTTGGACCTGGTGGGGTCCTTCGCCCGGCCGGAGAGTCTGGCGCCACCGCCCGAGCCCCCCGACACCGGCGCCTGGCGCGCGGGCTGGCAGGCGTTACGGGCCGGCGGGGCACGGGGGGCGGCCGGGCGGGTGGCCGCGGCGCTGCGCGGCCGGTTCGCCGGCGCCGATCTGTTGGAGGCGGCGCTCGGCATCCTGGTCTTCGTGCCGCTGCTGGTCACCTGGTTCGGGCTGCGGGAGGCCAGCAGCGCCTACCGGGAGCTGAGCGCCGAGGACCCCGAGGCCGCCACCCGCCCGTTCCTCCAACTGTGGCAGTCCGGCTTCGACGGCCGCGTCTCGGCCCTCGGCCGCTTCGACAACGTCGCGCTGACCGCGCTGCTCCTGATCGGCCTGATCGTGCTGATCGCCGTCTGGCACGCCGGCGCGCGCGGGCGCGCCGAGCGCGAGGAGGCGCGGCGGGAGGCGGCGCGGGAGCGGCTGCTCACCCGGCTGACCTCGGTGCTGACCCGGACCCAGCTCGTGCTGAACCAGCAACGGCTCAGCGCCCCGCAGCGGTTCACCGGGGAGCTGTCCAAGGCCGCGACCCGGCTGGACGGGTTGGTCCGCCGGGCCGCCGAAGGGCAGCGGGCGCTCGCCAAAGCGCTCGACGCCGCGCGCCGCGCCACCGACAGCATCGAGGCCGCCGCTCAACAACTCGCCGGCGCGGCCGGCCCGTTCGGCGCAGCGACCAGCCGGCTTGAGGCGGCCGTGCAGACCGGGCAGGCCGAGGCGGCCAAGGCCGGCCGGGAGAGCGCGGCCGGGGTGCGCGAGGTCGGCGACCGGATCACCGGCATGGGGCGTGGCATCGAGACCGCGCTCGCCGAACTGACCACGGTGCAGCGGGAGTTGCTGGCCAGTTCGCGCAGCGCGGTGGCCGCCGGCGACCGGGCGGCCGAGGCGGTCAGCCGGACCGCGCGGCGCACCGAGGAGGCGGTGGCCGGCATGCGGGACGCGACCGAGCGCTGGGACGCCGCGGCGGCGCACTGGGAGGACGCCGCCGCCCGGGTCCGGGTGGGCGTCGGGGCGCTCGGGGCGTTCGGCGCGGGCGCGGGCGCGGGTGCGGGCGCGGTGCCGGAGCCGGCCGGCCCGGCGTACGGGTACGGGTACGGCGGCGAGCCGCCGGTGGCCGGCTACGCCGCCGATCCCGGCCCGCCCGGATACGCGCCGAACGCGCCCACGTACGCCGCCGAGCCGGCACGGCCCGCTGCCGCCCCGGCGCCCGGCCACGGCACCCCGCCGCCCGCCACCCCGCCCGCGCCGGCGCCCGCTCCCGCGCCGGCGCCCGCTCCCGCGCCGGCGCCCGTGTCCACCTCCGCGCCCGCGCCCCAGCCGCCGGTGGACGGCCGGTGAGCGGCGCCCGGCCCCCGGTGCGGCGCCGGCGTCGCCGGCTGGGGCTCGCCGCGCTGGCCGGTTGGCTCTTCGCCGACCTGCTGCTGGTGCTCGCCCTGGTCTCGATGAGCGGCCAGCCCGACCCACTGGCCGCCGCCGACCCCGCGGTGCCCGAGGAGTCCGCCACCGAGTCGCCGGAACCGGAGCCGGAGCCGACCGAGGACGAGGGCCCACGGGGCGTGGAGCGCGACCCCGTCGAGTTCGGGGTGAGCGGCGGGGACGCCGGCGAGCTGGTCGAGCAACTCGCGGCGGCCACCGAGCGGTGGGCCGGGCGGGAGGCCGCGTTCGTGCTGACCTTCGGCGGCGGCCAGGGCGGCACCCGGTACGCCGGGGAGGTCAACGCGCTGCTGCACCGGGCCAGGCCCGACATGTTCGCCGAGGGCATCACCCGCGAGGACTTCCACGACCTCGGGGAGCCGGGCAACACCGCCCGGCTGTGGGTGTACTTCTACACCGCGCCGAGGTGACCGGATGACCGACGCGCGCACGGCGGCCTGGCGCCCCGGGCGGCCGGCCACCGCGGCCGCCCGGCCACCCCTGCCCGTGCTGCCGCTCTTCCCCGGGGTCCCGGACTACCCGGCGCTGCTCCGCGCCCAGCGTGACGCCGGCTTCCGGCACGCCGCCGACGCGCTGTTCCCGCCCGCCGAGCCGGCGACCGGCGGCTACCGGCCCACGCTGCGCGGCGACGACCGGGCCGACGCCGGCTTCCGGATCCTGGACGGGCTGCTGCTGCCGCCCGAACGCGGCAGCGATCTGCGCCGGGTGGACGCCGCAGCCTGCGACGCCGCGGCCGAACGCTGGGCGGTGTCCGGCGACCCACGGGTCGGGGCCGCCCGGGAGGTGCTGCGGCGGCTGGCGGCGGCGGAACGGGCCGAGCCGATGGCCGTCCGCCGCATCGTGCTGTACCAGCTGTGCGTCCTACTGACCGACGCCGGCGGCGGAGCCGACGCGGCCCGGGCCGTGGCGCTCGGCGTCGACCGGTCCGAGGCGGGGGAGTTGGCCGCGGCCGTCGCCGCCGGGTTCCCGGCCGCGGGGCCGGTCCGGGAGGCGGCCGAGCGGCTGCTCGACGTCCGGCGGCAACGGCGGCTGCGGACCGCCGCCGGGCTGGCGGCGCTGCTGCCGGCCGCCCCGGCGGACCAGCGGCTCGCCGCGCTGCTCGCCGAGCTGACCGCCGAACTCGCCACCCTCACCGCCGAGTTGGCCGAGGCCGAGCGGCTGGCCGCCGCCGGGGAGCACGCCACCGCCACCGCCGTCGCGCTGCGCGCCGCCCGCCGGGCGCTCGACGATCCCGCCGCGCGGACCCTGCTGTTCACCGTGGCCGCCGCGGTCGCCGGGGACGGCCAGGGCCGGGTCACCGCCGCGCCGACCCCGGCCGGACCGGTCGTGGTGTCCTGGCCGACGCCGTCCCGGCCGGTGCGCTGCCTGGTGGTGCGCTTCCCCGACGGCGTGCCCGAGGAGGCCGTCGCCCTCGACGTGCCGGCCGACGCCGGGCAGACCGTGGTCGATCCGGAGCCGCTGACCGGCCGGCCGTCGCGCTACGCCGTGCTGCCGTTGGAGGGCGACCGGCCCGCCGGCGCGGCCCTGGCCTGCGGGCCGGTCACCGTGCTGCCCGAGGTGTCAGGGGCGGTGGGGCGCGCGGTGCCGGGCGGGGTCGCGTGCGCCTGGCGCGCGCACCCGGCCGCCGCCGCCGTGCGCGCGGTGCGCGCCGACGGGGCCGACGTGCCGTGCGGGCCGCACGGGTTCATGGAACGGCCGCTGCCGCCGGGGGAGTACGTCTACCGGGTCAGCTGCGGCTACCGGGACCCGGCGGGCGACCTGGTCTGGTCGCCCGGGGTGCGGGTCGCCGCGGTCGCCGCCGACTGGCCGGGGCCGGTCGCCGGGATCGACGCCCGCCCGGCGGGGACGGCCGGCCAGGTCCGGGTGAGCTGGCCGCCGCCGGCCCGTGGCGAGAGCCGGCTGGTGGTGTGGCGGGATCGCGCGCCGGAGCCCGGCAGCGACGTGTCGGACGCGCTCGGCCGGCTGTCGGCCGTGCACGGCGACGACACCGGCACCGTCACCGTGCTGCCGCCGCTGGGCGGCGCGCTGCGGCTGACCGTGCTCAGCGTGCTCGGCGACCGGGCCGTGGCCGGCCCCTCGGTGCTGCTCGAACGCCCGGGCGCGGTCCAGGAGTTCGCGGTCACCAGGGTCGCCCCCGACCGGGCCGTGGTGGCGTTCCGGTGGCCCGAGCCGGCGGTGCTGGTGCTGCTCGCCTGGGCCGGCGACGGCGACGGCGGGCGCGGCGAGCTGCGGGTGGCCCGCAGCCGGCACCGCGCCGGGCCCGTCGAGCTGCCGGTCGGCCCCGGCCGGTGCACGGTCACCGCGGCGCCGGTCGCCCGGCCGGACGCGACGCTGGCCTTCGGCACCGACGTCCGGGTCGAACTCCCCGCCGTGCCGCTGCCCCGCCTCGCGCTGCACCGGGCCCAGGGCGTGTTCGGCCCGGCGCGGCGCACCCTGTCGGACGCCGTGCGCCGCGCCCTGCGCCGGCTCACCCGCCGGGCCTGAGCGCGCCCGGTCTCCCGCCAGGCAAGCGCGGGCGCGCTCCGGCCGCCGGTCAGCGCTCCCGCACCACCGCCTCCGCGCCGTCGCCCAGTTCGAGCAGCACGCCCGGGCGCAGCGCCGCGGTGCGCCCGGGCGGCACCTCCAACTCGGTGCCGTCCGGCCGGCGCATCCGCCAGGCGGTGGTCGAGCGGTTGGTCAGCCCGAGCCGGCCGGCCACCGTCGGGTGGGCCGTGACCTCACCGATCGGGTCGCTGAAGTCGTGGCGCTCGGGGTCCTCTTCGAGGTGGTGCCCGTGCACCTGGGCGTGCTGGACCAGCCGGAGGTCGCGGCGGGTGCGGCGGCGGCCGGTGCCGCAGCTCAGCTCAAGCCGCAGCGGCAGGTCAACGGTCCTGGAGCAGTACCAGCAGGTGGGGGCGGTGTCGCCGGGATCGGTCAGGTTCTGCTTGCCGCAGGTGCCGCACGGCACGATGGCGTCCCGCACCGCGCTGAGCGCGTCCCGCCACTCCGACTCGACGATCCGGCGGGCGGGCGACGCCAGCCCCTCGGTGAACGTCCGTACGAACAGGTCGCGCAGCGTCCGCGGCAGCGCGCCCCAGGTCGCGATGACCGTGTCCTGCTCCCCCGGCACCGGGCGGTTGCGGGTGCGGGCCGGGTCGTAGATGAAGACCGGGTCGAAGCCGTAGAGCTTCCGCTGCGCCTGCTCGTCCATGCAGTGGATCCGCAACTCCTCCGCCCCGTCGAACGGGTGGTGGTTCATCAGGAGGAAGAAGAGCAGCACCGCGAGGGAGTGCAGATCCGTCTGGATGGACGGCTGCGCGCCCGGCTCGGCGCGGACCAGCTCGGGCGCCATGAAGTTCATCGTGCCGGCGATGCCGGCGAACTCGCCCTCCACCACCGCGTTGTCGTTGTCACAGACCAGCACGTCCCCGGTGAGCGGGTCGAAGAAGACGTTGCCCCAGCTGATGTCCCGGTAGGCGATGCCCTGGGCGTGCAGGGTGCGGTAGGCCTCCACGGTGTTGAGCGCCGTGGTGATCAGCGACCGGGGGGTGGCGCCGGCGACGGCGGGGTCGCGGCGCAGCAGCGCCGGCAGGTCGTGGAACCGGGCGGGGCGCAGCCCCATCACGTAGCCGAAGCTGTTCAGCGCGGGATCGGAGACGATGGTCCGCGGCCACAGGAACCGGTCGTCGCCCCACGACCGGTCCACCAGCGTCTCCAGGATCCGCCACCGCTGGGCGTCGGCGAGCTGCGGGAAGTACCACTTCAGGGCCTGGGGCCCGGCCGCGGTCGTGACCTCGTAGACCTCGCCCTGGCCGCCCGAGCCGAGCAGCCCCCGTACCGTGATCTCCTCGCCCCGCTCGGTCCGCAGCGTGGTACCGGCGCTGAGCATGCCGTAGGCGTCGTTCAACGGGTTGTCCCCCTCGTCAGTGGTCGTGCTCCGCTGTCGGAGCCGGGTCGGGCGACGGGCAACGCTGCCACCAGGGTGGTGTCGTCCCCCGAGTGGGTCGCCGCGTGGCCGAGCCAGTCGGCGAGCTTGCCCTGCACCAGCTCGGTGCCCTCGGTCTCGGCGCGCTCCCGCACCCCGCGGACGAAGCCGAGGAAACCGGCGTGGTCGGCGAAGCTCTTGGACAGCCCGTCGGTGGAGAGCAGCACGGCCGGCGGCGGCCCGCCGGTCAGCGGGCGCCAGTGCGTCCGGGCCCGCCGCCAGGCCTCGGGCAGGCACAGCGACTCGGTCTCGTCGCCCAGGTCGGGGCCGGTGTACAGCGGGGTCCGCACGGTGCCGTCCGCCTCCACCAGCGTGATGTCGCCGTCCCCGAGCTGCCAGCACACCAGCAGCTCGGGCGTCACCACGGCGCCCAGCAGCGTGCTGCCGTACACGTCGAACGGGGGCGGCTCGTCGGGCCGGCCGTGCGCCGGCGAGTTCGCCTCGTGCAGCGCGACGCGGCCGCGCCAGCCGTGCACCAGCTGCCGGGGCAGGTCCCGGGCCAGGGCGTGCAACCGGGGCAGGGCCGGGCCCGGGGCCCGGCCCCCGCCAGCCGCCGCGGCCCGCTCGGGCGCGCCGGTCGCGTCGGTCCGCTCGGGCGCGCCGGCCGTCTCGCCCAGCCGGTCGGTCAGGTACCGGGCACACGCGGCGAACTCCTCGGTGGCCCAGCGTGCCCCGAGGTCGCTGCGGAAGTGCGCGGCCGAGCCGTGCCCGTCGGCCACCGCGAGCACGGCGCACCGGCCCGCCTCCGCCAGGAACGCCAGATGCCGGTCCTGGCTGTACGCCTTGCCGCTGCCCTTGACCCCCTCGCGCAGCAGCCGCCAGTCCTCCGTCACCAGACGTCGGGCTCGACCGCGGTGTTGGTGATCGTGGTCTGCTGGTCGGGCGAGGGACCGACCCGCTGGTCCTTGTCGAGCAGCGGTGACGAGGCGTTGGCCACCGCCACGGTCGAGGCCCAACGGATCGCGGCGACCAGCTGCTTCGGGTTCTTCACCCGCAGCGGCTCCTGCTCCGGGTTGTTGAGGTACTCCTTCAGCATGTCCTTGTCGGCGTCCTCGCCGATGCCGATCGCGACCCGGACCGCCCGCTTGCCCCACGGGGTGGCGTCCATGGCCCGCAGCGCGGAGCGCCAGTCGTCGGTGGGCAGCCCGTCGGAGACCAGGGCCAGCACCGGGCGCAGCGCCCGGCCCGGCATGGGGGGCGTCTTCAGCGCCTCGGTCACCAGGCGGAGCGCCGCGCCCAGGTCGGTGGTGCTGGTGGCGTGCACGTCCTCCCAGGCGAAGTCGGCGACCGGGGTGGGCTCGGGCAGGTGCCAGGCGGCGCCCGCGCTGAACGTGATGGCCCGGACCAGCAGCTCGGCGCCTGGATTGTCGTCCGCGGCCTTGCGCATCTCCGGAATCGCCTCCCGGATCGCGTAGTTGAGCTGCGAGATCTTGCCGTTGACCCCCATGGAGCCCGAGCAGTCGAGCAGCCAGATGAAGTGCAGGGGGCGGCTGGCCATGGGGCCGCCGGGGATGTCACTCACGGAACAACCTTCTTCTCGGAAGTGGGGGAACGGGGGGTTAGGCGTGGGGGCCCGGCCCGAGGAGGGTGTCGGTGCCGTACTCGCTCAGCCGGCGCCGCGCCCAGTCGCGCTGGTCCTCGTTGATGAGCGGCTGGGCCTCCCCGAGGAGCAGATGCTGGAGGTCTCGGGCGGCGCGCTTCGCCCGCTCGCCGCCGGCGGACAGCTCGTGGCCGGCGATCAGCAGCCGGGCGGCCGCGAGGTGGTTGCCGTGCAGGTCGAAGTCGGGCTGCCGGGCGAGCAGTTCGCGGGCCAGGTCATAGTGCGCCCGGGTGACCCGGGCGGGGCGGGTGAGCAGGCCGACGATCCGCAGATGGATCCGGGCGGCGATCAACAGCTCCGGCGCGCAGCCGCGGACCAGCGTCAGGGCGCCGGCGAGGTCCGGGTCGAACCGGCCCCAGACCCGGCGGTACAGGGCCTCCAACTGGGCGGCGTCGGCGGGGCGGCCACCGGGCAGGGCGGCCAGCAGGTCCTGGAACCGGGTGGCGGCGGCGGGTGGCGGCCCCGTGTCCGCCGCGCGCGGTCGGGCGGCGGGCGCCGGCTCGTCGGCCGGCGGCGCCGGGGCGGGCGGGGTGGGCGAGACGGGCGAGGCGGGCGTCCGCACCAGCGGGTCGGCGGGGCCGGGCGCGGCCGGGGTCGGCGCCGCGTCGTCCGGCGCCGCGGTGTTCGGCGTCCCGCCGTCCGGCGCTGGGCGCGGCCTGGCGGGCCGCTCCGGCGGCAGCCCCAGCCGGTCGGTCGCGAAGCGCGCCGCCAGCGGGTCCTGGTGCTCCTCCGGCGGGCTGCCCGGCCCGCCGAGGCCGTCGTGCACCCGGTACCGGTGGCTCAGCAGGTCGATGTCGCTCCGGTCGAACTCGGCGTCCGGGCCGATCCCGAGGATCTGCTGCGGCGCGTCCAACGGGCGCCGGGTGCCGGTGGTGAACGTCAGCGCCGGGCCCGGCGACGCCGGCCGGCAGTGGTCGAGGAAGAACGCGGCCAGCGCGATCCACCGGGCGACCGTGGCCTGGTCCCGCTCGGCGACCACCACCTGACGGCCGGCCGGGTCGGTGAACAGCCGCCGCACGTCGGACAGGAAGGGCCGCACCCGCGCCGCGTGCAGCGAGGCGAACTCCACCAGCTCCGGCGCGGAGAACCGCGCGCCGGGCTCCGGCTCCGCCCCCGGCGCCAGCGTCGGCACCCCGTCCGCACCCTCCCAGGAGCCCTGCCACACCGGGGCACGCCACAGGTCGATGGCCCACATCCGGCGCAGCGCGCCGGACGGCACCAGCAGCGCGTGCACCACGCCGGCCCGGGGCGTGTGGCACAGCAGCGCGGTGCCACCCGGCAGGCGGGCGTGCGCCAGGGAGGAGTCGCCGGGCGCGGGCGCCGTGCGCGCGACCTGGGCGGCCAGCACCGGGTCCGGCTGGGACGCGGGGCTCTCGGACAGCAGGAACCGGTGGCCGCGGATGTCCTGTCCGCGCTGCATGCGTTGCTCCCCCTCCGCGCGCCGTCACGCCCCCGTGGCCACGGCACCGTCCAAGTGTGACCCGAACCGCCCTCGGTCCGCAGGGAGTTGCACGATAACGGCGGCTCCGGAGAGGGGACCCGGGGCCGGTGTGCGGTGGTCAGGGGCGCGGGCGACCGGCCGGCGGCCCTCCCCGGCCCGGATCGGCCCGTCCGTCAGGGGGCGTCCGCCAGGAGTCCGTCCGTCAGGGGCCCTCCGCCGGCAGCACCGCGAGGCTCGCCTCGCCCCGGCCGAAGGCGGCGAACAGCTCGGGCAGCGGGGCCGGCCCCAGATGGTCGATCAGCAGGACCGGGCTCGGCTCGGCGTCCGGCCCCGCGGGGTCGAAGTCGGTGGTTATCTCCCGGCGCAGCAGCCGCACCCGCGCCGGATCGACCGGGTCGGTCGGCAGCGCGGCCAGCCCGGCCGCCAGCTCCGCGTCGCCGTCCGCCGCCAACTCGGCGGCGAGCGAGGACCGGTGGGCGAGCAGCGACACCGCCAGCCGGCCACCGGCCCGCTCGTACCGGGCGGCCAGATCGTCCGCCAGCAGGTAGAAGACGCCCTCCTCGCCCTCGTGCCCCCGGTTCAGCAGGCGGTGCGTCAGCCGCTCGCCGACATCGGCCGTGCCGACGTCCACCGCCAGCAGCACCCCCACCTCCGCCGGGCCGAAGGGCGGCACGGCCGTGATCCACACGCGTTCCTCGTCATCCACGAACGTCAGTGAACACCACGCCACTGACAATCCGGCCGGGGCGGCCGGTCCGGCTCGGCGACGGGCGGAGCGAGCGTGCCACGCGACGTTCGCTCGGCGAGCGCGGCGCTCTCTTCCGCCACCTCGATGTGGACCCGATGTGGCTGTTTCACAGGGCAGTTGTGTGGGCCGCCCTCCTCCTTCGCCGTACCGCAACCTTTGCTGGAATTTCGCTTCGCGAACCCCTAGCATCCGGGCGGTAGTCGAACGCCAACAGACACGAGGCAGGGTTCAGCACTGTGCAGAGGACAGCGCGTCGCGCACTTCCCGCGTTCCTGATCACGACGGCGCTCCTGGTGGGAGGTTGCGGCGGCGGCGAGGACGAGTCAGCCGACCGGAGCCGCGACGTTCAGGAGACCGGCGGTGGGGAAAGCCAGGACGCGGCGGACGAGGAGGACGGAGAGGCCGCGGCGGACGACGCCGGCGCCGCCGAGGAGGCCGGCCCCACCGAGTCGGTCGGGCAGGACGCCGAGCCGGCCGACGACCCGGAAGCGGCCGCCGCCGTCACCCCGTACGACGGGGTGTGGCTGGCCGGGGCCGGCACCGCCGAGTTGCGGATCACCGACGGCGAGGCGGTGCTCACCATGGACGCCGTCACCGAGTCCGGCGACCAGTGGGCGGGCAGCGTCACCGGCGACGCGCTGAGTCTGACCGAGCGTCTGCGGGAGGGCGCACCGGCCTGGACCGACACCGAGGCGACGCTGGCCCTGGAGGGCGACCGGCTCCTCGTCACCTGGTCCTCGGGCGCCAAGATGCTGACCGGCGAGCCGGGCACCCCCGACGCCCTCTCCGCGGTCGGCGAAGGGTGACGCCCGCCCCGCCCCGCGCCCCCGACAACCCGGCCGGGGCGGGTCGGCTCAGCCCAGCACCAGGCGGCGGGTCTCCTCGTTCCACTCCACGTACTCCACCCGCGCGCCGCCCGCGTGCCGGGCGTAGAGGAAGCGGCCGGTGGGGCTGTTCGCCACCGGCTGGGTGATCTCGCCGCCCGCCGCCGCCACTTCGGCGACCAGCGCGTCCAGGTCGGAGACCACCACCGTCGCGGAGGCGTGCGCGTACCTGGCGCGCTCCGCCTCCGGGCCGGCGATCACCAGGAAGTCGCCCACGGCGGCCAGTTCGATGGCGTCGAACGCGAACCGCAGCACCGGCCGCGCCCCGGTCAGCGCTTCCAGCAGCGGCAGCGAGACGTCCAGGTCGTCCACCCACAGCCGCGCGTAGGTCTTGAGGATCACGTGCGCTCCTTCGCCCGGGCCGGCGCCGTTCGCCGGCCGCCACACCAGCCCCAACAGCCGCCCTGGGCGGGCTGTTCCCCGGGGGCGGCCGACCGGCCGGTTCAGAGGCTGGCGAGCAGGGCGTCCAGCGGGGCGGGCACCCGGCCCGGCGGCAGCGCCTCGACCAGCACCCGGCCGTAGTGGATCTTGCGGCCCTTCTTGGTGCCGAGGAAGCGCCGCACCTGCTGCCCCGCGGCGCGGTCCCGCTGGGCGGGCTGCCGCAGGAAGGTCTCCCACGCCCGCAGGTCGCCCTCCGCCTCGACCAGCTCCGTCACCCGTGGCACGCCGAGCGCGCGGATCAGCTCGTCCTCCAGGTCGGCCGCGCAGACGAAGAACTCCCGGGCCGCGCCGGCCCGTTCCAGCCCCCGGCGGTAGAAGTCGGCCTCCGCCACGTCGCACAGCCCGGTCAGCGGCAGGTCGAGCCCCGGTGGCCCGAGCAGCCCGGCGAACCGGCCGACGCTCATCGCGCCGCCCATCGGCAGCACGCAGACCCCCTCGGCGGCCAGGTCCCGGCCGTGGCGCGCGGCCAGCGCGTTGACGGCCGCCGCGTCGCTCGGCCCCTCCAGCAGGACCACCGTCCTGACCGGCAGCCGGGCCGCCAGCGCGCGCGCCGCGCCGCCGGCGGCCCGGCCGCCCCCCGCCGCCCAGTCGGTGACCGCGTCCCGGAACGCCCCCATGTCCGCCATGGGGTGAGTGTGGGCGCGTTCGGGCCGCGGCGGTAGGGAATTACCGCCCGCGTGTCGGCGGGCCGGCGACCACTCCACCGGGTCGCCGGCCCGCCGTCCCCGTGCCCCCGTCGGTCAGTACACGGTGATGTTCGAGCTGCCGCTGCTCTGGTAGCCCTCGGTCGCCATGATCATGTAGTAGCGGAACTCGCCCAGGTTCATGCCCGCGTTGGCCCAGGCGTCGAAGTGCGTGCCGGTGTTGATGCTGCCGCCCACCCGGGGCGACTGGCGGACGCTCCAGTACTGCGGGAACGTCCTGGTGCCCTCCACGGACGGGGCGTTGTACCGCATGGTGTGGTACAGGTCGTACTGGCCGCCGTCGCTGTTCACCGAGCCCCGGTACTCACCGGTGGGCCGGTAGGTGCCGAACGCGTCCACGATGTAGTACTCGACCAGCGGGTTCGACGTCCAGCCGTAGAGACACAGGTAGCCGTTGCCGGACGGGCTGAAGCTGCCGGAGTAGTTCACCGTCCGCCGGCTGCCGTTGCTCCAGCCCTTGCCGCAGACGAAGTTGCCGGTGTTGCGCCACTGGGTGCTGTACTGGCCGCCGTTGCCCATGGTCATCGAGACGGTGCCGTTGGCGTCGGTCCAGAACGAGTAGTAGTAGCCGTTGTGGGTGCCCTCCTGGTTGTCGGTGACCGTCTGGGCGTGCGCGGTGGTGGGCAGCATCACCACCGCCGAGGTGGCCAGCGTCAGCGCGCCGGCCCCGCCGATAAAGCCCCGACGGCTCAGCGAGGGCGTCTGCCGGCGGCCGGCGTCGTCCTTGTTCAATGCTCCTCCTCGTACAGGCTGGCGGGAGAGGCCAGACAGCGCGGTGTGGATCCGGCGGGGCCCGCCGGTCGGCCGGTGGCGGCATGCGCCCGCGCGGTGGCGTCCCACCACGCGCGGTTGGCCCGCGGCCGGTCGTCGTGCGGCCCGCGACCGGAGAGACCGGACCACGAGGGCGGCCCGGACCGGCAGCACTCTCGGGGCTGCCGATGGCCAACAGGTTGATCTGAGCACCTCAAGGTGTCAACGGTTCCCGCAAGAATTCCGGAAGGTCTGGCGCGGCCGTCGAGAAGTGCTTTTCGCGTTTTCTCTGTTCAACGCGGTTTGCTGGTCGAGGCAGTTTGGAGTTGGTCGATCCTGACCCCTGATTTCCTCCCGGTCACCGAGCGATTTTCCGAAAAACTTTCAGTTCCCTTCCGGTTATTGACGGGGCGTCAGGGGCGGTCGCGGGCGGGCGGGGAGCGGGGCGCCGAAACCGCTGGCGCCGGCTGACGCCGTCGCCCGAGGATGGTCCCGCCGCGAGGCGAAGGACGGAGGTGGCCATGGAGGGCCGGGTGACGCTGCGCGAGGTCGACGAGGAGACGCTGCGCGCGCTCCTCGCGGTGGCGGTCCGGGACGCGGACCCGGGGGAGGTCATGCCGCCGGTCGCCGGCCCGCCGGGCTGGACGCCGCGCCGGCGGGCGGCCTTCCTCGCCTGGCACCGCGCCCGGCGCGCCGGCCCAGCCGGCCCGCTCGCCGAGATGACCTTCGCGGTCACCCGGGACGGTGAGGTCGTCGGGTCGGCCCGGCTGGCGCGCCGTGGCGAGCGGGGAGAGTGGGAGACCGGCCTCTGGCTCGCCCGCTCCTGGCGCGGGCGGGGCGTCGGCGGCGCGGCGCTCGGCGCGATCCTGGTCGAGGCGACGAGGGTCGGGGCGCGGGTGGTCCGCGCCGACACCACGGCGCGGAACGCGGCGGCCGTCGCCGTCCTCCGCCGGAGCGGCGCGACGTTCAGCGACGGGCGGGTGGCCGGCGAGGTCCACGCGGAGCTGCCCCCGGCCGACGCGGCGCCGGGGGGAGAGGCCACCCGCGGGGGCGACTCCGGCGGCTGAGGCGGCGGCCCGGGTGGCCGCGTCGGCGACCTGCTCGCGTTTCGCCGGGGGTCCGGATGGCCGGCGCGGGCGGCGGGGCCGGAGACCCTTCCCGCGTCGGGGCCGCCCCCTGCCCCCGCCCTCGTTCCCGTTCCGTTCCCGCCCCCGTCCCTCCCCCCTTCCTGGTTCCCGTTCCGGTTTCCGTCCTCGGCCCTGCTCACGTCCCTGCTCCCGCTGCCGGTCCCGTTCCCGGTCAGCCCGCCGTCCGGCGGTTGCGGTCCGGCGGTTGCGGTCCGGCGGTCAGTCCGGCTCGGGCGCCGGCCAGTTGCGGAGCAGCGCGTCGAGGGCGTCGAGGGTGCGCTCCCAGGTCTCCTGGGTGTCGGGGGCGCTGTGGCTGAAGCCGCCGCCCAGCTCCAGGCTGACGTAGCCGTGGAAGACGCTGCCGAGCAGCCGGACGGCGTGCGTCTGCTCCGCTTCGGAGAGCTGGTAGCCGCGGAGGATCGCCCGGGTCAGCTGGGCGTGCCGGACGCCGGCGCTGGCCCGGGCCGTCTCGGCGTCGAGCCGCAGCTGGGCCGCGGCGTAGCGGCCGGGGTGCGCGCGGGCGTAGTCGCGGTAGACGTTGGCGAGCGCGACCAGCGCGTCCCGGCCGGCGCGGCCGGCGACCGCCTCGCCGGCCAGGTCGGCCAGCTCGGCGAGCGCGAGCAGGGCGATCCGGGTCCGCAGGTCCTGGGAGTTCCGCAGGTGGGAGTAGAGGCTCGCCACCCGGACGTCGAAGCGCCGGGCGAGCGCCGAGACGGTCACCTGGTCGAAGCCGACCTCGTCGGCCAGCTCGGCGCCGGCCAGCGTCAGTCGTTCCGTGCTCAGTCCCGCTCGGGCCATGGTCTGCCTCCTCGCTACCATCACAGATTATGCGTTTGCCTAAAACCTTTAGGCAAATTAGCCTGCGTTTTATGAAGCCGCTCAGCGAACCAGAGATCCGCGCGTCCTTCGTCAACTGCTCGAAGGGCGCGGCGAAGCGCCTGTTCGTGCCGCACGACCTGGCCGAGCGGCCCTGGGACGACCTGGACTTCCTCGGCTGGCGTGACCCGCAGGCGCCGGACCGCGCCTACCTGGTCGCCGAGCTGGACGGGCGCCCCCGGGCGGTCGCGCTGCGCGGCCAGGGGCGGGGGGCCTGGGGGACCAGGCGGGGGATGTGCTCGCTGTGCCTGACCGCGCACACCGGCGGGGTCTCGCTGTTGGTCGCCCCCCGGGCCGGCCGGGCCGGCCAGCAGGGCAACTCGGTGGGCGCCTACGTCTGCGACGACCTCTGCTGCCCGCTCTATGTGCGCGGTCGGAAGGAGACCGGATCGGACGCTCGGCTGCGCGAATCGATCACGGTCGAGGAGAAGATCGATCGGATGATGACCAATCTGACCGCCTTCCTGGCCAAGGTGACCGACCGGTCGAGGTGACCGCCAGGAAGCGACGGCCGGCGGCGCCCGCGGCCGCGTTCAGGGGCTCCGTGGCGGGCTCGCGATGGCACCGGCTCCCGCCACGCGGGCACCCGTCCGGCGGACGTCCGCCCGGCGCGCCGCGGCACCCCGTGCGGGGCCGGTTTGGGAAATCCTTGGGGTGCGCCGGGGCGAAATTGGCTGAAAGTAGGCGCCAGCAGGCCGGTAACGGCCGGAAGCAGTGCTTCCGGAACGCGCCGGACGGCACTACCTTGCGTTGCGGGAGCGCTCCCATGCGCGGTTTGGCAACACCGACGACGGGCCGTCGGTGCCACCGGATCAGTCAGCCGGTGCGTCTCGGCTGCCCTCTCGGGAGACGACTCTTCTCTTAAGGAGCATCCGTGTCCAACGCACCGACCGGCCGGGAGACCACGACGACGGGCAAGTTCGGGAAGCTGCGCCTCGCCGGCGTGCTCGGGGCCAGCGCCTCGGCCCTGCTGCTGGCCTCCCTCCCCACGCCGGCCTCGGCCCACGGCTCGACCACCCTGCCCGGGGCCCGCACCTACCTGTGCTACCTCGACCTCCAGGAGAACAGCAGCACCCAGATGCCGGCCAACCCGGCCTGTGCCGACGCGGTCGCGCAGAGCGGCACCGGCCCGCTGTACAACTGGTTCGCCGTGCTCGACTCCAACGGCGCCGGCCGGACCGAGGGCTACATCCCGGACGGCGAGCTGTGCAGCGGTGGCAACAACGGCCCGTTCGACTTCGGCGCCTACGACGCGGCGCGGACCGACTGGCCCACCACGCACCTCACCTCCGGCTCGAACATCGAGCTGAAGCACAGCAACTGGGCCCACCACCCAGGCGAGTTCAACGTCTACATCACCAACGAGAACTGGTCGTCCGGCCAGCCGCTCGGCTGGGGTGACCTGGAGCAGATCAGCACCGTCACCAACCCGCCGCAGCGCGGTGGCGTCGGCACCGAGGACGGGCACTACTACTGGGACGTGCAGCTGCCGGAGCGCTCCGGTGAGCACATCATCTACGTGCACTGGATTCGGTCCGACAGCCAGGAGAACTTCTACTCCTGCTCCGACGTCGTCTTCGACGGCGGCAACGGCGAGGTGACCTTCGGGAACGGCAACGAGCTGTCGGCGGACCAGGTGGCCGCTGCCTACGACGAGGCGGCGACCGAGGCCATGCAGGCCAGCCACGCCCTGCACAACGAGCACGCCGGGCACGGCGCCGAGGCCCAGACCTCCGCGGTGACCAGCGTCTCCCAGCAGGCGGTCTCGCTGGTCCGGGCGGTCGGCTCCGACCTGGCCGGCTTCCTCTCCTGACCGGCCGCCCGCGCTGACCGGCCACCGCGCCCGAGTCAGCGCGCCCGAGTCGCCGCGCCCGAGCCGCCGCCCCGACGTCCCCGGCCCCGCCGGGGGCGTCGGGCCGCGGCGGTTTGGCCGCGCCGGCTACCATCCTGGGCGGGCACCCGGCTCCGGGTGCCCGCCCAGGATGGTAGGGATCGCGGCGGCCGAGGTGGGGAACGAACACGTGACGAGCGCTGGTCCGGCGACGCGGCTCTACGGCGAACTGGCCCCCTGGTGGCCGCTGATCTCGCCGGTCGAGGTCTACGAGGACGACGCGACGATCGCCGTCGAGCTGTTCGGGCTGGCGGCCCGGCCGGTGCGCGAGGTGCTGGAGCTGGGCAGCGGCGGCGGTCATCTGGCGCGGCACCTGCGGGACCGGTACACCATGACGCTGCTGGACCTCTCGCCCGAGATGCTGGCCGTCTCCCGGGAGGTGAACCCGGGGGTCGAGCACCTGGCCGGCGACATGCGGGAGGTGCGGCTGGGCCGGGAGTTCGACGCGGTGCTGGTGCACGACGCCATCGACTACATGACGACCCCCGCCGACCTGGCGGCCGCGTTCCGCACCGCCCGGGCGCATCTGCGGCCGGGCGGGGTCGCGGTCTTCTTCCCCGACCGGGTCGCCGACACCTACGAGCCGGCCACCGAGTGCGGCGGCGAGGACGCGCCGGACGGCAGCGGGGCGCGTTACCTGGCGTGGAGTCTGCCGGTCGCGCCGGGGGCGCACACCGTGCGCACCGACTACACGTTCACGCTGCGGGACGCGGCAGGCGAGGTCCGGTTGGTGCACGAGGCGCACCGGCACGGCCTGTTCGCGGTCGCGCAGTGGCAGGGCTGGCTGGCCGAGGCCGGGTTCCGGGTCAGCACGGTCACCGAGCAGGGCGGCGCCGAACGCACCCTGTTCGCCGCGCTCCGCCCGCCGGACTGAGCCGGGGCGCGGCCGCGCCCCGGCGACCTCCCGCCGTGCGGCAACCTGGCGCCCGCCGACAACCTCGCGTCGCGCGGCAACCTCTCGCCGGCCGGCGGCAACCGGTCGGCGGAAGGCAGTGGCCCAGGGAGGACGGACGACATGGACCGGAGCAAGGCGAAGTGGGCGGTCGGCGCCGCCGCGGCGGTGCTCGCGCTGGCGGTGCCGGCGGTGGGCACGGCGACCGGGACCGAGCCCGCCGCGGCGCTGATCGTGGTGGCGCTCGACGGCGACGACGGCGGGGCCGGCACCGAGGCCGACCCGTTGGCGACCATCCAGGCGGCCGTGGACCGGGCAGGCCCGGGGGACACCATCCAGGTGCGCGGCGGCACCTACGTGTTGACCGAGAACATCACCATCGCCACCTCCGGCGAGCCGGGCAACCCGATCACCCTGACCGAGTACCCGGGCGAGGAGGTGGTGATCGACGGCGACGAACTGCCCGCCAGCCACACCCCGATCGGCGGCAGCATCCCGCGCGCCGAGCGCGGCTCGATCCACCAGGAGGCGTCGCACTGGCGCATCCAGGGCCTGGAGCTGGTCCGCGGCCCGTACGGCGTCTACTGCGACGGCTGCGACGACAACGAGTTCCTCGACCTGACCACCCGGGACAACTACGAGACGGGCTTCCAACTCCAGGGCGCCTCCAGCCGGAACCTGATTCTGAACCTCGACTCGTACGGCAACCACGACCCGCGGAAGAACGGCGAGAGCGCCGACGGCCTCGGCATCAAGGAGGGTGGCGGCGAGGGCAACCGGGTGGTCGGCGCCCGGCTCTGGCACAACGCGGACGACGGCTTCGACGCCTGGATGTTCACCTCGGCGATCACCGTGGAGTCCGCGGTGGCCTGGGGGAACGGCGTCAACCGCTGGGACTTCCCCGACTTCCAGGGCGACGGCAACGGCTTCAAGATGGGCGGCGGGGGCGACGTCGATCCGGCCGCCGACCACGTGCTGCGCAACTCCGTCGCGTTCGACAACGCCGTGGACGGCGTCACCGACAACGGCAACCCGGGGGCGCTGACCGTCACCCGCAGCACCACCTTCGGCAACGGCGGCACCGGCTTCGACCTGGCCGACTCGCGTTCCACGCTGACCGCCAACCTGTCGGTGCTGGACGGGTCGCCGGTCGAGCCGGGCGGCGGCACCTCGGACGGCAACTCCTGGGACCTGGGCGGCGACTGGGACGAGGACTCGGTGCTGAGCACCGACCCCTCGGTGATCACCGGGCCGCGCGGCGCGGACGGCGCGATCCCCGCGTCCGACTTCCTGGTGCCGGCCGACGGCACCGGGATCGGCGCCCGCTTCTGAACCGCGCGCGACCTCGCGACGGACGCCCGGCGGGCCCGGGGGACGACGCCCCCGGGCCCGCACCGTTCGCCGGTCCTCAGAGGTAGAGCGCGGCGGTGACCGTGAGCCCGCCCAGCGCCACCGCCCAGACGTACGGCAGGGTGCGCAGCATCACCTGCTGCGGGCTGACCCCCGAGTACTGCGCGCTCCACACCGTCTGGGTGCTAGTCGGGTCGGCCACGCCGAACACCTGGTTGTAGGAGGTGGTCAGGCCGAGCACCGCGATGGCCGGGTAGATGCCGGCGGCGATCAGCACCCCGGCGATCCCGGCGCCCAGGCCGTACACGTTCAACGGGCCCCGGTAGAGGCACAGCGGCACCAGCGCGGTGAAGACCAGCACGAACAGCACCGGGTTCTGCGGGCTGACGTTCCGCACCAGCGGCTCCAACGCCTCGACCGCGCCCGGCAGTCTCACCGCCGCCAGCAGGATGCCGATGGCCACGAACAGCACGATCGGGGCCGCCGCCACGTCGAACGACGCGTACAGGGTGCGCAGCAGCCGGCGGTTCATCTCCCGTGGCCTGGTCGTGGTGACCAGCGCGAAGAGCACGCCGGCCAGCAGCGACGGGATGATCGCCACCTCAAGACCGAGCGCCAGCACCAGCGGCACCACCGGCGTGAACAGCGCGTACCAGGGCGCGTCGCCCAGCCGCTGCCGGCGGGACGGCCGGCGCTCGGCCGACGGGTCCACCGACCGCAGCGACCAGGCGTGCTCCACGCCGCGCCGCCGCGTCTCGACCAGCACGAACAGCACCGCGAAGAACGCGGCGAACGGGAACAGCTTCACCATGAAGCCGCGCACCGTCTCGATCGGCAGGTCCAGCGCCGTGGAGAAGAACTGCCAGACCGGCAGCTCGAACGGCAGGCCGGCGGCCAGCCCCATCAGGATGGTGCCGGCCGCGGTCACCTTCGGCACGCCCACCGCGATCATCGCCGGGATGCCGATGATGCCGGCCAGCATCGCCGCCGGCGCCGAGCCGGTGACCGTGCCGACCAGTGCCGAGACGGCGAGCACGCCCAGCGCCACCACGGTGGGCCGGTCCCCGCCGAACTCCACGATCTTGCGCACCAGGGTGCCGGCGATGCCCGTCTCGTCCAGCAGTTTGCCCAGCCAGGAACCCAGCAGGATGGCGATCATGGTGGCCGCCAGCCCGCCGGCGCCCTCCTGGAGCACCGTGTCCAGCACACTCGCCTCACCGGTCAACGGTGCCCCGGTGACCAGCGCGATGGAGACGCCGAGCAGCACCAGGGCGAAGGCCGTGGGCAGTTTGTTGGTGAGCATCAGCCCGACGCCCACCAGCATGATCAACAGAATGACGACGCCCATGACGGTCAGCTCTCTCTCCACGACACCGCGTGGGTCAGCGCGGCGGTCAGCAGCAGGGGGCTGCGGCCCAGGCCGCAGATGGTGTGCGCGAAGGCGTGCGCGGCCAGCTCGTCGGCGCCGGCCACATGGCCCAGCACCCGGCGGCGGCCCAGCCGCAGCACCTGGTGGTCCAGCCGGCGGCGCAGCTCCCGGCGGTGCCGGCGCTCGCCGAGCAGCCGGTGGCCCTCCTCGTGGACCAGCGCGGCCCGGCGGGCCGCACCCTCGGGGAACCAGGCGCGCCAGCCCAGCAGTTCGACGACCTCCTCGGCCAACGCCAGCGTGTCGGTGAACAGTTCGACGGTCTCCGTCGGCCGCGAGCGGTAACGGGCCAGCAGCAGCCGGCCGTCGGCCAGCCCGTCGGCCCGCTCCACCACCCGCACCCGCGCCCCGTCGCCGGTGACCTCCGGGTGCGCGGCGGCCAGCTCGACGCCGAAGCCCCACGCCGACTCGGCCCAGCCGCGCAGCCGCCCGGCGTCCCGGCCGGCGTGCAACGGCACGTTGGCCAGCAGCAGTTGGGCGAACTCGACGTCCTCCCGCGCGGCCAGCTCCGCGCCGTGCGCGCGCAACGCCCGCGTCGCGGCCGACCTCGTCGGCGCGCTCACGACCTGGCCTCCACCACGGCGATCACCGGCTCCTGCGCCGACCTGGCGCGCAACTCGCTGCGGGCCAGCGCCAACAGCGGCGCCGCGTCCAACACCCCTGACAGGTCCGCGATCCTGGACCCCAGCAGCAGCCGCACCGCCGGCGCCCGCACCCCGCCGTCGCCGTAGGCGGTGGTGTCCCGCACCAACGTGGCCAGCACCTCGGGTGCCTCGCCCACCGTGGTGGTCGCCACCGTCGCGTCCGCCGCGTGCAGCCGCACCACACCGTCGCCGTCCACCACCCGCACCGGCCGCGTCGCCCGCCGGAACCGGCGCCGCCTGGTGGTGCCGAAGACCGTGTGGCTGGCCGTCCGGCCCAACACCCGCACCTGGTCGGTCGCCGTCTTCAGGCTGCGCGCCGCCGTCGCCAACCGCTCGTCCTCGTCCGCCCGGTGCGCCCGGTCCTGGGTGCGCAGCTCCGTCGCGCCGGTGGCCACCGCCCGCACCGTGTTGGTCTGCGGATCGACCGTCACCTCCACCTCGACCCCGGCCGGCGCGGCGCCCTGCGCCACCACCGCCTCCTCGGCCTCCGCCCGCACCGCCAGGATCTGCTCCTGGCTCGCCCCCGGAATGATCCGCTCGATCTGCTCCCGCACCAGCGCCAGCGCCACCCCGATCGGGCTGATCACCTCGCTGTGCTCGGCGATCGAGCCGGGCAGCCCGGTCGCCGCCGCCAGGTGCGGCGTGACGCTGGCCGCGCCGCCCCCGCCGCCGACCAGCACCACCGCGTCCCGGTCCAGCCGGTAGTCGGAGAGCATCGCGTCCACCACCTTCCGCACCTCCCGGACGCCGGCGTCCAACACCGCCGCCGCCGCGCCCGCCACGTCCGTGCCGAGCGCCGCCGCCAGCGGCGCCAGCGCGGCCCGCGCCGTCGCCGGTTCGGCCCGCGCGAAGTCGCCCGCCGGCACCCGGCCCAGCGCGTTGGCCGCGCACGTCATGGTCACCGCGAACCGGCCGCCGGCCGCCTCCAGCACCACGTGGTCCGCCGGGTCGCCCGGCATCGGCGCGACCGTCACCAGCCGCGCGTCGCGCAGCTCCGCCAACTCCGCGAAACAGGCGTACGGCAGGCCCGCTATGTGCGCGCTGCGCGGCCCGGCGGCGACCACCTTCCCGCCGGCCACCCGCACCATGGAGCCGCCACCCACCCCCACCGTCCGCACGTCCAGCGCCGGCAGGTAGGACGAGCGGCCCAGCAGCGTCGCGTGCCGCACCGCCACCCGGCCCCGCCGGATCACGCTGATGTCCGTCGAGGTGCCCCCCGTCTCCAGGAACACCCCCTCGCTGACCCGCTCCCGCATCAGCGCCCCGGCCACCCCGGCCGCCGGCCCGGACAGCACCGTCAGCAGCGGCCGGCGGCGCATCTCGTCCAGCGACATCACGCCGCCGTCGCAGCGCATCACCATCAGCGGCGCGGTGATGCCGGCCTTGGTGATGCTGCCGTCCACCAGGTCGGCGGTGGCCAGCATCCGCGGCAGGATCGCCGCGTTGACCACCGCCGTCCTGGTGCGCTTGCGCAGCCCGTACAGCGAGGTGATCTCGTGCGCCGCCGTCATCGGCAGCCCGAACTCGCCGGCCACCGCCAACACCGCGCGCTCGCCGGCCGGATCGTCCACGCTGAACGGCTCGCTCACCACCAGCACCCCGACACCCTCGTCGACCAACCCCCGCACGGCCGCCCGCACCTGCTCGGCGTCGTCCGGGTCCGGCACGTGCGCGTAGCGCAGCGGGAACGGGTGGTGCTCGGTCAGCGGCAGCTTGCCGAGCGCCCGGAGCCGGCGGGTCAACGCGGCCCCGGGACCGGTGCCGATCCCCAGCAGACCGACGGGGGAGACATCCCCCTCCAGCAGGGCGTTGGTAGCCTGGGTGGTGCCGTGGGCCAGGAAGGACACCTCGGTGGCGCGGTGCCCGGTCTCGGCCAGCAGCCGCTCCAGCGCGGTCACGATCCCGTGCGCCACCCCGTCCTCGTGGTGGTGGCTGGTGGGCACCTTGACCTGGCCGATCAGTTCGAGCGTCGTGGCGTCGACCGCCACGGCGTCGGTGAAGGTTCCGCCCACGTCGATGCCGACGCGGATCTGGCGGCTGTGTGGATGAGTCGGCCGGTGAGAGGTCATCGTCTGGACACCTCCTTGTGTCGTCGCGTTGTGGTGGTGGGTGGAAACGGCCGGGCGGGGCAGGTGGAGCTACCTCGCCCGGCAGGACACCCGGTCGCGCCGGGGCCCGGGCCCCGACGCGCGCCCGGTCAACAGCCCCGGGCCGGCCGGCCGTTCGGGTCAGTAGCCCCGCACGTCCGGCCAGTGCCGCTGGACACCCTGGCGGTCCAACCGCCGCAGGAAGTCCGACAGTTGCTTCTCCTCCTCGCGCACCTGGTGCGGGGTGACGCCCGCCGCCAGGCAGTACGCGGCCAGCGCCCCCGCGGCCTCGCCCACGTTCCACTCCACCGGGTGGAGCCGGTAGCAGCCGTTGGTGACATGGGTGGTGCCGAGGTTCTTGCCGGCCGGCAGCAGGTTGGTCACCCGCCGCGGCAGCAGCGCCCCCAGCGGGATCTCGAACGGCACCGACGCGATGTCCACGTAGTTGTCGCCGCCGGTCGAAGGGTGCAGGTCGATCCGGTAGGCGCCGACCCCCACCGAGTCCGGGTAGCGGGTGCCGCCGTACGGGCCCACCAGGTCCATCGCCACGTCCCGCTCGGTGACCGTGGTGACCGCCTTGATCCGCCGCGCCTCCCGCACGTACGCGGCCTTCGCCAACCCGTCCGCCGTGCCCGTGACATCGCCACGCGGCCGCAGCCCCGGGAAGCCGGTGCCGCCGTCCGGCCGCGGCGCCTCCGTCTGCAACCAGTACAGCAGCGAACGGGACAACTCCCGCGCCCCCGCGACGGCCCGCCGCTCACCCTCCTCGCCGAGCCCGACCAGCGGCGCGTCCCAGTAGTCGTTCAGCGGCCAGTTGACCAGCGTGACGTCCGAGTCGAACGCGCCCGGCCGGTGCATCCCGCGGGCCAGGATGCGGCGGAACCCCCACAGCTCCTTGTCGCCGGCGTCCGCGCTCTGGTCCGCCGCGACCGCCAACGGGTCGGCCGCCGGGTTGGGCACGAACGTCCGGCCCACCGGCTCCAGGGTGCGCGGGTCCGGCGCGTCGAAGCCCAGCAGCGGACCCGGCCAGAACGCCGGCCGGTACGCCCGCCAGTAGGCGTAGTCCGCCGGCCGCTCGATGGTGTGGTCCTCACCCTCGTGGTGGGAGAGCGCGAAACACACCGTGATGCCCTGCTGGTTGAGCGGGTCGGCCTGCTCCGGCGCGTGCGGCTCGTCGTGCTCCGCCCGCGCCTCCGCACCCAACGCGTGCTCCACACCGGCCAGTTCGAGCAGCTCACCGGTCTCCGTCGCGTCCAGCACGAACGGCGCGCCGACCGTGTGCCGCTCCCCGGTCCGCAGGTCGCGCAGCGTCACCGCGCGCACCCGGTCGCCGTCGGTGTGTGCCGCCACCGGCCGGTGCTCGGTCAACACGGTCAGCCGCCCGGCCGCCCGGTGCGGCGCGAGCATGCCCTCCAACACGGCCAGCGCGGCCCGCGGTTCGTGACAGAGCTTGCTGACCCGGCCGGCGCCCGGGTTGAGGTCGGTCAACTCCCGCGCCTCGGCGCGCAGCGGATACCACCGGCGGTAGTAGTCCCTGATCCCTTCGCGCAGCGCGCGGTAGCTGGCGGTGACGCCGAACTGCTCGACCCACGGGTGCTCGTCCGGCGGCACGGCCTGGGCGGTCGACTGGCCGCCGATCCAGTCGGTCTCCTCGGTCAGCACGGCGCGGTGCCCCGCCCGGCAGACGGCGAGCGCCGCGGCGACCCCGCCGAGGCCGCCGCCGACGATCAACACGTCCGTCCTGGCCTCGGTGCCGGCGGCCGGCGTCGAGGGCGTGGGGGTGGTCACTGTCGGCATGGTGCCCTTTCTCTCTGGTTCGCTCTGCGGTGCCCGCTGGTTCGCTCCGCGGTGCGGGCTGGTCGGCTCAGGTGGTGGCTGTCGGCGGGGGCCCGGTCGTGCTGCCCGGCCGGAACGCGCAGCGGGCCAACGTCCCGCCGGGCCGCCGCCCGGCCAACAGATCGGTCAACGCGCGCACCGCGGCCGCCCCCAACTCGGCCCGCGGGATGTCGAAGCCGGTCGCCTCCCCGTCCGCCGGCAGATCCGGCGGCGGCGAACCGAGCAACGCCAACGACACCTCGTCCGGCGCCCGCAGCCCGGCCCTCGCCACCGCCCCGCGCAACGCCCGCCAGGCGGCGCCGGTGTCGGTCTCCTCGGCGACGAACGCCGTGACGCCGGCGGCGCGTTGGGCGACCACCCAGTCCGCCGTCAACTCCTCGGCCGGCGCCCGCAGTCGGACCACCGCGCCCTCGACGCCCTTTTCGCCCCCGGCGCCCTGGTCGCCCTCGACGCCCTGGTCGCCCCCGGCTCCTTCGCCGCCCGCGGCCGCCGCCAGGCCCTGCCGGAAGCCGGCCTCCCGGTCGGTCGAGGCCGGCGCGTCGTCGTCCTCCCGCACCAGCACCACCCGGCGGTGACCGGCCGCCACCAGGTGCCGCACCACCTCGGCGCTGGCCGCGACGTAGTCGGCGCCGACCCAGGTCAGCCCTTCCACCTCGTCCCGCCGGCCCACGTGCACCAACGGGAAACCGTCCTCGACCAGCCGACGCAGCGGCCCGGTCGGCACGTGCCGGCCGAACAGCAGACAGCCGTCCGCCAACCGCACCCGCTCCAGTGCCCCCGGCGCCTCGGCGCCGGCACCTCCGGTGCTGGAACCGGTGAAGAGCACCAGGTCAAAGCCCCGCGCGGCGGCCTCCCGCTCCACGCCCACCAGGAACGGGTAGTACGAGTGCGCCGGATCGGTCGGGAAGGTGGCGGTGAAGCTGAACACGCCCAACAGGTTGTTCTGCGCGGCGGCCAACCGCCGGGCGGCCGGGTCCGGCACATAGCCGAGGGTGCGCGCGGCCTCCAACACCCGCCGCCGGGTGTCCTCGTGGATCACGATGCCCTGCTTGTTGCCGCCGAGGACCAACGAGACCGTCGTCTGCGACACCCCGGCCAACCGTGCCACCTCAGCCTGCCGCGGCCGCCCCCGCCTCTTCTTCTCGGTCACCTGAGTACTCCGCTTCCGCCCTGAACCGTGCTGTGCCGTGCGTGCCGGTCGCGCTGCTAATGCGTATTAGTTTCCGCGAGCGCGCCAGCGAGGCGGCGAGCTAATGCGGATTAACGAGCACTTTCGCGCTGCGGCCGGGAGGCCGTCAAGGCCCCCGACGAAGGTTCACGGAGGCGGGGGTTGCGGTATGCGCAGCGTGACCCTCCCGGGGGCGCGGCAGCCGCCCACGGCGAGTTGGGGTTGCGGGGGGTGGGCGGTCGAATCGCACGAATTTTTGAACTGGCGACCGAGATTCACGAACACAGGAGTGCAGAAGTTGACCGTGGCTGAAAACATGCACCTGCACGCTTTCGAGTCAACCTCGATCGCCAACGGGTAGTCGCGATGGCGGCCGCGCTAGGATCCCCAGGCGTGCACATGTACCTTGCTCCCCTGCAGGCATTCAGTGCGCTGCTAGGGGCGTCGACCGGAGCGAGACATGAAGAGGGCGTTACGTTTTGACGTAGGTTGAGGCTTCAGCTTGGGGGATAATAGATCATCTGAAGATGACGCTTGCCTGAAATGGGCGAGACTTCGCCTGACGCTCCGTCGGTAATATTCGCTCAGATATCGCTCCGGCAGCTTTTCTCGCCACGGGTGGTGTGCCTCAAGTGCGCCGGGCGCGCGCATGATTTGGTGATTATGAAAACCTGGGCGTAGACTCCGTCGATGGTCAGGGAGACACATCGAAGCAACCACGCTGGCTTGTGCAGGGCGCGGTGGAGGGCTACTCCTTGCAAAGTAGAGAGTTATGTAGGGGGCGAGTTATAGCATGCCGTCAGTCACGCTTACTGATCAAATGCTGTTGCATATTTCTACAAGCAAGAATGCGGCGATATCTGCTCTCCCTGCAGGCGGGGGTAGATATCCGTTCCCGACAGCACAGCTACTGCGGCAGGTTGTCTCCGATCGTCTCTTTCTAGCGGGAGGGCACTTTCGAGCAGGTGATGCCCTTCTTTTCGCTTCACAATACAGGTCGGCCATTAGTCGATTCTACTATGCAATGTATCAAGCTGCGCGTGCTGTCACCTTCGCGGCGACTCAGGGGGATGATCACGAGCGCCACAACGTTCTACCGCGGAAACTTCCGACTGGCATGGTTGACTCGGCTGCGCGTGAGGCTGAACTCGTAGATGCTCGCCTGCTGCGAAATCAGGCTGACTACGATGTTTACCCGATTAATGAGGCCGATTGGGAAGGTGACGCCAGGACCCTTTCGGCAACGGCAGCCAATTTCGTCCAGGCGTGCGAGTCTTTCGCTCTAGTGAACGGATATATCTGATGTCGGCAAGCGACTATGAGGCGCGTATCGCTCGCGTGCTTAATGATGCGGACATTCGTATTGTGCGCGTCGAGGAGAGGTCATTCCCTGGGGAACGATGGCTTCTCGTCTGGGTGGATGAAGACTCTGTAGCGGCGGCTCAAAGCTTGGCCGGATCTATTGAACAGGAGCTGAATTCCGATAATAGTGCAGAGGGTGAATCTCTAGCGGTCACCTTCAGGCCCCATCGGACGGATGACGAGAAGCCATGGGCTTCCACGTCAAAAAGTGGCCTAGCTTCCTCGAAGGTAGATCAGCTGATCCAGCTGTTGGAGGCTAGGTCGCGGACGTCTGACGCTCTTCCCAGCTTGAAGTACATGGAGGATCCGCGAGCGAGTTTGGCTGCCATTGGTGCTTCGCGACACCATATCGTCTATGGTCGTCGTGGTGTGGGAAAGACCGCCCTTCTTCTTGAAGGTAAGCGTCTTGCTGAAAGGGACGGGCATGTCACCACTTGGGTGAATGCTCACACTTTGCGACTGATGGATCCTGCTAAGGCTTTCTTGGTGATCGCAGAGAATGTGTTGACCTCTTTGGTTCAACGTGCTGGAACGTCTCAGGCTGAGTCTTTTGTGCGTTTGAAGGAGCTGGGCGACAAAGTGGCCTCTTTTCGGGCTGCTGGTGGTGATATAGCACTCGGCGGTATCGTCGCTGATTTGAACAATGCATTGCGGGCTGTTCTGCGTCAAGGCATCGTGCGTCTCTATCTTTACCTCGATGATTTCTACCTATTTCCAATTACATCGCAGCCGCATCTACTTGACTACTTGGCGATTATGCTGCGTGACTGTGATGGATGGCTGAAGGTCACTAGTATCGAGCGTTTGACGCGGCCGTTCGAGCCATCCTCGCGTATTGGTGTCGAGATTCCGCACGATGTGTCCAAGATCGATCTGGATGTCACTTTGGAGGATCCGCGAGTCACGCAGAAATTCCTGGAGTCTGTCTTGGCGAATTATACGGAGACGGTGGGGATCGCCAAGCCGTCGACCATAACTCGTAGCGCCGCGCTTGGTAGATTGATCCTTGGGTCAGGTGGTGTGCCTAGGGATTATCTGAATCTTTTTGCCTCTTCGATTGTAGCGGCTAGGTCTCGGGCGAATGCCCGGGAAGTCGGGCAGGAAGACGTTGCGGATGCTGCCGGAAAGGCGGCAAATGGGAAGTTGAGGGACCTGGCGCAGGACGTTTCTGGCGACAGTGCTTCTTCTTTGACCTCTGCTCTCGAATACCTCTCTTCCTATGTTCGAGGCGAGGGGTATACATATTTTCGGGTAGATGTAGCTCAAAGGTCTCATCTGGCCTATGAGGTTTTGGCCCGTCTCGTGGATCTGCGATTTGCGCACCTTATTCAGGCTACGCTTTCGGATCAGCATCGTCAGGGCGTCAAGTATGAGGTCTACATTCTCGACTTGAGTCAGTACTCGGGCGTGCGCTTGAAGAGAGGGTTGCATGTACTTGACCTTGAGGACGGTCAGTGGACTCTCAGGCTCAGTGGTAAAGCTAATACGCGGAGGAAGCTCAGAAGTACCTTGTTCCGAGATGAGTTGCGACGATCTCCTGTCCTCGATCTTGAAGCCCTTGGGCGACATGCTGGGCTTAACCTAACGTGAGGTTGGTGTAGCCACCTAGTACTGCAACGGTGCTTGCCGTGACGGTTGTCGGGTCCGCTCGTTGGTGCGTTCATGGGTGGGGAAATATCCGAGGTTGATGCTCGCCGCTGGTCGGACGGGTTAGCGGGGTTGTGCGAGCGGTTTGCTCGCCGGTTCGCACGGAGTGAGTCGCGGGAGTCGGCTCTCGCGTACATGCGGGGCCTGCTGGCGCCGTTGGAGCGCAAGAACGGCTGGACGGTGGCCGAGGATGCCGGCCATTGCGGACCGGACCGGATCCAGCGGCTGTTGAACCGGATCGACTGGGACGCCGACGAGGTGCTCGACGACGTGCGCGAGTACCTCGTCGAGCACTTGGCCGACCCGGGAAGCGTCCTGATCGTGGACGACACCGGCTTCCTGAAGAAGGGCGTGCGGTCGGCCGGCGTCCAGCGGCAGTACTCCGGGACTGCCGGCCGGACCGAGAACTGCCAGGTCGGAGTCTTCCTCGCGTACTCGGGCGAGCGAGGCCGGACCTTGATCGACCGAGCGCTCTACCTACCGAAATCCTGGACGGACGACCGCGAGCGCTGCCGGGAGGCGGGAATCGGCGACGAGGTCGAGTTCGCCACGAAGGTCCAGCTCGCGAGGGCGATGGTCCGCCACGCGGTCGACGATGGGATCCCCTTTCGCTGGGTGACCGCAGACGCGGGCTACGGCTACAGCAAGGGCTGGCGCTACGAGTTGGAGCAGGCCGACGTCTTCCACGTCGTGGCCACGACCCGGCACGACACCGTCGTCACCCGGCAGGCCCTGGACCACCCACTGCATGACCTGGTCGCCGATCTGCCCCGGCAGAAGTGGAAGCGCCGCTCGTGCGGCGAGGGCTCCCACGGCCCGCGGATCTACGACTGGGCCCGCGTCGAGGTCCGCCCCTGGCACCGTCCTGACCGCAAGCACTGGGTTCTGGCCCGCCGAAGCATCACCGACCCGACGAAGATCGCCTACTACATCGCCTAGCGCCCATCGGCACCACACTGAACGAGCTGATCGCCGTCGCCGGTGCCCGCTGGGCGATCGAGGAGTGTTTCCAGACCGCGAAGGGACAGTGCGGCCTGGACGACTACCAGGTCCGCCGCTATCCGGGGTGGTACCGGCACATCACCCTGGCCATGGCCGCCCACACCTACCTCGCTGTCCTGCGGGCCCAGCACCTCGAAAAGGGGCAGGAGCGGATCGAACACCAGACCTGATTCCACTCACCGTCCCCGAGATCCGCCGGCTGATCACCCGCCTCACCCGGCCCGCCCGCCGCAGCATCACCCACATCCTGCACTGGTCCCGATGGCGTCGCCGACGCCAACACCAAGCCCAAACCAGCCACTACAAGAGACGAGGCCACAGCCGAAGAGCTGAAGCCTCGTCACGGCAAGCACCGTTGCAGTACTAGGTCCACGATCGTGGAGGCTTGCCCTCATCTATCGGCTTGCCGGAAACCAAGTCGTGGCTTCCAGTTGTGGGAGGACTCGTTGTGCTGGTATGGGGAGACCAGAGGGGATGGAGGATGTCCTAGCGGCGAAGTTCCATGCGTTGTTGTCGCACGGGACGAACGTCAGCGTCGGCTGGTCATAGGGGCGGGAGTACTGTCGCTGGGCAGGGTGGGATCAGGCTCGTCGCTGCCGCAGCCGGGGTTCGGAGAGCACGGTTCCGCGTGGAGCGGATGAACTGGAGCGGGTCAGGTTCTGGTGGGGCGGGTCTGTCGTCCTGGTGAGGGCCGGAAAAGGACTGTGGGACCTTGAACCCGGCCTGCGGCCGGCGCAGCTTGTGCTGGTCGAGCCCTGACGAGCGGGACGACCCTATGTCGCGGCTTCGCTGGACGACGAAGTAGACCCGAAAGCTCGCAGCAACGCTGGCCCGGCAGGCCATCAGGTTCTCTATCGACGCGGTCGCCGGCCTGTTCGAGAGGAAGGCTTCAATTCTGCAGGCCAACACCAAGACCGTCGAAGGTGCTCAGCACCCCGACAGTTACGCCCAGTTGCGCTGCCTCTACGAGCAGGCATGAGACCGCATGGAACGGGTGACCTGGGTAATCGGCGTGGACAGCAAGAAGAGGGAACTGATTGGCGACTGGGTCTGCTGCAGTTTAAGGTGAAAAGGTGGGGTTACGTGGCTTGGGCCAGCTGTGTGGGGTTGATGATCTCGTATTCGACGGGGGTCAGCATGCTGCGGGAGCTTTGACGACTACGGTGGTGGTAGGTCCTTTCCATCCAGGTCAAGATCGCCATTCGGAGTTCTCCACGGGTGGTCCAGGAGTGACGGTCGAGGACGTTCTTCTGGAGCAGGGAGAAGAACGATTCCATGGCGGCGTTATCCGCGCTCGATGCGACCCGGCCCATGGTTCCGATCAACTCGTGTCGTCTCAGGGTCTTTTGTGTCTTCATGGCCCGGGTACTGGCTGCTGCGGTCGGAGTGGACCACACATTCCGCGACCATCTGCCCGGCTTCCTTTCGCATCGCGACCGCGTTGTTGATCGCATTCACCGCGAGTCGGGATTTCATCCAGTGGTCGATTGCGAAGCCGACGATGCGGCCGGAGGCGACGTCCTTGACCGCGCAGAGGTGGAGTTTCCCTCCGCGGTGACATGCTTGGTGATGTCGGTCAGCCAGAGTTCGTTCAGGCCGGCGGCGGTGAACTCCCGTCGCACCAGGGCGTCATGGACCGCCGGCCCGGGGCGGGGCCTGGCGGCCTTGACCTTGCCGAAACGGGAGAATCATCTCGCCCGCGAGCACAGGCGCCACGCGGCGCGCTCGGCTATGGCATCATCGGCAAGAAGTCGGTAGCCGAACTTGGAATCCTTCTCGTGCGTGGCGAACAGGGTGTGGGCCCGGTATTCCTCAGCGTATCGGCGTCGACCACCGGCGTCTCCAGCCACCGGTAATACGGCTGGCGGGCGATCCCCAAAGCCCTGCACGTCACCGCCACGGGAATGTTGTCGGCGGCTGCCAGTTCACGGACGAGCGGGTAGATCGTTTTCCCGGAAGATGCGCCTGCGAGAAATACGTCGAGGCCCTTCGTTCTCCTGCTCCAACTGCCTGATTCTGCGACGCGCCACGTGCAGTTCCGCGTTCTCTGGGGTGGAGGCGGTAGCAGGAGAGCGGGGGCGTTCGTCGCGCTCGCTCTCACGGAGCCAGGAGTTCAGCGTGGACGCGTTGATCCCGAAACACTTCGAGACCTGGGCGAGCGTCGTTCCCGGCTCACGATTCCCGGCCACGCGCACCACATCGTCCCGGAACTCACGCGGGTACGGCTTGGGCAAAACGACATCCTCTCAGCCCGCCTCCCGGCAGGCTATGACAGGTGTCACCTATCCCTGCAGCAGACCCCAACCCTTGACCTCGTCGCCGGCAAGGGGAACGTGATCTTCCTGGGCCCGCCTGGAACCGGGAAGACACACCTGGCGACCGGGCTTGCGATCCGGGTCTGCGAGGCCGGTCATCACGTCGACTTCGCGACCGTCGCCCAGCGGGTTACCCGGCTCGCCGAGGCCCACGAGGCTGGCAGACTCACCGACGAACTCACCCGGCAGGCCCGGATCCCGCTGATCGTGGTCGATGAGGTCGGCTACGTACCCTTCGGGCCCGAAGCGGTGAACCCGTTCTTCCGGTTTATCTCAGGCTGTTACGAACGCGCCTTGATGATCGTGACCAGCAACAAGCCCTTCGCACGCTGGGGCGAGGTCTTCAGAGACGACCCCGTCGCCGCCATGAGCGACCGCCTCGTCCAACACGCCGAAGTCATCTCCCTTAAGGGAGACAGCTACCGCATGCGGGACCGGGGACTTCGGACAGGTTCCAGTCGCCATCACCGGGGAATGGCCAACATCAGCTGACAAGGTTGGTCAGCATTCAACCGCCCGCAGAGGGTCACGATTCAAGCGAGGCTGACAGGACTGACCATCAGCGTGACGAACGGTTCGGCGCGGGTGGCGAGATGGGTGTTGTAGATGCGGCGAGCGGTGGCGGTCTTGCACCAGGACGGGCTGACGCCGAACTCCTGCAGGACCACGGCCGGGTGTTCGGTGTACTTCGCCGGCGGCGTCGGGCTCGTGCGCTGCCAGTAGCGGTCGCCGTGTTCGATGGTGCTGTCGTTGGCGTAGCCGACCGGTTGGCCGTCCGCGTAGGCGAGGACGGTCGTGAAGCCCACGGCTCGATGCCGCGCCAGTCGGGGCGTTCGCCGAGCGACGTGACCCCGTAGTTCGGCAGGTGGAGCGGGGCGCGCACCTTGGCGTACACGTTGAGGAGATCCCCGCGGACGGGGTCGAGTGTGGTGATAGCGGGCAGTTCGATGGCGGGTGCCGTGGTCATGCGGCCAGTCTCCAGGTGGCGGCGCTCGGTCCGGACCAGGGTGGTGGTGCTGCCGTGCGCCGTGGCCTGGCGCGCTGCCCTGAACTCCTGGTGCATTCGCGACAATCGGGCGAGATGAGTAGCGAAGTCGGAGGGAACGTTCAGCACGGCCGTTGTGGCGGCGTTTGTGTCACCTTGGGCGAGTTAGGCGTGGGCGAGCCGCGTGGTGGCGATGGCCGGGGCCCCGCACATGTGTCCCTTCGCGATGCCGTAGCGTCTGTCGTCCATGGCGGCCCACATGCCGAAGAAGAGGGGCCGCTGCGGAGGCGTAGATATTGCCGCGCACGCGTGTTGGGCGGCGCTCCTCATGCTCCGGAGGTTGAGCCCCTCGTCGGCGAGCGGCGGCCCGTTGCTTGATACCGAGTTGTCCACCGTGCCGGTGGTCGGTGGCGATGATCTCAGCGAAGTAGCTGGTGCTGGCGGTTGACGTTGCCCACGCCGATTCTGCGCGACGCCGCCTTCCAGCGCGGCACGCTGAGCCTCCGTATCCGCCAGATCAGTACAGGTGCGGGTGGTGGGCGTTCCCCAGGGCGCGCGGATCCTCGGCCCAGCAGAGAAGTCTCTCCCCGTTGTGGTCCCCGCGCGCGACACCCGCTTCAGGAGAGCGGTGCTCCCCGCACGCGCGCGGAACGCGCGCACCCGGTCGCCTCGCGGGTGCGCGGTCGGGCCCGGGAGCGGTAACGCCTCGCCCGCGTGCCATCGTTGGGCCCGTTGCTGACCGGTGGGGGCGAGGGGAGTGGCGTGCGGCTGTCGCGGGATATCACGGGGTGGGCGTTCGTGGCGGAGGTGGCGGGGGGTCGGCATGCCGGGCTGGCGGTGGGGTTGGCCGCGATCAGCCCGTTCACCACCGGCGAGGGCTCGGCGGGGAGCCTGTTCACCCGGGCGCACGGGTGGTGGGGCCTGCCGGCCCTCGGCTCGTTGGACGAACTGCCTTTCGACCGCCCGGTCGACCAGGGGTGGTGCGTCGCGCCCGACACCGCGGGCGCGCTGTCCGTGCGCGGTCCGGACGGTGCGTACCTGGTGCACGATCTCCGCCTGGCGCTGCCGCCCGGCTGGCGGGAGGCGGCGGCGGCCTCGGGCGCGGTCCTGCTGGTCGTCTCGCATGTGCTGCCCGCCGCGGACGACATGATCGGCGCGCTCGACTTCGAGACCCGGCGGGGGCTGGTGTGTGCCGGGCCCGTGCGGTTCGGTGAGCCGGGCGACGCGCCGCGGGCCGCGGAGGAGGGGGAGCCGACGGTCAGGTTCCTGCTCGACCCGGTCGGCATCCTGCTGGAGCTGGCCCACGACGTGTCGGCCGGGCTCCTCTCGCTGCCCCAGGCGAAGCGGCGGGCCCGCGAGGTGGAGCAGCGGCGGCGGGTCCTGTCGGAGCACGCGGACGTGCCGTTGCCGGCCGGGGAGATGGTGCGGCTGCTCTTCCGGGACGAGTTCGCGGAGCACCGCGGGCTGGTCGCGTTGATGTACGGGTACTGGACTCTGGTGGCCGAGGTCGCGGACGCCTGCGGGGCGGTGGCCGCCTGGCGGGACGCGGCGCTGCGGGCCGTCGAGACGGCCGTCCCGCTGGTGGCGGCGCGGTGTGAGCGCGCGGTGTTCGACGAGGCCGACGCGCTGGCGGCGCGGCTGATCGACGAGTTGGGCGACGGGCCGATCGACGCGTCGCACGACGAGCCGGACGAGGGGCTGACGGACGGGCTGAACGACGGGCTGGGCGAAAGGCCGAACGACGGTCCGGGCGATGAGCTGCACGACGGTCCGAGCGACGGCTTGGGCGAAGGGCTGAACCATGGCCCGGGCGACGAGCTGAACGACGGCCCGGGTGAACGGCCCGGCGACGGGCCGGGTGGGTCCGCTGAGTTGGCGGACGGGTTGCTGGCCGCCGCCCGGCTGCGGATGGCCACCCGGGGTGTGGAGTTCCTCGCCGGCGACCACTACGCGCGCGGGGCGCGCACCGTCTGGTCGGCTCGGCTGGCGGCGGACCTGTACCGCACGTGGGCCACCGAGGAGGAGCCGTTCCAGGCCGAGTCCCACCGGCTGGTGGCGGAGGCGGGCCACCTGGTGGCGCGCGCCCTGGACCTGGCCGGCGGCACGCGGAAGGCCCGGCTGCTGGCGTGCCTGGCGCAGATCCTCGCGGACGAGCGGGGGGTCGACCAGGGGGCGGCCGGCGCCGCGCTGTCGGCCTGGCTGGACGCGTCCGCCGCCGACGATCCGGAGGTCGCCCTGTTCCTGCTCCGGGTGGTGGACGGGGTGCCCCGGGAACTGGTCGACGGGTTGCCACGGGCGGTGTTCGGGTCGGAGCTGGCGGACTTCGTCGCCGCCCACGGCCGCGACGTGACCGCCCGGGTGGTCAGCCAGGGCGTCAACCTGGCCCGGGAGCACGGCGACCGGCCGCTGCTGCGCACCGCGTTGGACTGGGCCGAGCGGCTCGACGTCCGTTGGGACGCGGCCCACCGCAGGCAACTGGCCGAGGCGCGGCTGCACGTGCTGCCCGAGGATCCCACCGACTGCCCGGCGCCGGGCGAGCCGCTCGACGCGGCGGTCCCGTCGTCCTGGAGCCAGGCGCGGCGGTCGGCGGCGCTGCTGCACCGGGCCGCGCACGCCCGGGACCTGGGGCGGCCCGCGCTGGGGCTGGCCCTGCTGAAACAGGCGGGCGGCCTGGGGAGCGAGGCGGAGCGGCTGCTGACGGCGGACCTGTACCACCAGGCGGCGCTGGCGGGCCAGCCGGTCGACGGTCCGGTCCCGTTCCCGTGGGGGTACCACTCCTACGCGGCACTCGGCTATGCCTCACTGGGCTTCGAGGAACTCGCGCGGGCCTGCCTGGTGCCGTTCGTGGCGGAGATGGGGAACCTGCGCGGCGAGGAACTCAGGGCGGCGCTGTTCGCGGTCATCGTGGACGTGCCGAACTTCGACACCGGCCGGGTACCCGAACTGGCCGGCGTGCTGCGGGACCTCGTGCACGCGGCGGTCTGGCGGCTCACGGCGGAGTCCGAGACGCTGCCGCTGGGGCTGATGCTCGGCCTGCACCAGGCGGGCAAGGGGCCGGAGGTCGGCGCGTGGTGGCGGATCGAGGGTCCGTTGGCGGTGCCGGCGGGCATCCAGCACCTGCTCGGCCGGCTGCGCGACCTGGAGCGGCCCGATGCCGCCGCGCCCGCCGGAACGCCCGACGCCGCCGCGTCCGCCGACGTCCCGCCGGCCGACCTCCCGGGCGGGGCGTCGCCCCTGTTGAACGTGCTGGACGCGGACCGCCGGCCCGGTGGCGGCGACGCCCGGCAGCTGGCCAGGAACCTGCGGTGGCACGTCTCGTCGCTCATCGACGACGAGCTGGGCCGCCGCTCGGCACCGCTCGTCGACGACCAGCGCCTCTGGGCGCGCACGCACGAACTGCTGGACGACCGGACCGTGTTGCTGAGCTGGTTCCTGCCGGCCGCGGTGCGCGGGGCGGCGGTGCTGCTCGCGGTCACCCGGCAGGGCCGGGACCTTGTCGTGCACCTCGGTGACGGCGCCGACGAGAACGACGACCGGCACCCGGTGGCCGACCTGGTCGAGGCGATCCGGACGGAGGTCGAACGCGACCCGCTGTTCGGCGACGTGACGCCGGAGGGCGGCGGGTTGTTGCGGCAGCCGGGCGGCCTCCCGCTCGGCGGGGGCGCGCTGTGGGAGGGGTGGCGGGCCCGGGGCAAGGACCGGATCCTGGCCTGGCCGCACGGCGCGCTGCACTACCTGCCGCTGCCGCTGTGCCGGATCGGGGACCGGCTGATCGCCGACGACTGGACGGTCACCACCATCGCCGGGCTGGAGGCCCTGGCGCCCGCCGCTGGACCCGAACGACCCCGCCGCACCGCCGTGTTGGCCGCCGCCGAGGGCGGCGTGCCCTACGGGCTGCCCGCCGAGCCGGCGCTGGAGGAGCACGCCCGGCGGGTCGCCGACGCGGTCGGCGCCGACGCCGTCACCGGGCCCGCGGCCACCCGGGCCCGGCTGCTCGCCGAGCTGGCCACGGCGGACGTGGTGCACATCGCCGCGCACGGGACGCTGGACCAGGACGCGCCGTGGCTGCACTGCCTCTACCTCACCGCGGACCGGGACGACGACGGCCGGGTCTTCGCCCACGACTTCCTGGAGATCGACCTGCGCGGCGTCCGCCTGGTCACCCTCGCCGCCTGCGAGTCGGCGTTGGGCCGGTTCGACCGCGCGGACAACGTCAGGGGCATCCCGTCCGCGCTGATCACCGCCGGCGCGCGGGCCGTCGTCGGGTGCCTGTGGCCGGTACGCCCGGAGGCGGCCACCTACTTCCACCACCACATGCACCGGCGGATCGCGCACGGCACGGACCCGGAGCGAGCCTTCCGGGACGCCCAACTCGCCACCCGCGCCCGCCATTCCCACTACCGTGACTGGGGAGCGTTCAGCTACCTGCACGGTCGGAGCCAAGGAGCCGTGGCATGACCGAGATCCGGTCGCACGAGGTCGAGCTGCTGCCGGAGCGCACGCTCGGCGCCCCCGCCGACGACGAACCGCTGCGCGGCCGGCTCACGTTCGGCTGGGACGTGCTGCCCGCCGACCGGGAGGGGGCACCGGCGGAGTGGGCGTCCTACGTCCGGGCGGCGCCCGACCGCGCGTTCCGGCAGCTGCTGATGGTGTGCTCGTTCCGCCCGGAGACGCCGACCAGCAGGGGCGTGTTCCGGCACGCCTCCCTGGGGGTGGCCCTGGCCACCCCGGACGGTGCGGCGCGGCCGATCGCCCGGCTGATCGACCCGGGCGAGCGGACCCGGCCGGCCGTCGGCGCCGGCATGGGCGTGAACGTCGCGGTGAACGCCGGGGTGTTGGACGTGGGCGTGGAGAGGCCGGCGGGGTCGGAGCGGGAGAACTGGATCGTCCGCGGTCACGGCGCTTCCCAGCCGGACCCGCAGTGGGAGTTCCGCCGGGTCAGGGGCTTTCCGCTGGTCGGCGACCACCGGGTGGCCGCGCTGGTGGAGCTGGTGCCCGGCCGGCCGAACACGGCCGAGGTGCTGGTGGCGGCGGAGTTGGAGCACCGGAGCTGGGGGATTCGCCGCTACCGGGCCCGGCTCGCGCCGACGCCGCACACCGTGCTGCTCGCCGGGTGATCCGGTCGGGACCGGCCCCGCGCGGCGCGGACCGGCGCCCGGCGCGCCGGTGCGGGGGCCGACGCGGCAGCCCGGCCCAGGACGGGCGGCCCGGTTCACGGCGGGCGGCTCGGCCCACGACGCGCGGCGACGCGCCCCCTCGGCCGGCGCCCCCGGCCCGGGGTCGGTGACGGCCCCGGGCCGGGTGGCTTCCGCGCTGGTCAGATGGCGGAGGCGGGGCCGAGACGGTGGTAGGCGCGGTCGAGGAAGACCAGCGGGGTGGCGTCCTGGTGGACCTCGGCCTGGAGGGCCAGGAGGGAGATCAGCAGGCTGCCACCGACCGGCGTGCGTTCGAGTATGCGGGCGCGTATCCAGGCGTGCGCGCCGTCGATCACCGGCTCGCCGGTCGGCAGGGTGGACCAGCCGCCGGCCGCGAAGCGGTCCGTGCCGCTGGTCGCGAACCGGGCCGAGACGTCGTCCTGGTGGCTGGCGAGCAGACTGACCGTCAGGGTGTCGGCCGCGGCCACCGCCGGCGCGCAGGAGGACGTCGAGGCCAGCGAGAACGCCAGCAGCGGCGGCTCGGCGGAGACCGAGATCACGGAGGTGGCGGTGAAGCCGGCCGGCCGCCCCTGGTGGGTCATGGCGATCACCGCCACGCCGGCCGGGTGCCGGCGGAAGACCGACTTGTACTGCTCGCCGGTCAGGTGATCGACGTCCAGGCGCTCTCCCGCGGTCATCGGACGACCTCCACCGTGGTGCCGACGGCGCGGCGCAGGGCCGGTCTCGCGGTGGCGAGCCAGGCGTCGATGACGGGGGCCGGGTCGGCCAGGTCCGGCTCCGTCACCACCACGCTCCTGGTGGCGACGGTGGCGCCCAACTCGACGAGCAGCGGCCGGAGGTGCACCTCGCCGGCCAGGGCGTGGCCGGGGCTGCCGGCGATCACCAGCGGCACCGCGGTGACGCCGAGCAGCCCGTCGGCGGGCAGCAGGTCGAGGAAGGACTTCAACAGGCCGGTGTAGGACGCCTTGTAGACCGGCGTGGCGACCACCACGAGCCGGGCCGCGGTCAGGGTGGCCAGCGCCGCGTCGGCGGCCGGGTGCTCGGGCGCCAGCACCTCGGGGCCGACGGCGGCCAGGTCGACGGTGGCGACCGCGCTGCCGGGCAGCACCTCGCGGGCGAGCGTCTCGGCCAGCCGCTCGGCGACGGAGACGGTGCGGGAGCCGGGGCGCGGGTTGCCGGAGAGCGCGATGACGGATGGTGGTGTCTCGACGGACAAGGGGTTTCCTCTCGGTCACGGGTGGCGTTCCGGTCGGCGCGCCGCCCGCCGGGCGGTGCCCGGGCGGTGGTTGGCCGGTGACGGTGGGGCGGGTGGGGTCAGGGAGGGTAGGGGTGGGGACGACAAGGGCAGGTCGGTGGTGCGGGGGTGGTCGGTGGTGACGGAAGCCGCGGGTCAGACGGCCTTCCCCGGATTGAGGATGCCCAGCGGATCGAGGGCCGCTTTCAGCCGGCGTTGCAGCGCGACCCCCTCGGCGCTCAACTCGGCTTCCAGCCAGGGGCGTTTGAGTACCCCCACTCCATGTTCCCCCGTGATGGTGCCGGCCAGTCCGAGCGCCAGGCGGAAGATCCCGTCCACCGTCTCGCGCACCGCCGCCGGGTCCTGACCGCCGGCCAGCACGATGGGGTGGATGTTGCCGTCGCCGGCGTGCGCGAAGGTGAAGACCGGCACCCCGGTGCGGTCGGCCAGCGCGGTCAGGCCGCGGGCCGCCTCGGCGAGCCGGGAGCGGGGCACCGCGATGTCCTCGATCAGCACCCGGCCGAGCCGTTCGATCGCCGGCAGGGCGGCCCGGCGGGTGGCCAACAGCCGCTCGGCGGTGGCCGGTTCGGCGGTCGCCTCGACGCGGGTCGCGGTGCGCCGCAGCACGGCGGCCACCGCCTCGATCTCGGCCTCCGCGGCGAAGCCGTCGGTCTGGGCCAGCACGAAGCTCTGCCCGCCGGCGGCCACCGCGCCGCCGGCCCGGTCGATCGCGGCCAGGGTGGCCGCGTCGAGGAACTCCAGGACGCTGGGCCGCAGTCCGGCGTCCAGTACGGCCGCGCAGGCCGCCGCGGCCGCCTCGGGGGAGGCGAAGTAGGCGGCGGCGGTGCCGGTCCTGGGCGGCAGCGGGTGCAGCCGCAGGGTGGCGCCGACCACCACGGCCAGGGTGCCCTCGGAGCCGGTGAGCAGCGAGGTCAGGTCGTAGCCGGCGACGCCCTTGACGGTGCGGCGGCCGGTGCGCAGCCGGCTGCCGTCGGCCAGCACCACGTCGAGGCCGAGCACCGCGTCCCTGGTCACGCCGTACTTGACGCAGTGCAGGCCGCCGGCGTTGGTGGCGATGTTCCCGCCGATGGTGGCGGACTCGGCGCTGGCCGGGTCGGGGGCGTAGCGCAGGCCCAGGGCGCGGGCGGCCCGGTCGAGTTCGGCGGTGAGCACGCCGGGTTCCACCTCGGCCAGCCCGTCCTCGGGACGGATCGCCAGGACGCGGTCCAGCCCGCCGAGGTCCAGCACCACGGTCCCGGCGCCGGCGGTGGCGCCGCCGGCCAGCCCGGTGCCGGCGCCCCTGGGCACCACCGGCACCCGGTGGGCGGTGGCCCAGCGCAGGGTGGCGACCACGTCGTCGACGGTGCCGGCCCGCACCACCGCCAGCGGCAGCCCGTCGGGGCGGTGGCCGGAGCGGTCGGTGGCCAGCCTGGCCCGGTCGGCCGGGTCGGTCAGCAGCGCGCCCGGGCCGGTGGCGCGGGCCAGCGCGGCCAACGGGGCCGCCGGGGCTGTCGGGGCCGGCCGGGCCTCGGGGGTCGGCGGGTGCGCGGTGGGGCCCGTCACGCGTCGGCCCGGGTGGCGTCCTCGACCAACGGGGGCAGTTCGGCGCCGAGCCGGAGCCGTTCCAGGAACAGCACCAGGGTGGCGGCGACCGAGCGGTGGGTGACGTCGTTGAGGATGTCGTGCCGCCCGTCCCGCACGGTGACGACCGAGGTGGCGCCCAACTCCCGGTAGCGCGGCAGGGCTTCGGCCGGCGGGCTGATCCGGTCGGCGCCGCCGTGCAGCGCGAGCAGCGGCAGGCCCAGGGGCGTGGTGTCGGCCGGCGGCCGCTCGGCGTCGGCCGGGCCGGCGAGGGCCATCTCGCGGCTGAGCACCAGCCGGTGGTTGGGGCAGGCGGTGCGCGCGGCCAGCGCCTCCTCCTCGGTGCCGGCGGCCGGCTCGGCCGGCGCGCGGGTCGGCAGCCCGGCCAGCACCACCCCGTCCACGGCCCCGGCGTGCCGCCTGGCCAGCCGCAGCGCGCGGGGCGCGCCGGTGTCGACGCCGACCAGCACCAGCGGCCGGGGCGTCTCCTGGTCGGCGAGCGCGGTGGCCAGCGCGTCGGCGGCCGCCGCCTCGGCGTGCCCGGTGGTCGCCGGGACGGCCACCACCCGGTAGGCGTCGGCGGCCAGTCGGGTGCCGAAGCGCTGGTAGATGGCGGCGCTCTCGCCCCGGCCGGCGAGCAGGACCAGGGTGCCGCGCGGGGCGATGCCGGCCGGCTCCCGCCAGACGCGGGGGGCGGGCGCGGGCTGTTGGGCGGTGGTCATGAGGGGGTGCTTCCTGTCGTGGTGGGCCGCGGACGGTCCGGGGCGGTGGGGTGGTCGGCGCCGTTCGGGGTGAACAGCTTGACGAGCGCGGCGAGTTCGGCGACGGTCCGGGTGCCGGGCGGTTCGCCGGCCAGTGCGGAAGCGCCGAGGAGGTGTTGGAGCGCCTCGTTGACCGGGGTCGGTACCCCGTGCAGGCGGCCGAGCAGGACGATCTCGCCGTTGAGGAAGTCGACCTCGCTGGAGGCGCCGCGGGCGAAGCTCTGCCAGGTGGACTGCTGCCCCGGCTGGTAGCCGGCGCCCGGCACCACGGCGACCTCGGCCGGGTCGAAGGTCCGCTCGGTCGCCGGGTCGGCCGGCGTGTAGCCGGCGGCGGCCAGCGCGGCGCCGGCCTCGGCCGCGGCCCGCCGGCCGAGCGCCGCCAACTCGGCCGGCTCGCCGGCCAGTACCTCGACGGCGTTGGTCACGTTGTGGCGCAGCTTCCACGCCTTCCACCGGGCGATCTGCGGGACGGTCTGGGCCAGCCAGCCGGCGGCCGTGGCGGCGGTCACGAACGCCTCGGCCGCCGGGGCCGGCGGGCCGGGCGGCGCCGGGTGCGGCAGGCCGCCGACGAACAGCTGGCCCGTGCGCGGCGCGGCGCCGGTCAGCACCTCGCCCGGCACCAGGTGGCGGGCCGGGACCAGCACGGTGCCGCCGAGCACGGTGCGGAAGAAGCGTGCCGCCTCGCGTTCCGCGTCCAGCCCGTTCTGCAGGGTGAGCAGCGGGAGTCGGGCGGCGGTGCCGGCCGGCCGGCCGTCCTCGGTGACCGGGCGCCAGGCCCAGTCGGCGAGGGTGGCCCTGGCGTCCTGCGTCTTGACCGCGAGCACCAGCACGTCGTCGGTGGTCAGTGCGGCCTCCTCGGGGCCGGCCACCACGGGCAGCCGCACCGCGCGCCGGCCGGCCGGGGTGATCCTGAGCAGCCCGCGTTCCCTGACGGCGGCCAGCGTCGCGCCCCGGGCGACCAACAGCACGGGCACGCCGGCCAGGTGCAGGTCGGCGGCGAGCGCGCCGCCCACGGCGCCGGCGCCGATCACGACATAGCGGGTCACGCGGTCCTCCTGACGTGCGGCCCCACCGAGTGGGGGGCGGGGGGTGCGACGGGGGCGGGCCCGGGCTCGGGAGGAGCCGTGGCGCTCCCGGGCTCGGGGGGCGGCGCGGTGTTCTCGACCGGCAGGCCCAAATGCCCGGCCAGCGTCTCGGCGCGGTACTCGGCCGGGTAGCCGCCGGCGGCCGTCAGCAGCGGCACCACCTGGTCGACGAAGCGTGCCACGCCGTCGGGTTGCAGCGGCAGCAGCAGGTTGAAGCCGGCCACGCCGCGCCGGAACCAGCCGAGCAGCCGGTCGGCGATCTGGGCCGGGGTGCCGTGCAGATGGGTCTGGATGTTGCCGAAGCCGCCGGCGTGCAGCCGGTCCGCGATCTGCCGGACGGTCAGCCCCTCGCGCTCGCCCAGGGTGCGGGCCAGCCCGGCGAGGCTGGCGCCGGACAACGGGTCGGCGTCGGCCGGCAGCAGGTCCGGCGGCAGCGGGCCGTCCGGGTCGAGGCCGGTCAGGTCGGCGCCGAGCACCGGGCCGAGCCAGCGCAGCGGGTCGACCGTGCCGCGCTGGACCGCGTCCAGCCGGTCGGCCAACCGGTGCGCCTCGGCGGTGGTTTCGGCCACGTAGGGGATGACGCCCGGCAGCACCAGCGGCGGCCGGCGGCCCCGGCGGGCGGCGCGGGACCGCAGGTCGGCGTCGAGCGCCTGGGCGTCGGCGATGCCGTAGCCGCCGGCGTAGACCACGTCGGCGTGCCGGGCGGCCAGCTCCCGGCCCCGGGCCGAGCCGCCGGCCTGCACCACCAGCGGCCGTCCTGGCACGCCCGCCGGGGCCCGCGCCCAGCGGGCCCGGACGGTGTCCAGGAAGGCCCCGGCGTTGGCGTACCGCCGCCCGTGGTCGGGCTGGCTGGCCAGGCCGAAGTTGGCGGCGATCCGGTCACCGGCCGAGGCCACCGCGTTGATGGCGGCCCGGCCGCCGCTGAGGGTGTGCAGCGACCAGGCCCGGTCGGCGACGGTGGCCGGGTCGTTGTAGGTGGTGGAGACGGTGCCGATCAGGCCGATCCGCTCGGTGCCGGTGGCGAGGGCGGCCAGCAGCCCGAAGGGTTCGAAGCGGTGCGGCACGCCCCGCTCGTCGCCGCCCAGCGCCGGGGAGTCGGCGAGGAAGACCGCGTCGAACCGGCCGGCCTCGGCGAGTTGGGCGACGTGGACGAAGTGCTCGGGGTCCAGCTCGGCGCCCGGCACGCTGGCCGGGTGGGTCCAGGCGGCGGTGTGCCGGCCGACGCCGCTGAGGTTGAGGCTCAGGTGCAGCCGGCGGGTCGGGTCGATGGCGGTCATCGGGCGGCCTCCTGGGCGGGGACGGGCGCCGGCCGGGGCGCGTCGTCCGGCCAGGTGCGGAGCGGACCGCCGGGCGGGCGGGGCAGGTTGAGGACGCCGGCCACCCGGTGGTGGGTGCCGAGGTAGCCGTGCGGGGCGAGGCCGGCGGCGTCGAAGTAGCGGCCGGTGGCCCGGTCGGCGACGATCGCCGTGCGCGGGAAGCTGTCCAGCAGGGCCCGGACGGCGGCCACGTAGTCGGCCCAACGGGCCGCGTCCACCGACGCGTTGGCGGTGTCGGTCGGGTGGGCCAGCAGCACCCGGTCGGGGCCGAGGTAGGCGAGGGTGCCCAGGATCCGGGCCGCGTTGTAGGGCGCCACCCGGTCCGGGTCGAGCGGCACCACCACCCGGAGCGTGCGGGTGGCCCGCAGCACGGCGGCGGCCAGCGTGCTGGCCTCCACCGGCGCCGGGCCGGGGCCGGTCGCCGGGCCCGGCAGCAGCAGGGTGGTGACGCCGCGCCGCTCGGCGGCGGTGACGGCGGCCCGCAGCGCCGGCCAGGCGTACCCGGCGGGGCCGGCGTTCGCCAGCAACTCGGCCAGGGTGACGGCCCGTTCAGCCGGGGGCGGGGCCGGGGACGGGGACGGGGGCGGGGCCTGCTGGGGCGTGGTCATGGTGCGGTCTCCGACTCGGTCGCTGCCGGTGGTGGGCTGGTGGGCTCGGGGGACGCGCCGGGCGCGGGCGGGGACGTCTGGGGCGTGGCGCCGGGAACGTCGGGGAAGGGGGCGGCGACGGAGGCCAGCAGCTCCCGGGTGTACGGGTGGCCCGGCCGCTCGAACAGCTCCTCGGCCGGCCCGTGCTCCAGCACGCCGCCGCGCCGCATCACCAGCACCTCGTCGGAGATCTGCCGGACCACCGCCAGGTCGTGCGAGATGAAGACGTAGGCCACGCCCAACTCCCGCTGGAGCCGCGTCAGCAGGTCCAGGATCTGGGCCTGGACGGTCACGTCCAGCGCCGACACCGGCTCGTCGCAGACCACCACCTCGGGCCGCAGCACCAGCGCCCGGGCGATCGCCACCCGTTGCCGCTGCCCGCCGGACAGCTCCCGGGGGCGGCGGTCGGCCAGCTCGGCCGGCAGCGCCACCGCCGCCAGGGTCTCCGCGACCCGGGTCGCCTGTTCCCGCCGGTCGCCGATCCGGTGCGCGCGCAGCGGCTCGGCGATGATCCGGGCCACGGTGTACCGGGGGTCGAGCGAGGCGTACGGGTTCTGCTGCACGATCTGCAAACGGCGTCGGGCGGCGCGCAGCCCGGCGCCGCGCAGTGTGGTCAGCTCGGTGCCGTCCAGCTCGACGCTGCCCGCGTCGGGCCGCTCCAGGCCCAGCAGGATGCGGGCGGTGGTGGACTTCCCCGAGCCGGACTCGCCGAGCACCCCCAGGGTGCGGCCCCGCGCCAGGTCGAAGCCGACCTGGTCGACGGCGCGCAGCCGGCTGCCGTCGGCGGCCCGCCCGAACTCCTTGACCAGGCCGCGTACCCGCAGCAGCGGCGCCTCGGCCGGCGCCGGCGCCCGGTCGGTCGCGGTGACCAGCCGGCGCCCGCGCAGGCTGGGGGTGTCGGCCAGCAGCGCCCGGGTGTAGGGGTGGCGCGGGGCGGTGACCAGCTCCCGGGCCGGCCCCTGCTCGACCAGCCGGCCGTCCCGCAACACCACGATGCGGTCGGCGCGTTCGGCGGCCATCGCCAGGTCGTGGGTGATCAGCAGCAGCGCGATGCCGTGCTCGGCGCGCAGCGCCGCCAGATGGTCCAGGACCCGGCGGCTGACCGTGGCGTCCAGCGCGCTGGTCGGCTCGTCGGCGATCAGCAGCCGGGGGCCGGCGGCCAACGCGGTGGCGATCAGCACCCGTTGCCGCATCCCGCCGGACAGCTCATGCGGGAACTGCCGGGCCCGCAGCTCCGGCCGGTCGATGCCGACCCGGGCCAGCAGCTCGACGGCCCGGTCCAGCGCGGCCCGGCGGCCGGCCAGCCGGTGCACGCGCAGCGTCTCGGCGACCTGCCGGCCGACCCGGGTGGTCGGGTTGAGCGAGCTGCCCGGGTCCTGCGGCACCAGCGCGATCTCGGCGCCGCGCAGCCGGCGCAGCCCGGCCGGGGACAGCCCGAGCACGTCCCGCCCGGCGAAGCCGACCCGCCCGCCGAGCACCCGGGCGTTGGCCGGCAGCATGCCGTTGACGGCGTGCGCGGTGGTGCTCTTGCCCGAGCCGGACTCGCCGACGACGGCGACGGTCTCCCCGGCGTGCACGGTGAGGCTCAGCCCGCGCACCGCGAGGCGCTCCGTGCCGCCGACCCGGTAGCCGACGGTCAGGTCCTCGATCTCCAACAGCGGTTCGTGCGCGGACCGTTCGGGCCCGGTGGCGGTGGTGGTGGGCTCGGTGCCGAGCGTGGGCGCGTTCATCGGGTGGTCCCCCCGGTGTCGAGCCAGCGGGAGACCCGGTTGGTGGCCAGCACGGTGGCGGCGATCACCAGGCTGGGCAGCAGCGCCACCCACCAGGCGGTGGCCAGGTAGTCCCGGCCCTCGCTGACGATCTTGCCCCACTCGGGGGTTGGCGGCGGTTCGCCGTAGCCGAGGAAGCTCAGCGCGGAGACCGACAGGATCGCGGTGCCGAACTCCAGGGTGGAGAGCACCAGCGCCGGGCCGATCGCGTGCGGCAGCACGTGCCGGGCCAGCACCGCCGGGCGGCGCACGCCGAGCACGGTGGCCGCCTCCACGAACGGTTCGGCGCGCACCCGCAGCGCCTCGGCCCGGGTGATCCGGGCGAACGAGGCGACCGAGGCGATGCCCACGGCGATCGCCACGTGGGTGATGCCGAAGCCCAGCGCGGCGACGATCGCCAACGACAGCAGCAGCGACGGCACCGCCAGCAGGATGTCGACCAGCCGCATCAGCACGGTGTCCACCAGCCCGCCGACGAACCCGGAGACCAGGCCGATCAGCGAGCCGACGCCGAACGCGATGCCGACGGCGATCAGCGGCGCGCGCAGCGACAGGCCGGCACCGTGCACCACCCGGGCGAACACGTCCCGGCCCAGCTGGTCGGTGCCGAACCAGTGGGCGCCGCTGGGTGGTTGCAGCTTGTTGAGCACGTCGTCGCTGGTCGGCGAGTGCGTGGTGAGCAGCCCGGGCGCGAAGGCGGCCAGTACCGCCAGGGCCAGCACGGCGAACGCCAGCAGCACCCCGGGCCCGGGCCGGCGGCGCGCCGGGTGCCGGCCGGGGCCGGTCGCCGGAGCCGCGCCGGGGAGCGCGACCCCGGCGGCGACGGTCTCGGTGGTGGTCATCGCGGGGCCTCCGTAAGGGTGACGCGGCGGTCGAGCAGCGGATAGGCGAGGTCGACGAGCAGGTTGACGACGACGAAGACCAGCGCGGAGAGCAGCACCACGCCCTGCACCACCGGCAGGTCCTGCCGGGTGACCGCGTCGGCGGTGAGTCGGCCGATCCCCTCGCGGGAGAAGACGGTCTCGGTCACCACCGCGCCGCCCAGCAGGTTCCCCACCACCACGGCGGTCGCCGTCAGGGTGGGGCCCGAGGCGTTGCGGGTGGCGTGCGCCAGGTGCAGCCGTAGCCGGCCGGCGCCCTTGGCGACCGCGGTGTCCACATAGCCCTGGGCCAGCACCTCGCGCAGGCCGCGGTGGAAGACCTGTGCCACGGTGGCGGTCACCGGCAGCGCCAGGGTGATCGCCGGCAGCACCAGGTTCTGGAAGCCGTCGGTGCCGCCGGACGGCAGCGCCCGCCACTGGAAGGCCACCACCTGGATCAGCACCAGGCCCACCGCGAAGGTGGGGAAGGAGATGCCCAGCGGCGGCAGGGTCAGCAGCGTCTCGCGCACCCACCGGTTGCCCGCGTGGGCCGCCACGCTGCCCAGCAGCAGCCCGGCGGTCACCCCGAACAGCAGGGCCAGGCCGGCGAGTTGGGCGGTGTGCGGGAGCGCGCTGCCGAGCATGGACAGCACCGGGGAGCCGGTGTGCAGGCTGGTGCCCAGATCACCGCCGAGCAGCCCGCCCAACTGCCGCAGGTACTGCTGGAGCAGCGGGTCGTCGTAGCCGTGCTCGGCGCGCAGCGCGGCCACCTCGTCCGGGCTGAGCGCCGCCTCCCCGGCGCCGGAGAGCTTGATGGACAGCGCGTCGCTGGGCAGCACGGACAGCAGCACGAAGGCGAGCGTGAAGGTACCCAGCAGCACCAGCACCGCCTGGAGGCCGCGCGAGGCGAGGTACTTCGCCATGATCGGGTCCTCGGTCCTTGGGGTCGAGAGCGGGCGGGGGCGGTTCGGTGGCGGGCGGTTCGTTCCGGTGCTGCCGGCCGGGACCGGTGTGGTCCCGGCCGGCAGCCGGCGGCTACTCGGCCAGCCACACGTCGTAGAGGCTCAGCCGCGAGCTGGCCTCGAAGTGGAAGCCCTGGACGCTGTCCCGGTGCGTCATCACGCCGGCCAACTCGTAGAGCGGGATGGCGTATCCCTGGTCCACCAGCTCCTGGGTGGCCTCGGCGATCAGCCGCTGCCGGCGCTCCGGGTCGGCCTCGCCTGACTGCCGCTGGAGCAGCTCGTCCACCGGCCTGGCCGCCTCGGCCCGGTTCTGGTTGCGCCCGGTGAACCCGAAGACCGCCCGGGCGGAGTCCGCCTCGGCCCGGTGGAACGGCGAGTACCAGAGGTCCCAGTCGCCGCTGGACTCCGCCTCGGCGAGTTCGGCGGGCGCGACCAGCCGGATCCGGAGGTCCACGCCGATCTCCCGCAGCTGGGACTGGACCAGCTCCATCATCGGGCTGGCCTGCCGCCCGGCGTGGTAGAGCGCCACCAACTCAAGGCGCTGCCCGTCCCGTTCGCGGATGCCGTCGGCGCCGGGCTCCCAACCGGCCTCGGACAGCAGCCGCTCGGCCTCATCCGGGTCGTGGGCGATGCCGTCCAGCGGCTCGAAGAACGGCGTGGCCGAGGTGATCACGTTCCGCGCCACCTGGTCGTACTCGGTGAAGACGCCGGCGACGATCTCCTCCCGGTCCACGCCGAGTTGGATCGCCCGGCGGACGTTCAGCTCGCCGGTCAGCGGGCGTTCCAGGTTGGGGATCAGGTTGACGCCGACGCCCGGGTAGGGGCGGCCGACCACGCCGAAGCCGTTGCCCTCGAAGCTGGGCACGTCCTCGGTGAGCGGGATGGTGTCCACGTGCAGCTCGCCGTTGCGCAGCTGCCCGGCGCGGACCCCGGCCTCCGGGACCACCTCGAAGGAGACGCCCTCCACATACGCCTCGCCGCTGTGCTCCAGCACCGGGGAGGCCCAGTCGTAGCCGTCCCTGCGGTCCAGGGTGATCCGCTGGTCCGGCTGGTAGGAGTCGATGACGAACGGCCCGGCGGCGGTCAGGTCGCCGGCGCACCGCTGCTCCGGGGTCAGCTCCAGGGTGGCCGGCGCCAGGATGCCCAGCGTGATGGTGGCGGTGCCCTGGAGGAACTGCACGTTGGGGTGGTCGAAGGAGACGGTGACGGTCCCCTCGTCCAGCACCTCGGAGCCGGCGTAACCGTCCAGGTAGGTGGAGGCCAACGGGGTCACGCCCGGGCCGAGTTCGGCGATGGTGTCGAAGTTCGCGGCGACCGCGGCGGCGTCCAGCGGGGTGCCGTCGCTGAAGGTCACGCCGGGGCGCAGGTGGAAGGTGTAGGCGGTGGCGTCGTCCGACACCTCCCAGGACTCGGCCAGCCAGGGGGTGATCTCGCCGGTCTCCGGGTCCTGGTCGGTGAGCGAGTCGGCGATCTGCCGGGCCACGAAAATGGTCACGTTGGACGAGTTCTGGTGCGGGTCGACGCAGGCCACGCTCGTGTTGAGGCCGACGGCCAGGGTGCCGCCCGGCCGTGGCTCGCCGGCGTCGCCGCCCGCGCCGCCGGCCTCCGCCCCGCCGCAGGCGGTGGCGAGCAGCGCCAGCGGCAGGGCGGCGGCGACGGCGGCCAGCCGGCGGGGCCGGCGCGGGCTGGCGGTGCGGGGCGCGGCGCCGGGGGGAGGGGGAGCGGGGGCCGGGGACGGGGAGTGCGTGGGCATGGGCGTTTCCTTGGGGGTGCGGGCGCGGCCGGGCCGGGCTCAGCGGGTGGCGGCGGCCGCCGGCCGGGCGGCGTCGGTGGGGGGCTCGGTGGTGGCGGTCACGGGCGGGACGGCCTCGTTCGGAGCGGTGGGGGCGGTCGGGGACGCCTCGGTCGCGGCGGGCTCGGTGGCGAACGGCGAGCCGGGCGGTGGCACCGGCGGCCCGGCGGGCGGCCGGGACTCGCCCCGCTCCCGCGCGGCCAACTCCTGCCGGACCAGGGGCAGCACGTAACGGCCGTAGTCGATGGCGTCGTTGAGGTTGTCGTAGCCGCGGATGGAGATCAGCTCGGCGCCCAGGTCGACGTAGTCGAGGATGGCGGCGGCCACCGTCTCCGGCGTGCCGACCAGCGCGGTCGACGCGCCCCGCGCGTTGGTCGCGGTGGCGGTCGGCGTCCACAGCGCCCGGTCGTGCAGCTCGCCCCGGTCGGCGATGTCCAACAGCCGCCGCGAGCCGACGTTCTGCGGCCGACCGGCGGCCCGCGGCCAGCGGGCGGTGGCGTCCTCGGCGCCCGGGCGGCGCAGCGCGGCGAGCACCCGGTGCGCCTTCTCCCAGGCGAGTTCCTCGGTGGGGGCGATGATCGGGCGGAAGGTCACCCAGATCCGGGGGCGGTCGGTGCGGCCGGCGCGTTCGGCCTCCCGGTACACGGCGTCGATCTGTGTCCTGGTCTCGGCCAGCGGCTCGCCCCACAGGCCGAAGATGTCGCCGAGTGCCCCGCCCACCCGGTAGGCCTCCGGCGATGAGCCGCCGACCGACACCGGGATGGTGCCGGCCAGTGGCCGGTACTCGGCGCGGAAGTCCTCGAAGGCGTAGTGCTCCCCGGCGTGGTCGAACGGCTCGGCCGAGGTCCACACGCGGCGCAGGATCTCGATGAACTCGGCGGAGCGCGCGTAGCGTCGGGCCTTCGGTAGCCGGTCGCCCTCGCGGGCCTGCTCGTGGTCGTCGCCGCCGGAGATGATGTGCACGGCGGCCCGGCCGCCGCTGAGCTGGTCGAGGGTGGCCAGCGCCTTGGCGGCGACCGTCGGGTAGAGGGTGTTGGGGCGCAGCGCGATGAGCGGGCGGACCCGCTCGGTGTGCTGGGCGATGGTGGCGCCCACGGTGAACGGGTCGTAGCCGGCCGAGCCGTAGGGCAGCAGCGTGTAGTCGAAGCCGTACTCGTCCAGGGCGCGGGCGTAGCGCCGCAGGAAGCCCGGGTCGATGCCCTGGCCGGGGCGGGGGTGGAGTTCGGTGGAGTCGTTCACATAGCTGGCGCTGATGAACTGGACGGTCATCGCGGGGCTCCTGTCGCTTCGTCGGGGCGGGTGGCGGGGTCGGCCGGGTCGGTGGGGTACGCCGGGTCGGCCGGGCCGGCCGGCGCGGGGGCGGGTCCGGTGGCGATCGGGCGGTTGGGGTCGCCGGCCCAGGCCGACCAGGAGCCGGGGAAGAGCGCGGCCTCGAAGCCGGCCACCGCGAGCGCCGCCACGGTGTGCGCCGCGGTCACCCCCGAGCCGCAGTAGGCGGCCACCCGCTGGTCCCGGCGGACCCCCAACGCGGCGAAGTGGGCGGCGAGTTCGGTGGCCGGGCGGAAGCGGCCGGCGGGGTCGAGGTGGTCGCTGGCCGGGGCGCTCAGCGCGCCGGGGATGTGGCCGGCCCTGGGGTCGACCGGCTCCTCCTCGCCGCGGTAGCGGGCCGCGGCCCGGGCGTCCAGCAGCACGCCGGTGGCCGGCAGCGCCGCCGCCTGGTCGGCGTCCAGCACCGGCCGGTGGCCGTAGGCCAGCGTCACGTCGCCGGCCGGTGGTGCCGGCTCCGCGCCGATGGCCACCGGCAGCCCGGCGGCCACCCAGGCGGCGAACGCCCCGTCCAGGATGCGGACATCGGTGATCCCGGCGTGGCTCAGCAGCCACCAGGCACGGGCCGCGGCCAGCCCGCCCGAGTCGTCGTAGACCACCACCGTCTCGCCGTCCCGCAGGCCCCAACGGCGGGCGTCGGCCTGGAGTCGGGCGACCGGCGGCAGCGGGTGCCGGCCCTCGGCCGGGGTGCCGGGGGCGGACAGTTCGCGCTCCAGGTCCACGTGGACGGCGCCGGGCAGGTGGCCGGCGAGATAGCCGGGCCGGCCGTCCGGCTCGGCCAGCGACCAGCGAACGTCCAGTATGTGGACGCCGGGGCCGGCGGCCAGCAGCGCGGCGAGCGAACGCGGCGCGACGAGAGGGGACATGGGAGGGCTCCAGAGACAGGGGTGCCCACCGGCCGGGCCTGGTGGCGGGCGCGGCGGGGCACGGCGCCGGGCGCGCCTCGGCCAACGGGGACGGCACGAGCCGGCGGCCGGCGGGCGGCGGCGAACAGCGGGGGAAGCGACGGGGAAGGTCGACGCGCGGGGTGCGCGGGTGTCAGGCGGGCGGCCGACGACCGCCGGGCGGCGTCGGGGCGGTGGTCACGGAACCGGGGGAGACCCGGGCCGGATCAACAGGCCGGACAGGGGCGGGCCGGACATCGCGGCGCGGCGACCGCGCAGCACGGCGCGCCGGTCGGCGGCTGGCCGGTGGCGGGTCCTTCGCTGCGTGTCATGGCAGCCACCCTAAGGCCGGCTTCCGGAAACCGTCCAACATCGATATCCGATGGCGAACCATCGGCGGTGGCGATGGAACGGGCCGGGCCCCCGGTCAGCCGCCGTCCCCCGTGGGCCGCCGGCCGACCTCGTCGGGGACGGCGACCCGGGCCGGGGCCAGCTCGGCGAAGAACCGTTCCATGGCGGCCAGCGCCGCCGCCTCCAGGTCGATGTCCAGGCCCCGGCGGGCCGTCAGGTGCACCGCGGCCAGGCCCAGGCCCGGCAGGTCGTCGCGGGCCACCAGCCCCGGCAACTCCCGTCCGGCGGACGGGAGTACGGCGACGCCGAGGCCGGCTCGGGCGGCGCCCATCACGCCTTCCAGGCTGGTCGACTCGGCGACCACGGAGACGGTGTGGCCGGCCTCCGCCAGCTCGTGCAGGGCCCGCTGTCGCATCCCGCAGGGCTCGACATAGGCGACCAGCGGCCAGCTGTCCGCGCCGCTCGGCGGCTGCCAGTCGGGGGCCGCGTACCAGGCCAGCGGGAGCGACCCCACCCGGCGGCCCGGGGTGTCCGGGGTGGTGCTCAGGATCACAGCGAGATCGATGGCGCCCTGGGCGACCGCCTCGGTCATCCGGGTCGAGCGGTCGATCTGGAACTGCACCTCGTGGTGCGGGAACGCGGCCCGCAGGCTGGCCAGCACGCCGGGCAGCACCTGGTCGGCCGCCGTCTCCGCCGAGCCGATGACCACCCGCGACTGGCTGGCGGCGTCCAGCCGGGCCAGCGCCTGGTCGTGCACGGACAGGATGCGGCGGGCCTCGACCAGCAGCCGCTCCCCGGCGTCGGTGAACCGGCTGCGCCGACCGTCCCTGGTGACCAGGTCGGTGTGCAACCGCTTCTCCAGCAGCCGGACGTGCTGGCTGACCGTGGACTGGCTCAGGTGCAGTGCGGCGGCGGCGCGGCCGAAGCCCCCGCAGTCGGCGATGGCGACGAAGCTGCGGAGTTGCACCAGGTCAAGGGAGTCGGCCACGTCGCCGATGGTAGGCGGGCGGCCGGGTCGGCGAGAAGGCCGAGCCCGGCATGCGGACTTCGGAGGCATCGGTTCCGTCCATTATGTGGACGTCATGATCAGAATGTGAGCTGTGCCCTTGACGGGCGCCGCCGACTGACCCAAGGTGCTCCTCATGCAGCCGCTTCTCACGTTGCGCCGGCACGTCGACCTGGGACGTGTCACCTCCGCCTCCTGTCGCCGCTGACCCTCGGCCGCCCGCCGGGTCGCCGCGCCGCCCCGCCCGCGACCCGTTCGCGCCGCCAAGCCGCGCCCGCACCGCCCGGCCAGCCGCGCCCCGCCGCCGGCCGCCACGCGCCCCAGGCCGCCCGCGCTGACTCGCCCAACCCACCCCTGGCCCACGCCAGTTCACCGACACGCCCGCCGCCCCGCCGTACCGCGGGGCGGCGCGGCCCGGTGCGCCGGCCGCTGGCCGCTGCCGCCGTGCCGGAACGCCCGGCCCCGGCGCGCCCTCCCGGAAGGAACCCCGCGTCGTGCCCCTCCCACGTCCCGCCAGCCCACGGGCGAGAACCGCCGTCACCGCGCTCACCGTGGCCGTCGCCGTCACGCTGACCGGCTGCGGCGCCGGCTCCGAAGGCGGTGCCGGTGCCGGCACGGCCGCCGCCGGCGAACCGGTCGCCGGCGGCACCCTCCGCTACGCCTTCACCGAGGCCCCCGACTGCGTGGACCCCAGGCAGCGCCCCCAGCTCAACTCCCGCACCGTCGGCCGGCAACTCGCCGACGCGCTCACCGAACAGGACCCGGCCACCGGCGAGCTGCTGCCCTGGCTGGCCACCGACTGGACGGTCAACGACGACGTCACCGCCTTCACCTTCACCCTGCGCGAGGACGTCACCTTCAGCGACGGCGCGCCCTTCAACGCCGAGGCGGTCAAGGCCAACTTCGACGCCGTCATCGAACTCGGCGCGCTCGCCCCGCAGGCCGGCAGCTTCCTCGCCGGCTACGAACAGACCGTCGTGGACGACGAGTTCACCGTCACCGTCGAGTTCGCCGAGCCCAACGCGCAGTTCCTCCAGGCCACCGCGACCCAGTCCCTGGTGCAGCTCTCGCCCGACTCGCTCGGCAACGAGCCGGCCGCCCTCTGCCTCGGCGAGTTCGCCGCCTCCGGGCCGTTCACCCTGGCCGCCTTCACCCCCGAGTCCTCCGTGGAGCTGACCCGGCGCGACGACTACGCCTGGGCCTCGCCGCTCGCCGAGAACCAGGGCGCCGCGCACGTGGAACGGGTGGTGCTGGAGGGCGTGCCCGAGGACAGCGTCCGCCAGGGCAGCCTCACCAGCGACCAGGTGGACGTCATCGAGTCCGTACCGGCCGCCGGGCAGCAGCAGCTGGCCGCCGACGAGCGGTACGTGGTGGACAGCGTGGTGCTGCCGGCCATCGCCATCCCCTACATCCCGCTCGTCCACAGCCCCAAGCTGCAACACCCCGACACCCGGCGCGCCCTCGGCCTCGCCCTGGACCGGGAGGCCATCGTCGCGGCCGTCTTCAACGGCGTCAGCGAGCCCGCCACCGGCGTGCTGACCTCCACCAACCCCGGCCACGTCGACCAGTCCGACCTGGTCAGGTACGACCCCGAGGCGGCCGCCGAACTGCTCGACGGCGCCGGCTGGGACACCGTCGGCGAGGACGGCATACGCCAGAACGCCGACGGCGAACGGCTCAGCCTCACCATCACCTACCAGAGCGGCAACCGGCAGTCCGAGCAGCAGCACGAACTCGCCCAGCAGCAGTGGGCCGAGGTCGGCATCGAGCTGGTCCTCGACCCGATCGCCACCTGGCCCGACGTCACCATGGACGAGTACCCGGGGGACCTCGCCACCTGGAGCCAGACGCGCGCCGACGTGGACGTGATCCGGCTGGTCTACTCCTCGTTCCACCCCGAGATGAGCATGCTCTACAACCACCCCGACGAGGAGCTGGACGAGCTGCTCAACTCCCTCCAGACCACGGTGGACGCCGCCGAGCGCCAGGAGATCGCCGAGCTCGCGCAGCGCCGGATCATCGAACAGGGCTACTCCGTGCCGGTGTTGGACCGGGTCTCCGCCTACGGTCACGCGAGCGCGGTCGGCGGCTTCCACACCGACATCGAGGGCAAGCCACTCCTCAACGAGGTCTGGCTCGCCTCGTGACCCGGTACGTGCTGGTCCGCGTCGTCAACGGCGTCTTCGTGCTGTGGGCGGCGCTGACCGTGTCCTTCCTCGTGCTGCACCTGGTGCCCGGCGACCCGGTCTCGGTGATGCTGCGCGGCGCGGGCGGCGAGGGCTCGGCGGTGGACCGGGCCGCCGCCGACGAGCTGCGCGCCGAACTCGGCCTGGACCAGCCGGTGTACCGGCAGTACCTGGAGTTCGTGGCCAACGCGGCCCGGCTGGAGTTCGGCACCTCCTTCCGCAGCGGCGACGAGGTCACCGCCGTGCTCGGCCGGGCACTGCCCGCCACCCTGGAACTGGCCGCCGCCGCCCTGCTGTTGACGCTGGTCATCGGCGTCGCGGCGGCGGTGGCCGGCAGCCTGCTGCCCACCGCGCCGCTACGCTCCGCGGTGCTGTCGGCCACCGTGCTCGGCAACGCCCTGCCCAGCTTCTGGACCGGCATCCTGCTGCTCCAGGTCTTCTCCTTCGGACTCGGCTGGTTCCCCGCCTTCGGCGCCGGCACCATCGACCAACTCGTGCTGCCCGCCGTCGCGTTGGCGCTGCCCGGCATCGGGCTGCTGGCCCAGGTGCTGGGCCGGAGCCTGCGCACCGCGCTCGCCGAGCCCTATGTGCGCACCGCCCGCGCCAAGGGCGCCAGCCGGCTGCGGGCGGTGACCGCGCACGCCCTGCGGAACGCGGCCATCCCGGCGATGACCCTCTTCGGACTGATGATCGGCGGCATCGTCGCCGGGGCCGTGGTCACCGAGACCGTCTTCGCCCGCGAGGGCATCGGCCGGCTGACCGCCCTGTCCATCGGCGCCCACGACTTCCCGGTGATCCGCGCCCTGGTCTTCCTGGCCGGCGCGCTCTACGTGGTGGTCAACCTGGCCGTCGACCTGATCTACCCCAAGGTCGATCCCCGGATCGTCCTGCGGGCCGCCTGAGACGGGAAGAACCGTGGCCGACCCCTCCCACACCGCCCTCGACACCGCCCCGACCATCCTCGACAAGCCCCCGCCACCGGCCGGGCCCGCCGCCACGCCGGCGCCGCCCGACCGGCCGGCCGGCGTGCCGCGCCGGCTGCTCCGCCGGCCGCTGCTGCTGGCCGCCGTGCTCTACCTGCTGCTGGTCGCCGGCTGGGCGCTGTTCCCCTCGCTGTTCACCGGGCGGGACCCGCTGCTCACCGACGCCGCCCGTGGGCTCGCCGAACCGGGCGCCGAGCACTGGTTCGGCACCGACAACCTGGGCCGTGACCTCTACGCCAGGGTGGTGCACGGCACCCGGATCTCGCTGGTGGCCGGGCTGCTGGCGGTGGCGCTCTCGCTGACCGTCGGCGCGCTGCTCGGCCTGCTCGCCGGCTACCTCGGCGGCTGGCTGGACCAGCTCCTGATGCGGCTGGTCGAGGTCCTGGTGGTGATCCCCGGGCTGCTGCTCTCCCTGGCCGTGGTCTCCATCCTGGGCTTCGGCACCACCAACGTGGCGATCGCCGTGGGCGTCGCCGGCATCCCCGGCTTCGCCCGGGTGGTGCGGGCCGAGGTGCTGCGCATCCGCACCAGCACCTACGTCCGGGCGGCCGTCACCAGCGGGCAGCGCACCCCGGCGATCCTGCTGCGGCACGTGCTGCCCAACGCGGCCCCGCCGGTGCTGGTGCTGGCCGCGCTGGACATCGGCGGCGCGGTGCTCTCCGTGGCCGCCCTCAGCTTCCTCGGCTTCGGCGCCGCGCCACCGGCGCCGGAGCTGGGGGCGCTGGTCGCCCAGGGCCGGGACTACGTTTCCACCGCCTGGTGGCTGACCACCTTCCCCGGCCTGGTCATCGCCCTGATCGTGCTCGCCACCAGCCGCGTCGCCCGCGCGCTGGAGCGCTCCGGAGTTCCCACATGACGGCACACCTGACCAGACCCGCATCCCTGACGACCGGTTCGGACCACCCGAGGAGCGACGCGGAGCCGCTGCTGCGGATCGAGAACCTCCGGGTCGACTACCGGACCAGGCGCGGCACCGTGCCCGCGGTGCGCGGCGCCGACCTCACCGTGCCCGCCGGGCAGACGCTCGCGCTGGTCGGCGAGTCGGGCTCGGGCAAGTCCACCGTCGGGCTGGCCGCGCTCGGCCTGCTGCCCGCGGCGGCGGGCACCGTCACCGGCTCGGTGCGGCTGGCCGGCCGCGAGCTGCTCGGCCGGCCCGACCGGGAGCTGTCCCGGGTGCGCGGCCGGGAGATCGGCTTCGTCCCGCAGGACCCCACCGCCTCGCTCAACCCGGTCCAGCGGGTCGGCGCCCAGGTCGCCGAGGCGCTGCGGGTGCACGGGCTGGCCACCGGCGCCGCGTCGGCCAGGCGTCGCGCCGAGGAACTGCTCGGCGAGGCCGGGCTGCCCGAACCGGCCCGCACCGCCGACCGGTTCCCGCACGAGCTGTCCGGCGGGATGTGCCAGCGGGTGCTGATCGCCGTCGCGCTGGCCGCCGGCCCCCGGCTGCTGATCGCCGACGAGCCGACCAGCGCGCTGGACGTCACCGTGCAGCGCCACATCCTGGACCTGCTCGGTCGGCTCACCGCCGAGACCGGCGCCGGGCTGCTGCTGATCACCCACGACCTGGCGGTGGCCGGCGAACGCGCCGGGCACGTCGCCGTGATGTCCGAGGGGCGGGTGGTGGAGGACGGGCCGAGCGCCGAGGTGATCGGCGCGCCCCGGCACCCCTACACCCGCGAACTGGTCGCCGCCGCGCCCTCGATGACCGCGCCACCGGCGCCACCGGCCCCGGCCGACGCCGAACCGCTGCTGACCGTAGAGGAGTTGCGCCGCGAGTTCACCGTCAGGACCGCGAACGGCTCCCGGGAGCGGGTCGTCGCGGTGGACTCGGTCAGCTTCACCGTGCCGCGCGGCGGCTCGCTGGGCATCGTCGGCGAGTCCGGCTCCGGCAAGTCCACCACGGCCGAGCTGCTGCTGCGGCTGGACCGCCCGGACGCGGGCCGGGTGCTGCTGGACGGCGTCGACCTGGCCACCGCGTCGCGTGGCGAGCTGCGCCGGCTGCGTCGCGACATCCAGCCGGTCTTCCAGGACTCCTACGGCTCCCTCGACCCCACCTTCACCGTCGCCCAGGCCATCGCGGAGCCGCTGCGCGCCTTCGGCGTGCGGGGCCGCGCGGCCCGGGTCGCCGAACTGCTGGAGCTGGTCCGGCTGCCGGCCGCCGTCCGGCACCGGCGGGCCGCCGAACTCTCCGGCGGTCAGCGCCAACGGGTGTGCATCGCGCGCGCGTTGGCACTCACCCCGCGGCTGCTGGTACTGGACGAGCCGGTCTCGGCGCTGGACGTGTCGGTGCAGGCCCGGGTCCTGGACCTGCTCGCCGAGCTGCGCCGGGAGTTGGGGCTCAGCTACGTGTTCATCTCACACGACCTGGCGGTGGTCCGGCAGGTCTGCGACCAGGTGCTGGTGATGCGGCACGGCAGGGTCGTGGAACGCGGGCCGGTGGCCGAGGTGTTCGCCCGGCCGACCCACCCGTACACCGAGGAGCTGCTGGCCGCGATCCCCGGCGCCCGCGGCCCCCTCACCCCGGCCGGCGCCGAGCCGGCCACCCCCTGACGACGGAGGACCCGATGCCCGAGACACCCGTCACCGACGCGGGGTTCCTGGCCGACTGGCGGCGCTGGCGGGCGGCCCGGGAGGCGGCGCTGCGCGATCCGCACGGCTTCCTGGCCGTCACCGGACTGCACTGGCTGACCCCGGAGCCGACCCGCTACCCGGACGCACCCGGCAGCTGGTGGGCCGACGAGGAACACGGCGTGCTGGTGGAGTTGACCGACGGGGAGGAGCTGCGGCTGGCCGGCCGGCGCCGCACCGGCCGGCTGGTCGTCGGCCGGCTCGAAGCAGGCCCGTGGCGGGCCGCCTTCGGCGCGGCACTCCTCGAAGTCGCCGTGCGGGGCGGCCAGTTCCTGCTGCGCCCGCGGCACCCCGACCACCCGGCCCGCACGGGCTACGCCGGGACCCCGACCCACCGGCCCGACCCGGCCTGGGTCAGGCCGGGCCGGTTCCTGCCGTTCGCCGAGCCACGCGCGGTGACCGTGCCGGCGGTGCTGCCCGGGCTGGAGCACGTCTACCAGGCGCCGGGCCAGGTGGAGTTCGAACTGGGCGGCGCGCGGCACCGGTTGACCGCGTTCAACGGTGCCGGAGCGGGGCTGACGGTGCTCTTCACCGATACCACCTCGGGGGCGAGCGGCCACCGGCCCGGCCGGGTGCTCGCGCTGCCGGCGCCGGCCGATGACGGCCGGCTGACCGTGGACCTCAACCGGGCGACCAACCCGCCGTGCGCCTACACCGAGTTCGCCACCTGCCCGCTGCCGCCGCCGGAGAACCGGCTGCCGGTCGCCGTCGCGGCGGGCGAGCGGCCGCCTGGGTGACCCCGGCGGCCGACCGGCGGCCCCCGCTCAGACCTCGCGCGGGCTGCCGGTCAACACCACGCGCCCGCTGATCTGTTGCGGGTTGATCAGCAGGTTGTAGATCGGGCACTCGCGCTCCACGGCCTCGTGCAGCTCCCTGATCCGCTCTTCGGTCGCCGGCGAGGTCACCCGCACCGTGTAGCCGATCTGGTGCGGGTAGACCGGGACCTGCTCGAAGCCCGACTTCCCGGCCCGTGGGTCGTGCACCCCCTCGACCTCGACCTCCAGCGCGTCCAGCGGCACCCGCAGCCGGGCCGCCTGGATCAGGAAGACATGGGTGAGGCAGCTGGAGAGCACGCCCAGCTGGATCTCCGGCGAGGAGGGCCCGAGGTCGTAGCCGGCGAAGTCCAGCGGCGAGTCGCTGATGATCTGGTGGTGCCGGATCCGGACGCGCCGCACCCCGCTGCGGGACTCGGCGGTGGTCTGGGCGCGCAGCTTGTGCGGCAGGATGCCGGGACTGGTCTTGGCCCGTTCCTCCCGGGCCAGCAGGGCGGCCCGTTTCACCTCCAGGTAGGGGCGCAGGCCGGGCTGGGGGTCGTCGGCCGTGGCCAACAGCTCCTCGCCCGGCGGGACCTCGGTCGCGGGCTGCCGGGAATTCTTCTGGGTGCGTTGGGCCGTGCTCATGCGGAATGCGTCTCCAGTGCTCGGGCGTGCCGGTGGGGCGCGGGTGCGCCGGCGGCGGGGAACGGCTTCTGCGGGCGGTTCCGGGGAATTCCGGCGGGGTTGGCCGGCGTGCCACCGATACGGGGTGACCTGCGTGGACGGACGAAATTCCGGGCGGGTTTCGCCCGTTCTCCGGGAATCGACGTTAGACAGCGCCATTTCCCCTCGTCAACCCGTTCCCTTCGGTTTTCGGCGACGATGAGATCGCCGGATTGCCGTTTTGTTTCCCGCCGTTGCGGTGGATGGCCGCGCGTTTCCGCCGGGTGTTCCGGAACGCTGTCGAGGTGGCCTTTCTCACGCCCTTTCCACCGGGGTCGGGGCCGGGGCCGGGTCGGCCTGGGCCGCGTAGTGGGCGGCGATCTCGTCGCTGGTGGTCAGCCAGACGTCCGGGTGCCCGGCCAGGTGCGCCAGCACCTCGTCGAGGTAGCGGGCGCGGAACGCCTGCCCGATGACGAACGGGTGCAGCGCCAGCGGCAGCACCCGGCCGCTGGTGGCGGACTCGGCGTGCAGCCGGGCCAGTTGGTCCTTGACGACCCGGACGAAGTCGGGGCCGCTGGCGTGCCCGCCGACGAAGAGCGTGATGTCGTTCAGCTCGACCGAGTAGGGCACCCCGAGCATCCCCGGCACCCGCAGCGGGTACGGCTGGTCGTCGTTGGTCCAGTCGAGCACGTAGGACAGGCCCAGTTCGGCGAGGAGCGCGGGGGTGTGGAAGCTCTCGGTCAGGGCCGGGCCGAGCCAGCCGCGCGGCCGGCGGCCGGTGGTCCGCTCGATGTCGGCCACCACCTCGGTGAGGTAGCGTCGCTCCTCGTCGATCGCCAGGTCGGCCTGGAAGGTGGAGTTGTTCCGGCCGTGCGCGACCCAGGCCCAGTCCCGCTCGACCCCGGCCCGAACGATCGCCGGATAGCGCTCGCCCGCCTCGGAGTTGAGCATCACGCTGGCCCGGACGCCGTGCCGGTCGAGGCTCTCCAGCACCCGCCAGAAGCCGACCCGGGGGCCGTAGTCGCGCCAGCCGTAGTTGAGCGGGTCGGGCACCAGCCGCGCCGTGTCGGGGAAGATGCTGGTGGCCGGGCGGTCCACCCGGTAGTGCTCGATGTTCAGCGCCAGGTAGCAGGCCACCCGGGCGCCGCCGGGCCACCGCAGTGGCGGGCGTTCGACGATCGGGCTGTAGTCGTAGAGCCGCTGGTGGGCGGGGGTCTCGACGGTGTCGGCGGTGGGGCGGATGGGCATCGGGGCGGTCCGTTCCTCGGGGGTGGCTGTCGCCCGGCCATCCTGGAACCCTCACACTCGTGTGAAGGTAAAGCCATGTCGTCGTGAGGTGGATCACATGCGTATCGGGGAGCTGGCGGAGCGCACCGGGATCTCCCGCCGACTGCTGCGCTACTACGAGGAACAGGGGCTGATCACCCCGGCCCGGTGCGCCAACGGCTACCGGGCCTACTCCGAGGAGTTCGTCGACCGGGTCCAGCAGATCCGCGGACTGCTCGACGCGGGGCTGCCCACCCGGATCATCCGGCAGATCCTGCCCTGCCTGAACCGCCCCCGGGACATCCACTTCTCCGAGGCCACCCCGGAGATGCTCGCCCTGCTGGAGCGCGAACGGGACGCCATGGCCCGCCGGATCGCGCTGCTGACCCGCAACCACGACGCGATCGGCGACTACCTGGCCGCCGTCCGGGACCGCTGACCGGCCCCCGCCCCGACCAGCCGTTCCACCCCGCCGGCCCCCCTCGCCGGCCACCGGGGACGCCCTGGCGGAGCCCCCGTGCTCGCCTACCATCGGGAGAGCACACGTCTCCCGGGCCAGGTCCCCGGACGGTGGCACCAAGGGGGGCGGTGCGCCAGGTTTCCGTACCGAGCGACCGACGTGAAGGATTCCACGACCATGCCGACCGAGACGTTCGAGTTCCAGGTAGAGGCGCGCCAGCTTCTCCAGATGATGATCCACTCGATCTACTCGAACAAGGATGTGTTTCTGCGCGAGTTGATCTCCAACGCCTCCGACGCGTTGGACAAGCTGCGCATCGAGGCCCTGCGGGACGACTCGCTCAACGCCGATGTCGACGACCTCCACATCGAGATCGAGACCGACCAGGAGGCCCGCACCCTCACCGTGCGGGACAACGGCATCGGGATGTCGCGGGACGAGGTGGTCCGGCTCATCGGCACCATCGCGAAGTCGGGGACGGCGGAGCTGCTGGCCAAGCTCCAGGAGGCCAAGGACGCCTCCTCGGCCGAGGGGCTCATCGGGCAGTTCGGCGTCGGCTTCTACGCCAGCTTCATGGTCGCCGACGAGGTCACCCTGGTGACCCGCGCCGCCGGCGAGACCGAGGGCACCCGCTGGACCTCGACCGGCGAGGGCGGCTACACCGTCGAGACGGTGGCCGACCCGCCGCAGGGCACCGCCGTCACCCTCCGGCTGAAGCCGGAGGACACCGAGGACCAGCTCTTCGACTACGTCTCCCCGTGGAAGATCCGGGAGATCGTCAAGCGGTACTCCGACTTCATCACCTGGCCGATCCGGATGGCCGTCGAGCGGCCCGCGCCCGCCCCGGCCCAGGAGGCCGAGGACGCGGAGGGCGCGGAGGGCGCGGACGACGCCGCGGCCGCCGAGCAGGCCCCGCCGGAGCCGGAGACGCTCAACTCCATGAAGGCCCTCTGGGCCAGGTCGCGGGACGAGGTCAGCGACGAGGAGTACCACGAGCTGTACAAGCACATCAGCCACGACTGGACGGACCCGCTGGAGACCATCCAGCTGCGCGCCGAGGGCACCTTCGAGTACCAGTCGCTGCTGTTCATCCCGTCGCACGCGCCCCACGACCTGTTCTCCCAGGCCAACAAGCGCGGCGTGCAGCTCTATGTGAAGCGCGTCTTCATCATGGAGGACTGCGAGGCGCTCGTCCCCGACTACCTGCGCTTCGTCAAGGGCGTGGTGGACGCGCAGGACCTGTCGCTGAACGTCTCCCGGGAGATCCTCCAGCAGGACCGGCAGATCCAGCTGATGCGCCGCCGGCTGGTGAAGAAGGTGCTCTCCACCATCAAGGAGATGATGACCAAGCGCGAGGAGAACTACGCCACCTTCTGGCGGGAGTTCGGCCGCGTCGTCAAGGAGGGCCTGCTCAACGACTACGACAACCGCGACGCCATCCTGAAGGTCTGCTCCTTCGCCACCACCCGGGACAAGGAGAAGCTGACCACCCTCCAGGAGTACGTGGAGCGGATGAAGGACGGGCAGCAGCACATCTACTACATGACCGGCGAGTCCCGCACCGCCGTGGAGAACTCCCCGCACCTGGAGGCGTTCCAGGCCAGGGGCCTTGAGGTGCTCATCCTCACCGACCCGGTCGACGAGGTGTGGGTCGGCTCGGTGCCGGAGTTCGACGGCAAGCAGCTGCGGTCCATCGCCCAGGGCGAGGCCGAGCTGGAGTCGGAGGAGGAGACCGGCGAGGAGACCAAGGCCGAACGGGAGCGCCAGCAGGCCGAGTTCGCCGAGCTGCTGGGCTGGCTGACCGAGCGGCTGAAGGACGAGGTCAAGGAGGTCAGGCTCTCCAGCCGGCTGACCGTCTCCCCGGCCTGCGTGGTCACCGACGCCGGCGACGTGACCCCGGCGTTGCAGAACCTCTACCGGGCCATGGGGCAGGAGGTGCCGGAGAGCAAGCGCATCCTGGAGCTGAACCCGGACCACGGCCTGGTGACCGGGCTGCGGGCGGCGCACGCCAGCGACGCGACCGCCCCCGCCCTCGGCGAGACCGCCGAACTCCTCTACGGCATGGCCCTGTTGGCGGAGGGAAGCCAGCTGGGCGACCCGGCGCGGTTCGCCAAGCTGCTGGCCGAGCGGCTGGAGCGGACGCTCTGACCCCGCGCCGGTGCCCGCCAGCCCACCGCCGGCGGGCACCGGCCGAGCCGGCCGTGTTCGACTGCGAACGCGGCCCGCGCCCGCTCGGTCGCCGCGATGACCTCGTGACACTGTCCCGGCGCGCTGGCCCGGGGTCGCGTGCGATGCGGACGCAAAGGAATGGAACGCGACCAGGGGGGTAGCCGCGCGGCATGGGAACGGACGACCGACCGGGGGCCAGGCGCGCCCTGGGCCCGCTGCTGTGGTGGGCGGCGCCGAGCGTGCTGCTGCTGGCGGCCCTGACCCTCTGGGGGGTGCTGCGCTACCCCGACCTGCCCGACCGCGTCCCGCGGCACATCGGCCCCGGCGGGGTGGACGCCTGGACCGACCGGAGCGTCGGGGCCGCCTTCCTGCCGGTCTTCGTCTACGCGGGGCTCACCGTGCTGATGATCGGCTGCGCGCTGGCGGTGGCCAGGACCACCCCGCTGGACGAGCTGCCGCCGCCCGCCGACCGCTGGGCCGCCGCGGCCCGGGCCAGCACCAGCAACCGCCCGGCCGACGCGGCCTCGGTCCGCCGGACGGCCCGGGCGCTGCTGCTCACCAACGCCCTGCTGGGCCTGGCCTTCCTGCCGATGGCCTGGGTGCAGTGGCGCGCCGAGGAGACCGCCCACGTGCCGTGGGGGCTCACCGTCGCGCTGGTGGCGGCGCTGCTGGTCTCGCTGGCGCCGGTGCTGGTCGCCGCCTGGCGGGACGCCCAGCACAAGCGCGCCGCCCGCGCCCGGGCGCCCGCGGCCTGAACGGGGCGCCGGGCGCCGGCCGTTGGAACCGGGCGGCCGGGCCCGCGGGGTCCGCGCGGCCCGAACGCGTCGCCGCGCGACCGCCGTTGGCCCCTCCGCCGTTGGCTGGTCCGTCGTTGGCCGGTCCGTCGTGGGTTGCTCCGCCGTTGGCCGGTCCGTTGTGGGCGGGGCCGTTCGGGTCGGACCGTTGGTCGGGATGGTTCGGCCGCTGGTCAGTGGGCCGGGGCGGTGGGCCAGGGCGCGGCCGGATCGGTGCTGAAGGCGTCCAGTACCGCCTCGTACGGCGCCGGGTCCAGCCCCCGCGCCCGCAGCCACGCCGGGTCCAGATGGGTCCTCCGGTAGCCGTCGGCCCCGTCCCCGAGCACGACGACCACACTGCCGTCGGCCCCCGCCTGCCGCAGCCTGGCCAGCAGATGGCAGGCACCCCACAGCACGGTGCCACCGGCCGGCCCGGCGAACCGGCCGGCCCGGGCGTGCAGCCAGCGCATCCCCGCCACCGACGCGGCGTCAGGCACGGGGATGACCAGGTCCAACAGCTCCGGCCTGAAGCCGGGTTCGGTGCGCGGGCGGCCGATGCCGGGAATCCGGGAAGGCATCCCGGTCCCGTAGTCGCCGGCCCCGGAGGCCCAGGCGGGGAAGTAGGCCGAGTGCTCCGGGTCCACACCGGCCAGCCGGGTGCCCGGGGCCAGGCCGTGCCGCCGAAGGTGCCGGCCCACGGTGGCCGCGGTGGTGCCGGTGCCGAGGCCGACGACGATCCACCGCGGCCGGGAACCCGGCGGCGGCTCGGCGGCGAGCTGGCCGAGGAGCTCGTCGGCGATGGTCGGCGCACCCCAGGCGGTCACCGCCGCCTCGGCGTCGGTGAAGTGGTCGAGGAAGAACCCGCCGGTCCGCCGCGCCAGTTCGGCCGCCTCCGCCTGCACCGCGGCCGGCGGCCGGGTGCCGCGCACCCACCGGCCGCCCGCCGCCTCGATCCGGGCCAGCGCCGGGCCGGGCGTGCGGGCCGGAACCAGGGCGGTGAACGGCAGCCCCAGCACCCCGGCCAACCGCGCCCCGGCCACCGCGACCGGGCCGCCGGTGGCCGCCACCACCGGCGTGCCGGCGGCCAGCGCGCCGCGCCGCAGCGCGTGCCCGAGCAGCGCCGCGACCAGTCGCTCCTTGGTGCTCCCCGAGGGCAGGGCGGACTCGTCCTTGGCGTAGACGGCCAGCCCGTCGAACGCCGGAAACGGCAGGCGGCACAGGGGAGTCGGCCCGCCGACGGCGGCCCGCAGCCGCCGTTCGGCCGCCTCGGCCCAGGCCCGGTCCCGCTCCATCACACCGTCACCTCCCACCGACCGGCGATGTCGGCCGAGCCTACCGACCGCGGCCGGCGGCCGGACTCTCCAGGCCGCCGCCGCACCCGCGCCAGGCGCCGGGGCAACGGCCGCTGGTGCCAGGCCCGTTCGGCTGACTAGGGTCCTCGGGTGGCACGTGAGATCGAGTACGAGGCGAAGGTCCTGGACGTGGCGCCGGCCGCGGTCGCGGAACGCGTCGAGCGGTTCGGCGGAGTGTTCCGGGGCGAACGGCTCCAGCGCCGGCACGTCTACGACACCATCCCGGCCCACCCCGACCGCTGGGTGCGGCTGCGGGACGACGGGACGTCCGTGACGCTGTGCGTGAAGGAGATCCTCTCCCCGGACATCGGCGGCACCCTGGAGACCGAGACCACGGTGGGCGACTTCGAGCAGACCCACGCCCTGCTCGGCCTGGCGGGCCTGCGCAGCCGGGGCTACCAGGAGAACCGGCGGGCCTCCTGGCTGCTGGACGGGGTCCGGCTGGAGCTGGACCACTGGCCGCTGATCCCGCCGTACCTGGAGATCGAGGGGGCGGACGAGGAGCGGGTGCGGGCGACGGCGGCGGTGCTCGGCTTCCCGCCGGACGCGCTGGTCACCGAGAACACCGTGGCCGTGTACGCCCGTTACGGCCTGGACCTGACCGCGATCGACGAACTGCGGTTCCCCGGGGCCGACGGGTAGCCGGCGCCCGGCTGGTCCGTACGCCGGCTGGTCCGTACGCCGGCGGGTATTCGTTCGACCCGGGGGGGCGCGGGCGGGGATTCTGGCGGGGCCGTCCGGACGTCGGGCGGCGGCCAGGCCGACCGGAGGGCGCCCGCATGTACCCCAGCATCCGTCACATCACCTTCGACTGCTCCGATGAGCCCTACGAACTCGCCGGATTCTGGGCCGAGTTGTTGGGCTGGTCGATCTCGGGGATCGACGCGCCGGGCGACGACGAGGTGCTGGTCGAGGACCCGGCCGGCGGGCCCGGGCTGCTCTTCGTCCGGGTCGGGGAGGGGAAGGCGGCCAAGAACCGGCTCCACTTCGACCTGCGACCGACCGGCCGCACCCGGTCCGCCGAGGTGGCCAGGGCGCTGTCCCTCGGCGCCCGCCAGCTCGCGGACCACACCCGTCCCGACGGGCGCGGCTGGGTGGTGCTCCAGGACCCCTCGGGCAACGAGTTCTGCGTGGAACGCGGCGAGTTGGACCAGGTTGACCCGAACGGGGGAACCGGGGGATCGGGGGAATAGCGCCCGGGAGAGCCCCGGTTGGCGGTGGCATGGATATCGGAGTGGTGCTGTCCGGCCCCCACCCGGGGCAGGGGAACTATGTGGACGCGGTGGTGGCGCGGGCCCGGGAGGCCGAGGCGGCCGGGGTCGCCGCCGGCTGGTTCGGGCAGCGGTTCGACTACGACGCCGCCGCGCTGGCCGGGATCGTCGGACACGCGGTGCCCCGGCTGGCCCTGGGCACCTCGGCCATCCCGGTCTTCGCCCGGCACCCGGTGCTGGTGGCCGGGCAGGCGCTGACCGCCCAGGCCGCCACCCGGGGGCGGTTCCAACTGGGGCTGGCGCTGGGCGGGAAGGCGCTGATGGAGAGCGCCTTCGGGGTGCGCTTCGAGCGGCCGGTCGACCGGCTGCGGGAGTTCCTCACCGCGCTCCGTCCGCTGTTGGTGGACGGCGCGGTGGACTTCCGGGGCGAGTTGCTGAGCGCGGCGCCCCGGCTGCCGGTGGCGCTGCCGGGCGCCGAGGCGGTGCCGCCGCTGCTGGTGGCCGCGATGGGGCCGCGGGCGCTCGCGGTGACCGGTGAACTCGCCGACGGGACGCTGCCGTTCCTCGCCGGGCCGCGGGCGCTGGGGGAGTGGATCGTGCCGGCGATCACGGCGGCGGCCGAGGCCGCGGGGCGGCCGGCGCCCCGGGTGGTCGCGCTGGTGCCGGCGGTGGTCACCGAGGACGTGGCCCGGGTGCGGGAGGTCGCCACCGAGGAGCTGGCCTTCTACGAGTCGATCCCCTCCTACCGCCGGGCGATCGAGCTGAGCGGGGCGACGCGGGCCGGCGAGCTGGCCATCCTCGGCGACGAGGAGACGGTTGCGGCCGGCATCCGGAGCTACCGGGACGCGGGCGCGACCGAGGTGGTCCTGACCCAGACCGGGATGGGCGGCGAGGAGGCCAGGCGCCGCACCTGGCGGCTGGCCGGCCGGCTCAGCGGCACCGGCCTGGGGTGACGTTCCGCCCGGCCCCCGAGGGGCGCGGGCGGGGTGTGGAAGGCTCCGGCCCATGACCGACCGACGCGGGGTGGGTGGTGGACCGTTGATCCTGGCGACCACTCCCCGCCGGCGGCCGGGAGGCTCTGACGAGGGATTTCCCTGATCTGGGATATGCTCTCGAATATGGGAAACGAGAGTGTGGGCGAGCTGGACGCCCGGCTGGACGCCCGGCTGGCCGGCCGGCTGGCCGAGCTGCGGGTGGAACGCGGGTGGTCGCTGGACGAGCTGGCGCGCCGCACCGGCGTCAGCCGGTCCACCCTCTCCCGGCTGGAGCGGGCCGAGATCAGCCCCACCGCCACCCTGCTCAACCGGCTCTGCGCCGCCTACGAGCGCACCATGTCGCGGCTGCTGGCCGAGGTCGAGACCGAGCCGGCCGAGCTGGTCGGCCCCGACCGGCAGCCGGTCTGGCGGGACGAGCCCGCCGGCCTCGTCCGCCGCTCGGTCTCCCCGCCTCACCCGGGGCTGCGCGCCGAGCTGCTGGAGGTCGAGCTGGCGCCGGGCGCCGACATCGCCTACGACGGGCCGCCGGTGCCGGGCGTCGAGCAGCACATCTGGGTGCTGGCCGGCACGCTGGAGATCGCCGTGAACGGCGGCCAGGAGCAGCGCGTCGAGGCCGGCGCCTGCCTGCGGTTCCGGCTCTGGGGCGCCTCCCGCTTCCGCTGCCCCGGCCCGGACCCGGTCCGCTACGCGCTCGCGGTGGTGCTGCCGTGAGCGCCGCCCCGATCAGCCCGCTGACCCCCGCCGAGTTCGACGAGTCGGTCCCGCAACTGGCCCAGCTGCTGGTGGAGTCGGTCGCCGGCAGCGTCTCGCTCGGCTTCCTGCGGCCGTTGTCACCGGCCGCCGCCGAGGAGTGGTGGCGCGGCCGGCGGGCCGCCGTCGCCGAGGGCACGCTGACCGTCTGGGTGGCCAGGGAGGACGGCGTCGTGCTGGGCACCGTCAGCCTGGCCCGGGTGCCGATGCCCACCGGGCGGCACCGGGCCGAGGTGGTCAAGCTGGTGGTGCGCCCCGGCGTGCGGGGGCGCGGCCTCGGCCGCGCCCTGCTGGCCACGGCCGAGCGGGCCGCGGCGGCGGAGGGCCGGCGGCTGCTGCTGCTGGACACCGAGGCCGACACCCCGGCGGAGCGGCTCTACCGCTCCGCCGGCTGGACCCACTACGGCACCGTCCCCGACTTCGCCGCCGAGTCGGGCGGCGTGCTGCGCGACTGCGCCTTCTTCTACAAGCACCTGCCCCCGACGGGGAGTTGACGCCCGGCCCGCGAACGGTGCCGCGTTCGGGCCGGCACGTGTCGTGCGCTGACGGCGAGTCGCCGGCGGCCGGTGCGGGTCGGGCGCCGCCGTTGGGGGTGGGCGGGGGGTGACCGGCGGCCGGCGGGCGCTCCGTCGCCGGGTGCCGCTGGTGGCCTGTGGTCCGGCCGGCACCCGGCTCCGGGGCCTGCCGGTGGTCGGGGCGGTGCCTGCCGTGGGTGCCTGGTCCGCCCGGGTGGGCGGCGCCTGGTCGCCGGCCGGAGCTCCCGGGGCTGACCGTCTGGCGTTCGCTGCCGGGTGCCGCGGGTGGGGTGTGGTCCGGCCGGCGGCGAGTGTCCGGCGTGGGCGGCGCGTTGCCGCCGGCCGGCGGTGCGGGTTTCGTGCCCTCGGCGCCTGCCGTGGGTGCCTGGTCCGGCCCGCCGGTGGCCGCCGGCCGGGCGGTGGCCGGCCGTAGCGGCCTTGGGCCGGTGGTCGTAGGCGCGGAGCGCCTACGACCACCACCGTCGATGGGCGTCAGGCGTTCTCCAGCTGGGAGAGGCCGCCGTCCGGCAGGGGCAGCACCGCGGTGGCCCGGGGGGAGCCGTCCGGGGCGGTGATGGCCACCACGTCGTCCACGTCCAGGGTGACCGTGTAGCCGACCGGCAGCGCCAGCACGGGCAGCGCGCCGGGGCGGGTCTCCCAGAGGCGGACCAGCGGGTGGCGCGACCAGCCGTCGTCCGGCCGGTCGGTGGAGCCGCGCCGGCGCAGCCGCCAGCCGGAGTCGCCGTCGCCGGGGGCGTGCCGTTCCAGCACCACGTCGGCGGCCCGGTCGGCGCCCGGCTCGACCAGCAGGGTCTCCCGCAGGTCCGGCGCCGGGCCCGGCGCCTCGTCCGGGCCCAGCGCGGCGGCCAGGCAGCGCTCCTGGGCGCCGAGCAGGCGCAACGAGCCGCTGGTCGAGGTGGACCAGCGCGGCTCGGCGCCGTCGGCCGACAGCGGCAGGAGGCCGTAGTCCGGGGTGCGCAACTCCCAGCACGGGGTGCCCCAGTGCTCCGTCCTGCCCAGCCGGAACCGGGCGGAGCCGCGGCGCAGTTCCCAGCCGTCGGCCCACTCCTCGACGGTCCGCTCGGCGAACCCGGCCAACAGCCCCTCGATCACGCCGTCGTGGGCGAGTTCGACGGTGGCCCGCACGGGCTGGCCGGCGACGGTGTGGGTGCGGGTGCTGGACACCAGCGCCCGGTGGGCGGCGTCCCGGACGATGACGCCGTGCGCGCGCAGCAGCCGGCGGTGCTCCCGGGGCAACGGGCCGGCGGTGGCGAGCTGACGGAGGTTGGGCAGCCGGGCGATGTCGCTCCAGTCCCTGATGTCGAACCGGTCGTCCTCGCCGTCCCAGAACGGTGCCACGTCGAGCATGGTCCGGTTGCCGCCGTCCAGCACCAGCGACTCGACCCGGGCCGCGGCCGCCGTGGGTATCGGCAGGTCACGGTAGTAGGCGTAGGCGGCCTCGTCGGTGGCGTCCGGGTCCCAGTCGGCGTCCTCGTCGTCGCGCGGCGAGGGGCCGGGGTACGGCGGCAGCAACTTCAGGCGGAAGCAGAGCTCTTCGAGGATCAGCAGCCTGGCGTTGAAGTCGGCGACGTCGTGGTGGGGCGCGGTGGCGTCGTCGGGTGCGCTGGGTGGCATGGTGGTGCGGTCCCTTTCCGGTTGTGCGGGCGCGCGGGCCACGCGCGCCAGGCCACCGTGCCACGGGCCGGCGCGGGTCAGCCGCCGGGGGTGGTCTCCGCCGTCACCCAGGCCAGGTAGTCGGCGCCGCCCTCGACGATCTCGGTGGCCACCAGCTGCGGCACCTCGTAGACGTGTCGCGCCCGGACCAGCGCCGCCAGTTCGGGGTAGCGGGCGGCCGTGGTCTTGAAGAGCACCCGCCACTCGGTGTCCGTGGTGACCTCGCCCTGCCAGCGGTAGACGCTGCTGATCGGCCCTTCCACCTGGGCGCAGGCCGCGACCCGCGCGGTCACCGCGGCCCGGGCCAGTTCCTCGGCGGCTGACTGGCTGTCGATGGTGGTGGTGACGGCGAGGTGGTCGGCCATGGCGCGGGCTCCCGGTGGTGGTCGAACGGCGGGCTGCCCGGCCGAGCGTAGGGCAACGCGCCGGCGGGGCGGGCCGGATCGGGCCGGCCCGCGTGGCATGGGCGGGTGGCGTGGCGGGTGGCGTGCGGAAACACCGTGGGCGGGGGAACGCGGGCCGCCGGCGGGGCGTTCCCCGCTGGGGACCTGGCGCGTGCCGTGTCCGGCCCCGCGCCCGAGGAGTCACGCCAGGAGGAGAGCCCGTTGACCGGACCGACCAGCGACGCCGCGCCCACCACCACCGACGCCGACCGCCCGCTGCGGGTCACGGTGTGGAACGAGAACGTCCACGAGACCACCGAGCCGGCGGTGGCCGAGCGGTACCCCGAGGGCATCCACGGCGCGGTGGCCGCCGGGATCGCCGCGCACCTGCCGACCGCCGAGATCCGCACCGCCACCCTGGCCGAGCCGGAACACGGCCTGACCGAGGAGGTGTTGGCCGAGACCGACGTGCTGACCTGGTGGGGGCACATCGCCCACGACCGGGTCGAGGACGCGGTGGTCCGCCGGGTGCAGCGCCATGTCCAGGGCGGCATGGGGCTGTTGGTGCTGCACTCCGGGCACTACTCGAAGATCTTCACCAGCCTGCTGGGCACCACCTGTTCGCTGGACTGGCGGAACGGCCAGGACCGGGAGCTGGTCTGGACGGTCGCCCCGACGCACCCGATCGCCGAGGGCGTGCCCAGCCCGATCGTCATCCCGCAACAGGAGATGTACGGCGAGCACTTCGATATCCCGGCGCCGGACGAGCTGGTCTTCGTCAGCTCGTTCAGCGGCGGCGAGGTCTTCCGCTCCGGATGCGCCTTCACCCGGGGGCACGGCCGGATCTTCTACTTCAGCCCGGGCGACCAGGAGTACCCGGTCTACCATCACCCGGACATCCGCCGGGTGTTGGCCAACGCCACCCGCTGGGCGGCGCGGCCCGACCGGCCCAGGCGGGCGCCCCAGCTGCACCAGCGCCCGGAGCCCGGCTGGTTCGAGCAGGGCTGACGCGCCCGGCCCAACCCGGCCCCGCGTCAGCCGGCGGCCAACTCGGTGACCAGCTGGGCCAGGCAGGCCTGCCAGCCGCGGCTGGCGCCCTCGGCGGTCGCGGGGTCGGCCGGCACGTGGACGAGGACCAGCAGGCAGCCGCCCGGCTCGTCGGTCAGCTCGATCCGCAGGTGGTCGTCGCGCTCCGGCGCCGGCCGGCCGGCCGGGTCGGCGTGCTCGTCGAAGGCGAAGAGCCGGGGCGGGTCCCAGTCCGTGACGGTGCCCCGCAGCACCGTGCCCTCGCCGTCGTCGAAGACGATCCGGCCGCCGACCCGCGGCTCGAACGCGGTGACCCGCAGCGGGTACCAGCCGCTGAGCCGGTCAGGCTCGGTGACCGCCCGCCACACGGTCGGCACCGGGTGGGCCAGGTGGCGTTCGAAGCGCAGGGCGGGCCGCCCGGCGAACGTGGTGGTGGTGGTGCTCATGGCTGCTCCTCGGTTGACGGGGCCGGACCGCTCCTCGGCGGGGCCGGCGCGTTGTCCAGCTGGTTGGCCAGCAGGTCGAGACGGTCGGCCCAGAGCCGCCGGTACGGCTCCAGCCAGGCGTCCAGCTCGGCGAGCGGCTCGGGGCGCAGCGCGTAGTACCGGGCCTGGGCCCGCACCCGGACGGTGACCAGGCCGGCGTCCCGCAGCACCCGCAGGTGCTTGGAGGTCCGCGGCTGGCTCAGCGTCAGCTCGGCGGCTATCTCGCCGACCGGGCGCGGCCCCTCGCGCAGCAGGGCGACGATCCGCCGACGGGTCGGGTCGGCCAGCACTTCGAACGGTGGGGACACCCGCCCAGTATGCCTTGTCGGGCATATAACCGCCATGGCATGTGGAGCCTCCCGGCGGCCCCGTCCGTCCCCTCGGCCCCCCTCGCACCAGCGGTCCCCGGCCGGTCGGTGACGTCGTTCCGGAACCGGCCCGGAAACGTCCTGCGGCGGGCGAAAGCGTGGACAGTCGCGGTCAAAGTCCCTACGTTGCCCGGCAGATGGGGTGTTACGAGTACATGTCATCGAGCCGGTCCGCGTCCCAGCCCGGGCGGCCGGCCGGCTCCCCGGTGCGCGGCACGCCCCGAGACCCGTCAGCGGCAGGAGGACACGTGAATCGACGGCAGGCACGGCGGCTGCGCCGACGCGCGGTGGGGGTGCTGGTGCCCGCGCTGCTCCTCGGCGGCCTCGCGGCCCCCGGCAGCGCGGCGGACATCCCCCCACAGGAGCCGGGGGTGACGCTGCGCAGCTTCGACCTCCAGGTCCCGCTGACGGAGCTGTGCGCCCTGAAGCCCGGCCAGACCCCCAACGTGGACGAGCTGAAGCCGGTGATCGACTGGCACACCACCGAGGACTTCGGGCTGACCGACCACTTCCTCTCCCAGGTGATCGCCAACATCGACATCCCCGAGGAGGGCGCCTACACCTTCCGGCTGATCAGCGACGACGGCTCCCGGCTGCTGGTCGACGACCAGCTGGTCATCGACCACGACGGGTTGCACTCGGCCGAGCCCAAGGACGGCACCGTCCACCTCACCCCCGGCCACCACCCCCTGCGGATCGACTACTTCGACAACACCGCCGAGCAGCGGCTCACCCTCCAGTGGCGGCCGCCCGGCGCGACCGGCTTCACCGTGGTGCCGAACGAGGTGCTCAGCACCGACGCCGACGTGGTCCGGGTCACCGCGCCGGGCCAGAAGGAGTGCGAGGGGGGCCTCGACACCCCGGGCGACGGGCTGCCGCTGGACGCCGTGCACCCGAACTACGACCTGACCGACCTGCGGCCCGCCGGCTTCGAGCCGCAGGTCTCCGCCCTGGATTGGCTGCCCGACGACCGGCTGGCCGTCGCCACCTGGGGCGGCACCGACAACGTCGCCGGCGAGGTGTACCTGCTGGACAACGTGACCGGTGCGACCGGCCCCGACCAGGTCACCCACACCCGGATCGCCGAGGGCCTCAACGAGCCGATGGGGCTGGCCTGGGCCGACGGCGCGCTCTATGTCTCCGAGAAACACCAGCTCACCCGCCTGGTGGACACCGACGGCGACGAGGTCACGGACATCTACGAGACCGTCGCCGAGTGGCCCTACGGCGGCAACTTCCACGAGTTCGCCTTCGGACTGCTGCACGCGGACGGCTCCTTCTACCTGAACCTGTCCGTCGCCATCGACCTCGGCGGCGCCACCACCGACCCGCAGCCGGCGCCCGACCGGGGCACCACCATCCGGGTCGACCAGGAGACCGGCGAGATCGACTACCTCGCCGGCGGCCTGCGCACCCCGCACGGCATCGGCTGGGGCCCGGCGGGCGAGCTCTTCGTCACCGACAACCAGGGCGGCTGGCTGCCCTCGTCCAAGCTGCTCCACGTCGAGCGGGACCGCTTCTTCAACCACCACACGAACCCGCCCGGCCCGTTCGACGACAACCCGGTCACCCAGCCCGTGCTCTGGTTGCCGCAGAACGAGATCGGCAACTCGCCCAGCACCCCCGTGCACCTCACCGAGGGGCCGTTCGCCGGGCAGCTGCTGATCGGCGACGTGACCTACGGCGGCCTCCAGCGCGCCTACCTGGAGCAGGTCGAAGGCGCCTACCAGGGCGCGGTCTTCCGGCACACCCAGGGCCTGGAGGCCGGCGTCACCCGGGTCAGCGTCGGCCCCGACGGCGCGCTCTACACCGGCGGACTCGGTGCCGGCGGCAACTGGGGCCAGGAGGGCAAACTCGCCCACGGTCTCCAGAAGTTGACCCCGAACGGCGGCAACGCCTTCGACATCCACGAGATGCGCGCCACCCCCGACGGCTTCGTGCTGAGCTACACCCAGCCGCTCTCCCAGGAGACGGCCGACCGGCTGGCCACGGCCTACCAGGTCGACCAGTGGCGCTACGAGCCCACGGCCGACTACGGGGGGCCCAAGCTGGACCAGCAGACGCTCCAGGTCACCTCGGCCGAACTCTCCGCTGACCGCACCGAGGTGACGCTGACCATCGAAGGCCTGCGAACCGACCGGGTGGTCCACGTCCAGTCGCCGCGCCCCTTCAGCTCGGCCGACGGCGAGCCGCTGTGGAGCACGGAGGCCTGGTACACGCTGAACGCGCTGCCCGCGGGCTGACCCGCCGGCCCCACGCCCGCCCCGGCCCGGCCCGCGGTCAGCCGCGCGCCGTGGCCCGGGCGTGGGCGACCAGCGCGTTCGCGTGGCCGTGCCCCAGGCCGTGCTCGGTCTTCAGCCAGGTGACCAGCTCCAGGTGCTTGGTCAACGGGGAGGCGGCGATCAGCGCCAGCCAGTCGGCTATCGGCCGCCCGTACTTCTCCTCGATGCTGGGGAAGTAACTCGCCGGTCCCTTGGGGGTGTTCGTCATCGTCTCGCCCTTCCTGCCGGTCCCCGCCCCGGAGGCCCCGGGCGGCGGCGTGGTCAACACCGTTACGACCCGGCCGTCCGGCGGAACTGAGCGCGTCACGGGAGTGAGTCACGTCACACCTGAGGTCCGTGGGTCCGTCCGTGTGACCTGCCGGCGAACGGGCTGCGCGCGCGGGGTGCGGCGCCGGCCCGGGCCCTAGGGTGGGGCCGGCCAGAGCGGTGAGGTCGAGGTGGGTCGGATGGCGGAGCTTGAGATCGATTACGCGGCGGTGTTCCGGGTCTACCCGTCGCCGGTCGCGCTGCTGACCCCGGAGCTGCGGTACGTCGACGCCAACGACGCCTACCTCCAGGTCGCCGGCCGCACCCGGGACGAGCTGACCGGCGGGTCGGTCTTCGACGTCTTCCCGGACAACCCGGGGGACCGGAAGGCCAGCGGCACCCGCAACCTCGGGCTGTCGCTCAAGCGGGTGGTGGCCTCCGGGGAGCGGGACGCGATGGCCATCCAGCGGTACGACGTGGAGGCGGAGGGCCGGCCGGGGGAGTGGATCGAGCGGTACTGGAGCATCGTCAACATCCCGGTGCTGGCCGCGGACGGCACGGTGCGCCTGGTGCTGCACCGGGTCGAGGAGGTCACCGAGCTGATCGAGGCGCGCGGCGACGAGCACGCCCCGGGCGCCGAGGACCGGGCCCGGCAGCTGGAGTCCGATCTGTTCACCCGGGCCGGGGAGTTGCAGAGCATCAACGAGCGGCTGCGCGAGGCGCACGCCCGGGAGCGGCAGGTGGGGCTCACCCTCCAGGAGTCGATGCTGCCCGCGCCCGAGGTGGTGGTGCAGCGCGAGTCGGCGGTCCGCTACCGGCCGGCCAGCGCGGCGATGAACGTCTGCGGCGACTGGTACGACCTGATCGACCTGGACCACGACCGCACCACCCTCGCGGTGGGCGACGTGGTCGGCCACGGCCTGGAGGCCGCCGGCGTGATGGGGCAGCTGCGGAGCGCGCTCAGCGCGGTGGCCCGGGTCTCCGAGGGGCCGGCCCGCGCGCTGGACGTGCTCGACCTGTACTCCCGGTCCGTGCCGGGGGCGCAGGCCACCACGGCGGTCAAGGTCCACGTGGACTGGGTGGCGCGCACCCTGGTCTACTGCAGCCTGGGCCACCTGCCGCCCGCGGTGGCCCGCTGCTCGGGCGCCGTCGAGTTCCTCGACCAGGCCACCAACCCGCCGTTGGGCACGCTGCCGGAGCCGGCCCGGGCGACGGAGGCGGAGGTCGGCTTCGACCCGGGGGACGTGCTGGTGCTCTACACCGACGGCCTGGTCGAGCGCCGGGACGAGGACATCGACCAGGGGCTGGCGCGCCTCGCCGAGTCGCTGACCAGGCATCACGGCGAGCCGGCGGAGCGGCTCGCCGACACCCTGCTGACCGACCTGCTGCCGCCCACGGGCACGGAGGACGACACCGCGTTGGTCATCCTGCGGCTGTGAGCCGGCGTGCGGGCCGGGGCGTGAACGCGATTGGTACAGACCTATCCCTTGACACCCCGTGTGGCCGGTTCTTCACTGAGAGTGGAATCCCCCCGCGCGACCCCGCACCACCCGACGCACCATCGCTCAGGAAAGGGCATGACATGACCATGGAAACCAGTCGGCGGCGCGCCCCGCGCGTCCTCGGCTTCCTGGCCGTCGCGACGTTGGTGGCCGGACTCTCGAACGTGTTGCCCGCCGCCGCCTCGGCGCCGGCTGCCGCCCCGGCCGGCACCGCGGCCGAGGCCCCGGCACCCGCCGCGTTCGTGGTCTCCGAGGCGCAGTTCAACGAGATGTTCCCGAACCGGAACCCCTTCTACACGTACCAGGGGCTCACCGCGGCGCTCAGCTCCTACCCCGACTTCGCCAACGCCGGCGGCGCGACCATCGCCCGCCAGGAGGCCGCCGCGTTCCTCGCCAACGCCAGCCACGAGACCGGCGGCCTGGTGCACATCGTGGAGCAGAACACCGACAACTACCCGCACTACTGCGACGCGAGCCAGCCCTACGGCTGCCCCGCCGGCCAGGACGCCTACTACGGGCGCGGCCCGATCCAGCTCAGCTGGAACTTCAACTACAAGGCCGCCGGCGACGCCCTCGGCCTCGACCTGCTCAACAACCCCTGGCTGGTGGAGAACGACGCGGCCGTCGCCTGGCGCACCGCCCTCTGGTACTGGAACACCCAGAGCGGGCCCGGCACCATGACCCCGCACGACGCGATGGTCAACCAGGCCGGCTTCGGCGAGACCATCCGCTCCATCAACGGCTCGATCGAGTGCAACGGCGGCAACCCGGGCCAGGTGCAGAGCCGGGTCGACCTCTACCAGCGGTTCACTGCCATCCTCGGCGTGGACCCGGGCGGCAACCTCTACTGCTGAGGCGGGACCCGCCCCTTTCGAACCCCGGCCCGGCGGTCGACCCCGATCGACCGCCGGGCCGGCGGCCGGTCACCCGGCCATCGCCCCGATCACCAGCAGCAGCGTCTCCACCAGCGTCTCCTCCGGGATCGGCGCCCGGTCGAAGCCCTCGGCGTGGAACCCGGAGACCCGGGAGGTCACCAGGTCGTCCCCCACCACCCAGCCGGCCAGCACCGTACCCGAGGTGGCCGAGGCGCCCTCGTCCCCGTGCGGGATCAGGAAGCCCTGGCTGCCGGCCGGCAGGTCGTAGAGCACCGCGCCGGGCTGCTCCAGCCCGTTCAGCAGCTCCGAACCCAGCTCGTCGCCCGCGAACATGACGGTGTTCTCCGGATTCCCGTAGTGCTCCACCGTCACCGAGACCTCCACGTACACGTCGGTGCCGGCGGACGCGTCGTAGGCCGCGTCGGACGGCCCGTAGCGGCAGCCGTAGGTGGGGACCAGGTCCGCCGGGTCCACCGGCTCGTCGGTGCCCTCCCGCCGCACCAGCCGGGCCCCCGTCAGCGCCGCCGTCACCGCCGAGCACCGGTCGCCCGGCTCCGACGACAGGGTGGGGGAGCCCAACTCCGGCAGCCCCGGGTACTCCTGCGCGGCGGAGGCGCTCAACCGCGGCTCGCCCGGCGTGCCCTCGCCGGCCAGCCCGGTCACGATGTCGCTGATCTCCCCGACGATGACGTCCTCGCCCGCCGCCTCGCCCGGCTGCCGGTCGGCCGCCTGCACCCACCCGTTGACCATCAGGTAGTAGGTCGCGTCCCCCGAGCGGAACGCGGCGGTGCCGTCCCCGCGCGGGATGCCGGTGTCCGCCTGGTGGGTGATCCAGCCCTCCTCGCCCACCGGGAACGCGTACAGCGGGCTCCAGACCAGGCTCTCGTTCCCCGCGCTGTGCTCCCGCTGGGCCACCACCGCGCTCCGGAACCGCTCATAGGCGTCCTCCGCCGCGTACCCCTGGGCCACGAACACGTTGGCGTCGAACTTGAAGGCGCCCTCCGTCACCAGGCTCGCGCCCGGCGTGGTGTACCAGCAGTCGACGCCGCCGTCGTTCTCCTCGGACCGGGTGAACAGGTAGTTGCGGGCCGCCATCACCTCCGAGACGGCCGCGCACAGCGCGTCCGGTCCGTCCCCGTAGTCCAGGCCCGCCGGGTCGGGGAACGGCAGCTGGGCCAGCTCCGGGTGCGGGGTGAGCGCCACCTCCGTCTCCCCGTCCCCGTCGTCGCCGCCGAGCAGGTACACCGTCCCGCCCGCCCCGGCCAGGAGCGTCAACAGCACCCCGACGACCAGCCACCCCGCCCTCGACCGCGACCTCGCCCCCGGCCCCGGCGGCCGGCCGCCGCCGTGGGGCGGGGGGCCCGGCCGGGGCTGCCCGTACCGCTGGTAGGGCCCCGGCTGGCCGTGCTGGTAGGGCGGTTGTGGCGGGTAGGTCCCCGGCTGGTGCCGCGGTTGCTGCTGGTACGGACTGGACACGGTCTTCCCCGAACGGACTGGGCGGACGTGGCGCTACGGCGACGTCCGGGTTGGGCTGGAGTGCGGCGGCGCCCATGGGGCGCCGGCCCGGCGGGCCATGCTCGGCGCCGCCGCTTTCGTGCCGCTTTCCCGCCCGCTTTCCCGCCCGGGCTCCGGCTGGCCGTGCGCGGGCCGGGCGTGACCGGTTCCGGGCGGGCGGTGCCCGGCCGTCGAATCCCTGCGCGGAACCCTCACCCGTACGGGGGGATCTCCCGGGTTGCCCGGCGAACGCCCCCGGCGCGCGCCAACGATGAGGGCACCCGCATCCGAACCCGCCACCCCCAGCAGGAGGTTGACCGTGTGCCCTCGCGTCGTGCCCTCGCGTCTCCAGCGCCGGCCGGCAGCCCCGGCGGTGCGCCCCGCCCCGGCGCACCGGCGGGTCGCGGAGCGGCTGCTCGCCGGGGCGCGGGACGCGGCGCCCGGCGTCGAGCCGCGCGCCGTGACCGCCCTGACCGACTGGGCCGGTCCGGTCGACCTGCCGCTGTCCGACGAGCGGGCCGTGCAGGCGGCCTGCGGAATCATGGCGGTGCACGGCCGGCCCACCGGCCGACCCCGGCCGTTGGCCGTCGAGTTCACCGCGACCGTGGCCGGGGTGCTCACCGCCCAGGGGGTGTGCGCCGCGCTGCTGGCCCGCCGGCGCGGGCTGCGCGTCGAACGGGTCGCCACCTCGGCTGCCCAGGGCGCGCTGCTCGCCCTCGGCCAGTACCTCGCGGCGGCCACCGCCCCCGAGGACCCGGAGCCGGCACCCGGCCTCGGCACCGCCACGCTGCGCTCGGCGGACGGAGTCCAAGTCGAGGTGGAGACCCTGGACCCGGCCGCCTGGCGGGAGTTCTGGCGCCGGCTCGGCGTCCCGCCGGCGCTCGCGGGGCGCGGCTGGGGCCCGTTCCAGCAGCGCTTCGCCACCGGCGTGTGCGCCCTCCCCGGGGAACTGCGCGCCGGCGCCCGCGCGCACCCCCTCGCCGTGCTGGCCCGGGCCGCCGCCGCGACCGGCGTCAGCCTGCTGCCGCTCAGCGACGACCCCGACCCGGCCGGCCGGCCCGACCCGGTGCGGCTGGCACCGGGCCCGGGCGCGGCGCCCGGGCCGCTGCCGGCTGCCGCCGGCCCGCTGCCGCTGACCGGGCTGCGGGTGGTCGAGGTCACCCGCCGGGTCCAGGGGCCGCTGGCCGGGCTGGTGCTGGCGCTGCTCGGCGCCGACGTGCGGCGGGTCGAGCCGCCCGGCGGCGACCCGATGCGCGGGCTGCCGCCGCTGGCCGGCGGCTGCTCCGCCCGCTTCAGCGCGCTGAACGCCGGCAAGTCCGTCACCGAGGCCGACCTCTCCACCCGGGACGGCCGCCGGACGGTCCGCGAACTCGCCACCGGCGCCGACGTGTTCCTGCACAACTGGGCACCCGGCCGGGCCGGCCGGCTGGGGCTGGACGCGGCCGACCTCTGGCCCGCCGCCCCCGGCCTGGTCTACGCGGCGGCCTCCGGCTTCGGCGACGCCTTCGCCCCCGACCCGCCGCCGCTCGGCACCGACTACCTGGCGCAGGTGCACAGCGGCCTGGCCGCCGCGCTGCGCCCGGCCGGCGAGCCGCCAGCTCCCTCCCTGCTCACCCTCACCGACGTGCTCGGCGGGCTGCTGTGCGCGCACGGCGTGCTGGTCGGGCTGCTGGCCCGGGCCGACGGCGGGCGCGGCACCCGGGTCGACACCTCGCTGGTCGCCGCCGCCGGCCTGGTGCCCCGGCCGCGCGTCCGGGCCCGCTGGACGCCACTGGACCCGCCGCTGGCCACCGCCGACGGCTGGCTCGCGCTGACCGCGGCCGACGCCGCCGCGCCGGCGCCGTTGGCCCGGCTCGCCGGGGCGGCCGGCGCCGACCCGGCCGCCGTCGCCGTCGCCTTCCGGCGGCGCGCCACCAAGGAGTGGCTGGACCTGCTGGCCGAGGCGGGGCTGACCGCGACGCCGGTGCTGACCGACCTGGCCGCGCTGCCCCTCGACCCGGCCTTCCGCGCCGCCGTGAGCCCGCCCCCGCCGGGCGGCCACGCCCGCCCGCTGACCCCCTGGACGTTCTCGTGACCGCCGTCTGGACCTCCCGCACCGGCCTCCGCTTCCCCGACCACGTGCCCGCCGCCGTACGCGCCGGCTGGCTCGCCGACGGCCGGTGCCCGGACGCCGACCTGTACGCGCTGTTCGCCGCCCGGGTGGCCGCCCACCCCGGCCGGGAGGCCGTGGTGCTGGCCACCGACCCGCGCGGCGGCGGCTGGGACTACGCCCGGCTGGACGCCGAGGTCCGCCGGATCAGCGGCCTGTTCACCGAGGCGGGGCTCGGCGCCGGCGACGTCGTCGCGCTGCGGCTGCCCAACGGCCCCGCCGCGGTCGCCGCCGAACTGGCCGTGTACGCGATCGGGGCGGTGGCCCTGCCCTACCCGGTCGGCGGCGGCAGCCGGGACACCCGCGCGCTGCTCGGGCGGGCCCGCGCCCGGGCCGCGGTGTTCGCCGAGCCGGGGGACCTGGCGGCCTGCGCGGGGCTGCCGCACCTGGCGACGGTCTTCACACCGGAGCGCGACCTGACCGGCGCGCGCTGGCTGGGCGCCCGGCCGCGCGCCCCCTGGCGGCCGGGCCGCGTCGACCCGGCGGCGCCGGCCCGGCTGCTGGTCTCCTCCGGCTCCGAGGCGGAGCCCAAGATGGTCGCCTACGCGCACCACGCGATGGCCGGCGGCCGCGCCGCCTACCTGCGGGCGCTGTCCCCCGGCCGGGCGCCGCGCCGGCACCTGGTGCTGGTCTCGCTCGCCTCCTCCTTCGGCTCCTGCGGGGTGGTCACGCTGGCCGCGCTCGGCGGCACCCTGCTGGTCCAGCCGGCCTTCGACGCCGAGGCCGCGCTCCGCGCGATCGGCCGCCACCGGCCCACCCACGTCTTCGGGGTGCCCACGATGCTCCGCCGGCTCGCCGAGGCACCGCCGGCCGACGCCGACCTGTCCTCGCTGACCGCCCTGGTCTCCAGCGGCGCCGAGCTGCCGGCGAGCACCGCCCGCGCCTGCGAACGCCGCTTCCGCCGGCCGGTGATCACCGTCTACGGCTCCTCGGACGGCGTCAACTGCCACACCGTCTACCGGCCGGAGCCCGCCGGCCTCGCCGGGGTGCCCGACCCGGACGTGGCGGAGATCCGGATCACCGACCCCGAAGGCCGCCGGCTGCCGCCGGGCGAGCCGGGCGAGATCCAGGCCAGGGGCCCCATGACGCCGCTCTGCTACGTCGGGGACCCGGCGCTGGACGCCCGCTACCGGACGGCCGACGGCTGGGTCCGCACCGGCGACCTGGGCCGACTGGACGAGGCGGGCCGGCTCTTCCTGCTGGGCCGGCTGCGGAACGTGGTGATCCGCGGCGGCTACAACATCAGCCCCGCCGAGGTGGAACGGGAGCTGGGCGCGCACCCGGCGATCGCCGAGGCCGCCTGTGTCCCGGTGCCCGACCCGGAGTTGGGCGAGCGGCTCTGCGCCTGCGTGCTGGCCGCGCCGGACGGCCCGGCGCCGGCCCTCGCCGACCTCAACGCCTTCCTGCTGCGGGACCGGGGGCTGGAGAAGCGCAAACTGCCCGAGCGGCTGCTGACGTTGACCGCCATGCCCTACGGCCCGACCGGCAAGATCTGCCGCCGCACCCTCACCGAACGGGCCACCGCCCACTTCGGCCAGGCCTGAACCGGCCGGCCCCGCACCGGCCAGCTCCGGGGCGCCGGCTCATGCGCTCGCGGTAGCGAACGATCTCGCCACCGCAGGCCCGGGCCTGCGGCGGCCGGCTGGCGGAGATCGTCGCAAGGTCGGTCATTCGCCGTCAACACCCCCATCTCCCCAGGTAGCACCGGCTGTTGACGCCGCCTCTCGGAGCCGCACCGGGGCTGCGGCAGCGCGTACCCGAGCCGCGCCGAATGCCGAGATGTGCATTACTATTCGCATCTGTGACCCCCTGTTGGGTGCCGCTGAGCAGGGGATCACGAGCAGGGGAAGCATCGCTAGGGCGGGTGAGACGATGCGGAGCCAGGAAGAGCGCGCCGGCACGGCCGCTGGGGACCCCGTCGTGGGCCAGGAGCCCAGGTTCCGGGTGCTCGGCGCCCTGGAGGTCCTCAGCCCGGCCGGGCCGGTGCCGATCAACGGCGCGCTACGCAAGCGCGCCCTCGCGATGCTGCTGCTGGAAGCCGGCCAGCTGGTGCCGGTCTCCCGCCTCGTCCGGGCCGTCTGGGGACACCAACCACCGGAGACCGCCGCCCACCAGATCCGCAAGACCGTGGCCGACCTCCGCCGCCGGGTCCCTGGCGGGACCGGGCTGATCCTGACCGACGGGCCGGGCTACCGCGCGGTCGTCGCGGAGGACCGGCTCGACCTGCTCCGCTACCAGCGACTGCTCCGCCGGGCCCGGCAGGCGGTACGGGCCACCGACCGGGACGGCGCCACCACCGCGTTGCGGGCCGCCCTCGCGCTGTGGCGCGGGCCGGTCCTGGCCGGCGAGGGCGGGCCGTTCATCAGCACGGTGTCCACCGTGTTGGAGGAGGAGCGGCTGGTGGCCGCCGAGCAGCTGTACCGCCTGCTGCTGGAACGGGGCCAGTCCGCCGCGCTCGTCGGGGAACTCCGCGCCCTGGTGGGGGAGCACCCGTTACGGGAGACGCTGCGCGGCCACCTGATGCTGGCGCTCTACCGCTCCGGGCAGCAGGCCGCCGCGCTGGAGGAGTACGCCCGGCTGCGGGCCCTGCTCGCCGAGGAGCTGGGGATCGATCCCAGCGCCGAACTCGCCGCGCTGCACGAGCGGATGCTCCGCCAGGAGCCGTCGCTGACCCTCGACGGCGTCCCGCCCCGGCCGGCCGGCGGCGCCGCCACCGGCGGCGCGCGTCCCGACCCGTGGACACTGCCGTACGGGGTGCCGGACTTCGCCGGGCGGGCCGCCGAACTCGACTGGATCCGCCGCCGGGCCGCCGCCGGCGCGAGCGACGTCCCGGTCATCCTCGCCATCGACGGCATGGGCGGCAGCGGCAAGACGGCGCTCGCGGTGCACGCCGCGCACACCCTGGCCGCCGACTACCGGGACGGGTGCCTCCACGTGGACCTGCGCGGCTTCACCCCGGGGCAGGCGCCGCTGAGCCCGTACGACGCCCAGGGGGAGCTGCTGGCCGCCGCCGGCATCCCCGGCGACGAGATCCCGAACACGGAGGCCGGGCGCGGCGCGCTGTGGCGGTCCTACATGAGCGGCCGCCGGGCGATCCTGGTGCTGGACAACGCGCACCGCTCGGAGCAGGTGCGCCCGCTGGTGCCGGCCGGCTCGGGCAGCCTGGTGCTCGTCACCAGCCGGCCCCGGCTCACCGGCCTCGACGGGGCCAGCTGGTGCTCGCTCGGCGCCCTGCCGGACGAGGCGAGCCGGCTGATCCTGCGCGGGGTGCTCGGCCGGGAACGGGTGGAGCGGGAGCCGGCGGCGGCCGCCGAGCTGGTGCGGCTGTGCGGCGGGCTGCCGCTGGCGGTCCGGATCGCCGCCGCCCGGCTCTCCAACCGGCCCCGTTGGGAGCTGCGCCAGTTGGCGGACCGGCTGCGCGACCACGAACGCCGGCTGGACGAACTGACCAGCGAGGGCCGGGGGGTGGCGGGCACGCTGCTGGTGTCCTACCAGGCGATGCCCGAGGAACAGCGCACCGCCTTCCGGCTGCTCGGCCTGCACCCGGGGCAGCACGTGCACGTCGCGGAGGCCGCGGCGCTCTTCGGCGTGCCCGACAGGGAGGCCGAGGACATCCTGGAGGAGCTGGTGGACGCCCACCTCCTGGAGCCGGGCGAGCCGGACCACTACGTCCTCCACGACCTGGTGCGGAGCTTCGTCCGCAGACTCGGCCAACAGCACGGCGGGTCGGAACCCCGGCGGGCGCTGGAACGGCTGCTCGACCACTTCCTGGTCCGCGCCGAGGCGGCCGGCGACACGCTCTTCCCCGGCCGCCCCCGGTACGGCCCGGGCGCCCGGGAGGCGGCGCCGGAGGCCGCCGGCTTCACCGGCGAGGACGCCGCCCTGCGCTGGCTCGACCAACACCGGGAGACGCTGCTGACCGCCGTGGACATCGCCGATGAGCACGGGCTGCTCCGCCATGTGGCGTACCTGCCACGCGAGTTGGGCTTGCACTCCGGCATCCGCGGCTACGACGCGCGCGCCAACCAGGCGCTGGAGAAGGGGGTGGCGGCCTCCCGGGAGCTGCGCGAGCCCGCGCTGCTGCGGCTGAACCTCACCAACCTGGCCATGGGTCACTGGCGGCTCGGCCGGCTGCGGGAGGCCGTCTCCCACCTGAACGAGGCGCTGACCGTCTGCCGGAGGACGGGCGACGTCCGGAGCCAGGCCGAGTGCCGGGCCCGGCTCGGCCAGGCGTACAACAGCCTCGGCGAACTGCCGCGCGCCCTGCGGCTCACCGAGGAGGCCAACCAGATGGCCCGCCGCACCGGTTTCACCCGGCTCGACGGGACCTCGCTCAGCACTCTCAGCGGCATCCTGGTGCGGCTCGGCCGCCACGAGGAGGCGGTACACGCCGCGATCGACGCCCTCGCCGTCTTCGCGGAGCTGGGCGAGACCAGGCTGTCCGTGGACGGGCTCGGCTACCTCGCCGAGGCGCTGGTCGGACTCGGCCGCCCGGAGGAGGCGCTGACCCGGCTGCGCCAGGCGGAGGAGCGGTGCGACGCGCTGCGGCTGCCGGCGCCGCTGCCGCTCGTGCTGGCCCGCCGCTCCGTGGCGCTGGCCGCGGCGGGCCGGGGGCGAGCGGCCCGGGAGTGCGCCCTGCACGCGCTGGCCGAGGTCACCCGCAGCACCGACGACATCCACCGGGCCACGGTCCACCTGTGTGCCGGCCGCGTCTACCTGGCGGGCGCCGACCACCCCGCGGCGGTGCGGCAGTTCACCCTGACGCGGGAGATCGCCGAGCAGATGGAGCTGGCCTACGAACTGGCGTGCGCGCTGGACGGGTTGGCCGAGTCGAGCGCCGCCACCGGGGACGGGGCGGCGGCCCGCCGCTGGCGGGCCGAGGCCGGCACGCTCTTCGCGGTCATGGGCGTGCCGTTCCTGGCCGGGGCGGCGCCACCCGGCGGCCGGCCGCCGCGCTGAACCGGCCACCGGGCGCCGCGCTGACCGGACCACCCGAGCCCCACGGGCCAGCCGCGGCACTCCCGGGCCCGGTCGTGCGGAGCGGGGCCGGGGCCGGGGCCGTCCGTCCCCTCCGCCCCGGCCGGGGCGGAGGCGGCGACAGCCGGGACGACGGTGACCCGGGTGCCTCGCATGGTGCCGCTCCCTCGTGCGGGGGTGGGTTGCTGCGCGGCCACGCTCACGCCCGGCCTGCCCGGCCCACTACCGTCCCGGCGCCGCGCGGTCCCCGTCCGGCGCGGGCTCCGGCCCCGGTGCGGACTCGGGCTCGGGCTCCGGGAGACGGGTCGTCGGCAGGGTCAGCCACGCCGGCCGGTCCCCGTGGGTGACCAGCGGTACCTCCTCGTCCGCGACCCGCCACAGGGTGCCAGACGGCGCCGTGTGGGGCGGCCACTCGGCCGGGTCGAGATACCCCCAGGCGGCCATCGACGTCATCAGCAGCGGGTCGGCCGGCAGCCAGCGGCCCGCCACCTCGAACTCGACCCAGTCGTGCGGCCGCGAGAACGGCGAGCAGACGATCAGACCGTGACAGCGCCGGCTGGTCAGCCCCCGGCGGCGCGCCTCCCGGTGCAGATGGTGCGCCATCAACCGGCAGTCCGCCAGCCCGGTCTCCCGGAGGAAGCCGAGGTCCCGGTCGAGCGCGTACGGCAGCAGGTGCCACTCGACGCCGTCCGCGACGCGGGTCACCTCGGCGACCGGCTCGGGCAACGGCTCGGGGCGGCCGGTCAGCCGCACCGTGACGGCCAGGTCCGCCCGCCCGCCCGGCCGGGGCCGCACCTCGGCGGCCGCGGCGGTCAGGTGCGCGCTGGCCGAGGCGACGCAGCCACCGTCCCGCCCGCAGTCGGGGCACCGGGTGTGGACGTCGAGCCGGTAGGTCGCCGACCGCCGGTCGCGGCTCTCCCGCAGCGCCGCCGCCCACCACCGCATGGCGACGAACCAGGGCGCGTTCAGCCGCAGGGCGATCGCCACGTTGCGCAGGTCCAGGGGGTCGAGCCGGAGCTCGTCCCCGACGTACCGGCTGGGCAGCCCCAGGTCCAGCAGCCGGGCCAGCAGCTCGTCCCCCACCCGGTAGGTCCGCCGGGCCGCCCGGGGCGTCTCGGTGAACACCCGGTGCCGGTCGGGCACCCGCCGCACCTTCGCCAACAGGCGGGTCAGCTCCGCCTCCGAGGGGCCGGTCACGTGGGCACGCCGGTCTCGGCCCACCGGCTGGCCAGCGTGCCGAGGTCCTCGCTGGAGGCGATCTCCAGGACGTCGGGTTCGAACGGGAGGCGCTCGGCGAGTCGCAGGGACAGCTCGACCGCCATCACGGAGTCCCCGCCGAGGTCGAAGAAGTTGTCCGCCGGCCCCACCGGTCGTTCGAAGACCTCGGAGGCGGCGGCCAGCAGATGCCCCAGCACCGTCCCCGCCGCCCGGCCGGGCTCCGGCACGCCGCTCATGGTCACTCCTCGTCGTCTCGTCCGCCGGGCCCGGTACGACCGCGCCGCGCGGAACATGCGGTGACCGCCCTGATCGGGGCGTGAATCTAGCAATCCGTCTGACGGCGTGTCCAGGGAATGCGGATCACTTATCGGCGTATCCGAATCCCGCCATAATTCCGGTACAAGCCGCGTTGACGGCACCCGCCCCCGGCATTTTGATGAACCGCGCAGCGAGAGTGAGTGGGGAAAGGGGTGTCATGGCCGTCCACGACAGACTGGAAAAGGTCTTTCGGGAGACCTTCCAACTCCCCGCGGAATGCGAAGTGCGGAAACTCAGGTACCGGGAGGCCGAACAGTGGGACTCGCTCGGCCACATGACCCTGGTGGTGGCCATCGAGGACGAGTTCGACGTGGAACTCAGCCCGGACGACGCGCTCGCCATCGAGAGCTTCGAGGTGGCCGCCGCCCTGGTGGGGGAGCGGACCGGTGACGGTTGACCCCGGACGGCGGGTGGCCTGCGTGATCGGCGGCACCCGCGGGATCGGCCGGGCGGTGGCCCGGCGGCTCGCCGCCGCCGGCGGCCCGGTGGTCATCACCGGTCGGGACCGGCCGACCGCGGACGCCAGCGCCGCCGAACTGGCCGCGGAGACCGGGGCCGAGGTCACCGCGGTGGCCCTCGACGTCCGGGACTTCGCCGGCGCGGCCGGCGCCGTGCGGGCGCTGGTGGCCCGGCACGGACGACTGGACGCCCTGGTCGTCAGCGCGGGCGCGATGCACAACGCGCCCCTGGGCATGGTGACCGAGGAGGCGGTGCGCCAGACGCTGGACACCCACGTCGCCGGCCCGATCGCCGTCCTCCAGGCCGCGGCCCGCGCCATGATGCGGCGGCGCGCCGGCAGCATCACCCTGATCGGCTCCACCGTGGGGCGCGACGGCCCGCCCGGCCAACTGGTCTACGCCGCCGCCAAGTCCGCGCTGACCGGCCTGGTCAGCTCCGCCGCCAGGGAGCTGGGCCCGTACGGGGTCCGGGTGAACGCGGTCGCCCCCGGCCTGGTGGCCACCCGACTGCTCGCCGAGGTGCCGGAGCGGACCCTGGCCGCGCGCACCGCCGAGACGCCGCTGCGCCGGCTCGGCACCCCCGAGGACGTGGCGGCCGCGGTGGCCTACCTGGCCGGCGAGGACGCGTCGTTCGTCACCGGGCAGACCCTCGCCGTCGACGGCGGGCTGGTGCTGTGACCCGGCCCGGCACGGGTGCCGCCCCGGCGCCCGTCATCGAACTGGGCGCCTACACGCTCGCCGCCGCCGACCGGGAACGCGCCCTGACGCCCCGGCTGGTCGAGCTGACCGAGCACCACCGGGCGCGCTGCGCGCCCTACGCGCGGCTGCTCGAAGCGCTGGGGCACCGCCCGGACTCGCCGGTGCGCGAGCCGGCCGACCTGCCCTGGCTGCCGGCGCCGCTCTTCAAGGAGCACACCCTCCGCAGCGTGCCCGCCAGCGCCGTCTTCCGCGTGCTGGCCTCGTCCGGGACCACCGGCGCCACCAGCCGCGTCCACCTGGACCGGGACGCGGCCGCCGCCCAACAGCGGTCGCTCACCCGCTCGCTGGCCGCCGTGCTCGGCCCCGACCGGCTGCCGATGCTGGTCGTGGACCAGCGCTCCGCCGTGCTCGGCCCGCCACCGCTGCCGGCCCGGGGCGCGGCGGCGCTGGGCGTGATGACCTACGGCCGCGGCCACACCTTCCTCCTCGGGCCGGACGGCCGCCCCGACCTGCCGGCGCTGCGCCGCTTCCTGGCCGCGCACGGCGACCGGCCGTTCCTGGTCTTCGGCATGACCTTCCTGGTGTGGAGCGTGCTGCGGGAACTCGCCGACGTGCCGGGGCTCGACCTCGGCAACGGGGTGCTGCTGCACACCGGCGGCTGGAAGCGGCTCGCCGACCAGGCGGTGGACGGCCGGGCCTTCCGCCGGGAGCTGGCCCGGGTCGGGCTGCGCCGCAGCCACGACTTCTACGGCATGGTCGAGCAGGTCGGCACCGTCTTCCTGGAGGGCGAGCGGACCCGGCAGCTGTACTGCCCCGACCACGCGCAGGTCATCGTCCGCGAGCCAGGGAGCTGGGCGGTGGCGCCCGTCGGGACGCCCGGCGTCATCGAGGTGCTGAGCACGCTCCCGCGCTCCTATCCCGGCCACGCGCTGCTCACCGGCGACCTCGGGGTGATCCACGGCGTGGACGACGGGGACTGGCCAGGCCCCCGGTTCAGCGTGCTGGGGCGGGTGCCGAGAACGGAGCTACGCGGATGCGGCGACGTGACGGGGCGGGCCGGGTGAGCGCGCCGGCGGCGCCGGACGAGCCGCGGGTGACGCGGCGGGCGCCGGACCCGGGGCCGGTGTCGGTGCGACGGCTGGTCGGCGGGCTGACCGGCCGGACCCCCGGCGGCCCGCTGGTCTTCGGCGACGAGCGGGCCCTGGCCTTCCTCGGTGGTCTGTCCCGGCGGCTGCTGCGCGTCGGACGACCGGAGCTGACCGCGCTCGGCTACTTCCTGCGCCCGGCCCGGCTGCGCGCGGGGCTGGCCGCGGCGGCGCCGGGGCCCGGCCGGCTGCGGATGCCGCGCGGGCTGGTCTTCCAGGTGCCGCCGGGCAACGTGCCGACGCTCTTCGGCTACTCCTGGGCGATGGCCCTGCTCGCCGGCAACCCGTCGGTGGTCCGGCTGTCCTCCCGGTCGGGGCCGGTGGCCGAGGCCCTGCTGCGGGAGATCGGCCTGGCCCTCGCCGACGCCCCGCCCGCGGTGGCGCGCACCCAGAGCCTGGTCGGCTACGCCCCCGACCCGGCCGTCACCCGGGCCCTGAGCGCGGCCTGCGCCACCCGGGTGCTGTGGGGGAGCGACCGGACGGTGGCCGCGCTGCGCGCGGAGCCGCTGCCGCCGGACGCCAGGGAGCTGGTCTTCGGCGACCGTTCCTCGATCGCCCTGTTCTCCGCGGCCGGTTGGGCGGCGGCGTCGGAACGGGCGCGGACCCGCGCGGTCGAGGACTTCCACGCCGACACCTACTGGTACGGGCAGGCGGCCTGCGCCTCACCCCGCACCGTGCTGTGGGTCGGGTCCGAGCCGGTGGCGACGGCCGGTTGGCGGGACTTCCTGGCCCGCCTGGCGCGGCTGCTCGACGACCGGGAGCCGGCCGTGGACACCGCGACCGCGGTGGAGACGCGGATCGCCAGCTACGGGCTCGCCGCCACCGGCGACGCCACCCGGCTGCGTTTCCACCGCCCCGGCCTGACCTCGGTGCGGCTCGCCGCGCGCCGGCCGCCGCCCCGCCGCTGGCTGGGCACCGGCACCTTCGCGCACACCCGGCTGGCGCGGCTCGACGACCTGGTGCCGCTCCTGGACCGGCACACCCAGACGGTGACCCACTTCGGCTTCCCGCCGGCCGACCTGACCGGGCTGGCCCACCGGCTGGGCGGCCGGTCCTTCGACCGGATCGTGCCCATGGGCGCCGCCCTGGAGTTCGACACCGTCTGGGACGGCCACGACCTGCTCGCCGAGTTCAGCCGCCTGGTGACGGTGCGCTGAGCGGCGGCCGCCGCTCCGATCCCCGAGGAGGACCCGTCCATGACCCGCCAGCCGATCCGCACCGGCCCGTTGCAGAGCGGCATCTGCCAGCTCGAATGGGTGCTGCACCAGGCCACCGGGCGGGGGAAGTTCGTCAACCTCGACCGGTGGCTGACGCTGCCGGACGAGGTCACGGTGGCGGACGCCCGCTGGGCCGTGGACCAGCTGGTGGCGCGGCACGAGGTCCTGCGCACCACCTTCCACGCCGACGCCGAGGGCCGCCCGGCCCAGACGGTGTGGCCGCCCCGGCCCGCCACCGTCGCCGTGCCCGAGCCGGGCGGGGACCCGGCGGCCTTCGCGACGGAGCTGATCGAGGCCCTGTTCGACGTCGGGCGCGAGCAGCCGATCCGCTGCGGTGTCGTGCCGGGGCCGCCGGGAGCGGGCCGGCTGCTGCTGGTGGTCTGCCACCTGGCGGCCGACAACGCCACCATGGAGATCCTGGCCGAGGACCTCGCCGCCCTGCTGGCGGGGGCGGCCCGGCGGACGAACACCCTGCCACCGCCAGGTCCGCAGCCGCTGGACCTGGCCCTGCGGGAGACCTCCGAGCGCGGCCGGCTGGCCAGCGGCCGGGCCATCGCGCACTGGGAGCGGGCCATGACCGAGGCGCCGGCCGGGCTGCTGCCGGGCGGCGTGCGCGACCCCGCGGCCGGCACCGTGCACGCCCAGCTGAACAGCCGGGCGGCGGACCTGGCGCTGGCCCAACTCGCCCCGCGCCTGGGGGTCTCCCCGCCCGCGGTGACGGTGGCCGCGCTCTACGGCGTGCTCGCCGCCCGCTGCGGGCTCGACGTGGTGGCCACCCACTTCACCTGGGCCGCGCGCGCCGGCCGGCAGACCCGCCGGATGGCCGGCGCGGTCTTCCGCGACATCCTGCTCTGCCTGGACCTCACCGACCGGCCGACGTTCGCCGAGGTCGCCCGGCGCGCGGAGCGGGCGATCCTGCTCGCCGCCCACCACGCCAGCTACGACGTGCTGGAGTACCACGAGCGGGAGGGCCGGGTCGGCTTCGCGCGGGGCAACCCGGTGCGCACCAAGCGGTACCTCAACTGCTGGCTGCCCAGCGTCCCGGTGGGGAAGCCCGCCGACGGGCCGCTGACCACCGCCGAGCTGCTCGCCCTGCGGCCCGACAGCGCCCTGGAGAGCTGGCACAGCCCGGACTCCCGGTACGCCAACGACCTGTACACCTGCGTGGCGCCGCACGAGGGGCGCCTGATGATCCTGGCCGCCGCCGACGGCTCGCTCCTCGACCAGTCGGCCACCACCGCCCTGGTGCGCGCGGTCGAGGCACTGCTGGCCCACGCGGCCGGGGAGGGCGACCTGGACTTCGGGCGGATGACGGAGCTGGCCGGCGGCCGGTGGACGCCCCCGTCGGCGAGCTGGCGCCGGATCGCCCACTCCTGGGTCGACCTGGACCGGATCGAGGAGCTGCTGCGGGCGCACCCGGCGGTGCTCGCCGCCTCCGTGCGGGCCAGCGGGCCGGGCGACCTGGCCCGGCTGACGGCGCGGGTCGCGACCCGGGACACCGGGCTGACGGCCACCGCGCTGCGGACCTTCCTGCTGGCCCGACTGGCAAACGAGTACGGGGCGATGTGCCCGCACCACTTCGTGGTCCACCTGGCCGACGCCGCCGGAACGGACCCGCCGGCCACCGACACCGGTGACGGCTGGTCCGGGTGGCCGGTGCTCACCGCCGGCAGCGGCGTCGGCGGGCCCCCGGTGGCGCCGGCCGGCGAGCGGGAGTCGGCCCTGCACGCCGCGGTGCGCCGGGCCAACGACCTGCCGGCCGTCAGCATGGCCGACAGCTACCTCGCCGCCGGCGGGCGCCTGTACCTGCTGCCCCGGGTCTGCGCGGCGTTGGCCGACGCGGGCTACACCGGCCTCGGTCCCGCCGACTTCCACACCGTCGAGCCGCTGACCGCGCTGGCCGCCCGGCTGGTCGCGGACCGGCCGGCGGCCCGCGGCTAGCGGCTGCCGGGCCGGGTTGACGGGCGGCCACGGTGCTCCGCCGAGCACCGTGACCACCCGGTCCGCCGTCCGGTCACCCCAGGCGGGTCCGGAACGAGACGGGCGGGTGGACCCCGCCGTGTGACACCAGCAGCCCGTGCCGGGTGGTCAGGTTCACCAGGAGCGCGCCCGGGGAGCGGTGCGCCGGCCACTCCTCGGCCAGCGCGCCCCAGGCAGCCATCCCGCGCACCAGGCCCGGGTCCACCGGCACCCAGCGCCCGTCGAGGCGCACCTCCGCCCAGTAGTGCGGGGTGGAGTACGGCGGCGCCACGATCAGCCCGAAGGCCATCCGCATCGGCAGGCCGCGGCGGGCGCCGTGCTCGACCAGGTAGCGGGCGAAGCCCAGGCAGTCGCCGATCCGGGCGGACAGCATGAAGTCCAGGTCCCACTTGACCCGGTGCGGCAGCCGGTAGAACTCCACGTCGGCGATCTCGGCCATCAGCTCGACCAGCGGCTCCGGCGCGTCCGGCCAGTCGTTGGTGAGCGTCACCGGGACGGTGACCACCGGCGTCACCCCGTCCCCCGGCCCCTCGGCGACCCGCTCCTCGTCGCCCGGCAGGCAGCACAGGAACCGGCACGGCCCCGGATGCCCGGGCAGGGGGCAGGCCGGCGCGTAGTCGATCAGGTAGGAACGCTCCTCGCCGGCCGGCCGGGTCAGCACGTCGGCCCAGTACCGCATGGCGGCGCGCTGCGGGGAGCGCATCCGCAGGAACAGCGCCAGGTTCAGCAGGTCGAAGTCGTCCAGGAGCAGCTCGTCGCCGGCCCGGACGTGCGGCAGGCCGGCGTCCAGCACGCGGGACAGCAGCGGGCCGTCGATCCGGAACTGCCGCCGCGCGTAGTCGGCGGTGCGGCAGAACGACCGCTCGACGAGCGGGACGCGGCGCAGCCGGTCGACGACGCCCTCGATCCGCTCGGTGGGGATGGCGCGGGGCGCCGGACGGGCGGTCACGTCGCCTCCGTGGTGATGTCGGCGAAGCCCCGGCCCGGCAGGTAGGAGGGGATCGCGCCGAGGTCCAGGTGCACGCACTCCAGCACCTCGGTGGACCGCTCGGTCAGGAACTCGCCGCCGCCCTCGAAGACCTGGAGGGAGAGCCGGGAGGTGAGGCGGTGCCAGCCGGCCACCGCGGCCGGCGGCGCGGCCCGGTCGTCGGCACCCGCCATCGCCTTGACCCACGGCTCGCCGGGCAGCTCCGCGCCGGCCGGCGGGGCGGTGGCGAGGAAGAAGAAGCCGAGCACCGGTCGCGGGGTGGCCAGCCGGGGCGCGGCGCGCAGCAGCGTCGCCACCGCCGCTCCCCGCGCCAGCAGGGCGTAGGGCCGGTCGGCCACCTCCCGGGCCAGGTCGGCCGCCAGCCGCTCCCCGGCGTCCGCGCCCTCGGGAGCCGGGAGGACCCGGAGATCGAGGTTGAGCCAGGGCACCCGCAGCCAGGGCCGGTAGAGCCGCTCGGCGTCGTCCGGGCCAGCGACGCAGACCAGGGTGATCGGCCTGGCGTAGTCGGCGGCCCGCCACCGGGAGGGCGGGGCGTCGTCCGTCACGTCAGTCCTCCCCGCCTGGTTGTTCGGGCAGGGAGTGGGGCCGCTCCAGGGCGTCCCGGGCGGCGCCCAGGAACGCCGCGGCCTCCCGGCCGTTGACGAACCGGTGGTCGTAGGAGAGCCCCAGGTGGAAGAAGTCCCGGGTGGCCGGGGTGCCGTCCGGGGTCAGCCACACCTCGCGCTGGAGGGCGCACAGCACGAGGGTGCAGGTCTGGCCGGGGAAGACGATGGGGCGGGCGAGGACGACACCCGGCTCGGTCTGCAGGGACAGCGAGATCGTGGCGCCCTCCAGGTCCGCCGGCCGCAGGGTCCGGCGCCGGGCCCGCAGCCGGTAGGTGGCCAGCGTGGCGGAGATCTCCAGCGGACCGAGCCGGGCCGCGTCCCGGACCACCGGCACGGACAGCCCGGTGCCGACGTCGACGGTGACGCCCACGTGCGCGTGTGTGGCCGGGACGAGCCGTGGCTCGTCGGCCTCGACCGGGGTGACGGTCGCGAAGCAGCGGGGGAACTCGGGAAGCAGGCCGGCGATCTCACCGATCACCAGCTCCGGCAGCCCGAGGTGCGCGCGGTGCCGGGCGCCCAGCTCCCGCTGGCGGTCCTGGACGGCCGCGGCCAGCACCCGGACCGCCACGAAGGCGGCCGGCACGGTGCGGTGGGCGAGGGTGACGGTCCGGGCCACGGCGCGCTGGTGGGCGGCGGGCTCCGCCGACGGCGCCGCGGGCTCGGCCTCGGTGGCGGGTGCGGCGGCGGGTGTGGTCGGGGCGGCGGGTTCAGCGCCGGACAACAGCCGGCGCACGTCGGCCTCCCGCACCACCCGCCGGCCCAGCGGGGCCAACGCCTCCTCGGTCAGGTCGTGCCGCCGCATCAGGGCGCGGGCCGCCCGGCTGATCACCGGACCCGAGCCGGCCTCGGCCGGCTCGGCCGGCGTCGCCGGACCGTCCGCCGGGCCGTCCGGCGGACCACCGGCCGCCTCGGCGGCCGTCGCGGTCACCCGGGCCACCACCGTGCCCGGGCGGCAGCCCCGGCCGGCGGGCAGCAGCGGCAGCAGGAAACCGGACTCCTCGGCGACCAGCTCCGTCGCCGCCTTGGACGTCTCCAGCAGCGCGACGGGCTCACCGGCGGTCACCGCGCCGGCCGGCGCCACCAGCCACTCGACCAGCGTGTAGTCGTCGTCGTTGCTGTTGAGCCGTGGCACCAGGAGATCAGACACGCTCGGCCTCCAACAGGGCGCGGTGCACGGTGGACTCCTGGAGCAGCACGTCCCGCTCCAGGTGCGGGGCCGCCGGGATGACGGCGCAGGGCGGCTGGAGCACCCGGACCGGGTGGCGCAGCCGGCCCCACAGCCGTTCGGTGAGGTGCCGGGCGACCTCGCCGCCCCAGCCGCCACCGGCCGGCCCCTCCTCCACCACCAGGACGCGGGTGGCGGCCGCCACCCGGTCGAGCACGGTCTCGACGTCGAGCGGGAACAGCCGGGAGGGCACGAGGAGTTCGCCCAGCACCTCCTCCTCGACCAGCGCCTCGCGCAGCGCGGGCAGCACCCGCGGGGTGAGGCCGCCGGGCGCGATCACCGTCCAGTCGGGCGCCTCCTCCCCGGTGTGCAGCCGGACCCAGTCGCCCGCGCCGCCCAGCCGTTCCGCCGTGAAGAGGCCGCCCTCGGCGGCGGGGGACCACACCGGCCGGGTGTAGAGCACCTTGTCCTCGAAGAGGATCGCCGGCTCCCCGGAGTCCAGGGCCCGACGCAGCTGCTCGGCCGGGTCGTGCAGCGCGGACAGCTCGTACAGGCTCAGGTTGGGCACGCCGAGGAAGTGCTTCAGGGGGTGCTGGCTGTGCGTCGGGCCGTAACCACGGTTGCCGCCGACCGGGCAGCGCACCACCACCGGCATCGGGGTGCGCCGGCCGTACATGGTGACGCACTTGCTGAGGAAGTTGACGATGGGGTCGAAGCTCAGCGTGATGAAGTCGCCGAACATCACCTCGACCACCACCCGGTCCCCGCCCAGGGCCAGCCCGGCCGCCACGCCCGCGGTGGCCTGCTCGCTGATCGGGGTGGACCACACCCGGTCGGGGAAGCGGTCGGAGAGCCCCCGGGTCGCCCCGAAGGCCCCGCCGTAGGGGTCGGCGACGTCCTCGCCGAGCAGCAGCACCCGCTCGTCCGTCGCGAACAGCTCGTGCAGCGCCCCGTTGAGCCGCTCGATCACCCGCATCAGGCGACCCCGCTCGCCGGCGGGCGGGCCAGGACCTCGGCCGCCAGCCGGTCCACCGACTCCCGCTGCGCCGCGTCGTGCGCCGCGAACCGGCCGGGCTCCGCCCGCGCGTAGCGGCCGTACCAGTCCTGGTCGGCGACCCGCGCGAGCCACTCCGCGTCCCGGGTGTCGTCGCCCTTGCTGTGCGGCCCGAGCCGGTGCGTGCGGAACTCGACGACCAGGGGGCCGCCGCCGTCGCGCACCCGCGCCAGCGGCTCCGCCAGCCGCTGCCGGATGGTGGCCACGCAGACGCCGGTCACGCTCAGGTGCGGAACGTCGAAGGCCGCCGCCCGCCCGGCGATGGTGCCGGCCATGGCCGCCTCGGTCGGGGTGCTCTGCGCGATGCCGTTGTGCTCCACGGCCAGCACCAGCGGGGCCCGCCACAGCGAGGCCATGTTGAGCGCCTCGTAGACGGCGCCCTCGCCCCACGTGCCGTCCCCGACGTAGGCGAGCGCCAGCCCGCCCCTGCCGGCGCGGCGCAGCCCGAGCGCGACGCCCAGCGCCGCCGGCACGCTCTCGCCCTGGACGCCGGTCGAGCAGAACCCCTCGCGCAGGATGTGCTGGCTGCCGCCGGCGCCGCCGCAGACGGCGCCCGCCCGGCCGGTGATCTCCGCCAGCAGCCCGGCGGCGTCCCCGAAACGGGCCAGGTAGTGGCCGTGGCCGCGGTGGTTGCTGAAGACGAACGAGTCGCCGAGCACCCCTTCCAGCGCGACCGGCACGTATTCCTGACCGAGACAGGTGTGCGTGGTGCCCGCGATATGGCCGGCGGCGAAGAGATCGAGCAGTTTCCGCTCGAAATGGCGAATCAGCAGCAGCCTTCGCAGATCATCGTCCGCGATTTCCCGCAGGTCTTCCGAGTTCTTCTCGACGACCTGGCTGGCCGGCTGGGTCAGCAATGTCAACCCCCCTGCGCGGGCCCCGAATTTCCTGCACGCTAGCAATGCGTCGGAGTGTGTCGCAAGCCGTTCGTGGCGCCGGCTTACGGAAATGTGCCGGGATTATTCCGGGCTGCCTGATGGTGGTGCACACATTCCTCGGGTCGTTTCCGTGCCACGGGTTGCGGCGGGCCGGCGGCACCGCCCGGCGGGCGGCCTCGGGGAGCCGAGCCACGCGCGCCGACGGGCGCGCCCGACGACGGAGGGCCGCAGTGGAGACCTGGTCCGGTGAATTCGACGTGCTCCTGCGCGAGTACCTGACGGAACTCGCCCCGGACAGCCCGATCGACCCCGACGCGCCGATGAAGGACCTGGGCCTGAACTCGGTCGGCATCGTGGGGCTGATCGTCGACCTGGAGGAGGAACTCGGCGTCTTCCTGCCCGAGGAGGCGGTCTCGCCCAGCACCTTCTACTCGGCCCGCACCCTCTGGTCGGCGCTCCGCGCCGACTGAGCGGGCCCGCCCACCGGGGCGGGCCCGCTCAGCGCGAGTGCGCCGCGGCCTGCACCCGGTAGAGCTCCGCGTACCGGCCACCCCGCGCCAACAGCGCGCGGTGGTCGCCCTGTTCCACCAGCCGTCCCTGGTCGAGCACGAGGATCAGGTCCGCCTCGGTGACCGTGGAGAACCGGTGCGACACCACGACGGTGACCGTTCCGGCGACCCGCGCCAGGCGTCGGGCGGTCGCCATCGAACGCCGGAAGACGGCGTGCTCGCTGGGCGCGTCCAGGGACGCCGTCGGCTCGTCCAGCACCAGGAGCAGCGGGTCGCGCCGCATGGCGGCCCGGGCCAGGGCGACCTTCTGCCACTGTCCCTCCGAGAGGTCGGTGCCCGTGCCGTCGACCTCGGTGCCCAGCCGGGTGTCGAGCCCGTCCGGCAGCCCGCCGACCAGCGCCTCGGCGTCGGCGGCGCGCACCGCCTCCCACACCGCCGCCCGGTCCGCCAGCCGGGGCAGGTCGCCCAGCCCCACCGACTCGGCGACCGACGTCTGCTGGTAGCGCCCGAAGTCCTGGTAGGCGGCACTGGTCCTGGCCCGCCACCGGCCCACGTCCAGCGCTGACAGGTCCACCCCGTCCACCCGGATCGAACCGGTGGTCGGCCGGTAGAAGCGGTTCAGCAGCTTGACCAGGGTGGTCTTGCCCGACCCGTACTCGCCGACCACCGCCACCACCGAACCCGCCGGCAGCCGCACGCTGATCCCCGCCAACGCGGGGCGTTCCGTGCCCGGATAGGTGTAGCCGACGTCCTCCAGCACGACGCCCTCGGTCAGCACCCCGGGGGGCGCCGCGTCGCCGGTGACGCGCTGGGCGGCGACATGGCCGCGCAGCCACAGGTAGGGCTCGATCAGCCGCCCCGAGGCGAGCGCCTGGGAGGTCTGCTCGACCGTGGCCTGGAGCCCCTGCTGCAGGGCGACGGCGACCGTGATCACCAGCACCGCGTCGCCCGCCGAGGCGGCGCCGGTGGAGACCTGGCGGACCACCGCGGCCAGTCCGGCCAGGAAGCCCAGCGCGAAGCAGGACCAGCCGGCCACCCGCCACAGCGTGGCCCAAAACCGCGCCCGGTAGCGGCCGTCGACGGCGTCGTCCCAGGCCAGCCGCTGACGGCGGGCGATCTCCGCCGCGGCGTCCGCCACCCGCAGTTCCTTGCCCGGCCCCGGGGCGGTGGCCAACTCGAAGAGCTGGCGCTGGAGCCGGAACGACTCCGCGGTCTCGGTCTCGGCCCGGTTGACGAGCGTGTGGGCCCGCCGGTCGCACCAGAGCGTGACCCCGGCGAACAGGACGAGCGCCGTGTACCAGGGGCTGACCGCGCCCAGCAGCGACAGGGAGACCAGCAGCCGGAGCGTGGTGAACACCGAGCCGACGGCCGACCACAGGCTGGCCACCAGCCCCCAGGACGCGCCCAACAGCACGGTGACCCGGTCGTGGAAGTCGCCGCGCTCCAGGTGCTCGACGCCCTCCAGGGTCGCGATGTCGCGGGCGATCGCCGGCCGGACGTCCTGCTCCGCCACCGTGTCCACGGCGTAGTAGCGCAGGTAGCCGCCGAGGCCGGCCAGCACCGCGTTCAGGGTGCAGACCGTCGCCGCGCCGACCGCCGCCGTCACCGCGGTGCCGGTCGCGCCGCCGGCCGCGGCGTCGATGGTGTACCGCAGGGCCAGGGCCCAGCCGACGACCGGGAGCAGCAGCCCGACCTCGACCAGGAACATCCCCACCGTCAGCACCGGCGCGCGACGCCAGGAGACCGCCAGCATCTCCCGCCAGAACCGCCAGGTGCCGCTCACCGGTCGGCCCCGGCGGACGCCGTGCCGGCGAAGTGGTCGGCCTGGACGGCGAACAGCTCGGCGTACCGGCCGCCGGCCGCCAGCAGCCCGTCGTGGGTTCCGGACTCGACGACCCGGCCGCCCTCCAGGAAGACGATCCGGTCCGCCTGACGCACCGTGGCCAGCCGGTGCGAGATCAACACCACGCCGGCCCGGCCCCGTTGGGCCGCCAGCCGGGCGAAGACCGCGAACTCGGTGCGCACGTCGAGGTGCGCGGTCGGCTCGTCCAGCACCAGCAGGTCGGCGCCGGCGCCCACCGCGTACAGGGCCCGGGCCAGGGCCACCTGCTGCCACTGGCCGCCGGACAGGTCCACGCCGCCGGTCCGGCCCCGGGCCAGCGGGGTGTCCCAGCCGGCCGGCAGCCGTTCGAGCACCCGGTCCAGGCCGGCCCGCGCCGCGGCGGTCTCCAGCGCCGCCCGGTCCGCCGGCGCCGTGGCCCGGCCCAGGGCGACGTTGTCGGCGACGCTGAGCGGATAGCGGACGAAGTCCTGGAAGACCACGGACAGTCGGCGCCGCCACCGGACCGGGTCGAGCGGCTCGCCGTCCACCGTGATCCGCCCCGACGTCGGCCGGTACAGGCCGGCCAGCAGCTTGATCAGGGTGGACTTCCCGGCCCCGTTGAGGCCGACGACCGCCAGCAGCTCGCCCGGCCGGATCTCCAGGTCCAGACCGTCCAGCACCGGGCGCCCGGGAGCGCCCGGGTAGGCGAACCCGACCCGCTCGAAGCACACCAGGGGCGGGCGTCCGACCCGCGCCGGCGTGCCGTCGGGCGGACCGGGGACGGGGCCGGGTGCCGGCTCGGGAACGGGGCCGGCGGACGGCGCGGGTGCCGGTGCGGCGGCCGGTGCGCCGGCCGGCCGCCCGGACAGTTCCGCGAGCAGCTCCCGGTGGGCCCGGAGCCCCAGCAGCCCGCCCTCGATGTCGAACGAGTCGTACGGGTCGAGCGCCCCGAGCAGCGCCCAACTCGCCGTCAGCACGGCGGTCAGCAGCGCCACCGGGTGGTGGCCGTCGGCGGTGTCGCGGGCCACCAGCGCGAAGCCGGCCACCACCACCGGGCCGATCACCGCGGCCACCCGCCACAGCGCGAGGTTGTCGGAGCGCTCCACCGCCCAGCGCGGCGCGCACATGGCCAGCTGGTGGTGCTGCGAGCGGGCGATGGCCCACTCGGCCAGCCCGAAGGTGCGCACCTCCTTGCCGCCGGTCTCCTCGGTGGCCATCCGCAGCCAGTGGTCCGCCCGCAGCCCCTCCGAGGTGCCGGTCCGCTGCATCGCCATGTGCCGCAGGGTGCGGCGCCGTTGCACGGCGCGGTGGGCCAGCGCGGCGGCGAGCACCAGCAGCGCCAGCCACCAGGCGTACCGGGCGATGATCGCGCAGGAGGCGAGCGCGCCGACCGCCCGGACGCAGAGGTTCAGCTGGGCCAACGCCCCGGCCCCCGGGGTGCGTTCCACCCAGGACCGCTGGTCGGCGCGGGCCAGCCGCAACAACTCCCGCACCCGGGGACGCTCCAGCACGTCGACGGTGGCGGCGGCGACCGCCCGGCGGGCGATGTCGGTCCGCTGCGCGCCGTCGATCCGGTGCGTGGCCAGGAACTCCCACGGCGCGCAGAGCCCGTCCAGCACCCGCTCCACCAGGATCACCAGGCCGAAGGCGACCAGCGGCAGCAGCGCGACGGCCAGCAGGTCGTCGCTGTCGGCGGTCAGCAGCCGGTCGATCAGCGTGGCCATGGCCAGCGCCAGCGCCGCCGGCGCCAGGGCGCCGGCGAGCCGGGCCACGGTGAGCGGCACCAGCAGTCCCGGGCGCACCGCCCGCAGCGCGCGCAGCAGCGCCAGCCGGTCGGTCAGCGCCGGCCCGAGCCGGCCCCGGAGGCCCTCGATCACCGGGTGACCCCGGCGCCGCGCCCGCCCGCCGGGCGCTCGCCCGGCGCTCCGGTCCCCAGGGCGGCCCGGCGGATCTTCCCGCTCGCCGTGCGGGGGAAGGTGCCGAGCGGGCCGCTCGCCACCGTGACCGCCGACAGGCCCAGACGCCGACCGAGCGAGGCCACGGTGCCCGCCAGCGCACCGGAGTCCAGGCCGGGACGGTACTCGACGAAGCACCGGGCCCCGCCCGACCCCCCGCCGGCGGCCGGCAGCACGGCGACGTCGGCCACCCCCGGCAGCTGCCGCACGAGCCCTTCCAGGGACGGCCCGGCCTCCCCGACGCCCGGCTCGGCGCGGCCCAGCACGAACAGGTAGCCGTCCGCGTCCAGATAGCCGAGGTCGCCGGTGTCCAGGAAGGACGGGTCGCCCTCCGCGTCCACCGCCCGCCGGCGCACCTGGATCGCCCCGGCCTCGCCGGGCGCGCGGGGCACCCCGTCGCGCACCACCCGGACCCGGACGCCGGGCAGCGGGCGGCCGGCGGTGCCCGGCCTGGCCAGCCAGTCCGGCGCGGAGACCTCGGAGATGACGCCGTGACTGGTGCCGTAGTACTCGTGCAGCCCCGGCCCCAGCAGCTCGATCGCCCGGCGCTTGACGGCCGGCGCGGTGGCCGCGCCGCCGTGGAAGACGCGGGCCAGCCGGCGGCGGGGCGGCCGGCCCGCGTCGGCCACCTCGGCGAGCTGGTCGGGCGAGAGGAAGGCGCTGTCCGCGGCGTGCCGGTCCACCGCGGTGGCGAACCCGGCCACCGACCACCGGGGCAGCACCACGACGGCGCTGCCGGCCTGGAGGGCGTGCAGCGCCGGCCCCAGGGTGCCGAGGTGGAACCCGGCGTTGGCCATCACGTGGGGCCCCCGGTCCGGCCCGGCCGCGTCCTCGGGGCGGACCGCCACCCCGCGGTAGGCGTACCAGGGGCGGTGCCGTGCCACCACGGTGGGCTCGCCGGTGGTGCCCGAGGTGGTGAAGACGAGGAACCCGGCGGCCGGCTCCGGCCCCGCCGCCGTCGGCCGGCCGTCGGCGGCCGCCCGGCCGGCCCGCCGCAGCTCGGCCAGGCCGAGGGCGGGCACCGGGCCGGTCGGCTCACCGACCGTGGGCGGCGGCGCGCCCGCCGGGGCCGCCGCGCGCACGTCGAGCCGGGCCCGCGCCGCCGTCAGCAGCGCCCGCCGCGCCCCGGGGGCGTCCTCGGCGAGGGGGAAGACGCCGTAGCCCCCGCGCAGTCCGGCCAGCAGGAGGGCGAACAGCTCGGGCCCCGACGGCAGGTCGGTGCCGACGACCGCGCCGTCGGGCACGCCGAGGGCCGCGAGCCCGTGCCGCAGTTCGTCGGCCAGCGCGGTGAGTTCCGCCACGGTGTGGACCCGGTCGTCCACCAGGACGGCCGGCCGGTCCGGTGTCCGCGCCGCGGTCCGCCAGGGGTCCCACAGCGCCGGCCGGCCGGTCCGGACGCCGGCCGCGGGGAGCCCGGCCGGCGGCCGGGCCGTCGGTGCCGGATGGTGGGCGGAAAGGGCCACGAGATTCCCTCCTCTGCTGCCCCCCGGGGCCCGGACGGGCTTCGGGGTCGTCGATATCGGGACGCGTTTCCTCCCCGACCGGAATTCCGCTCTTACCCGCCCGGAATTCCGCGGTGTGGAACGGGTTGCGGAGCCTAGCCGGCCGTGGTTTGCGGCCGCCACCGATTCCGGCGGCGGAAAGCGCCCGCGATTCCGTGCGTATACCGGGGCTGTACCGGGAACGCGTCGGACGGGGCGGCCCAGCCGTTTCCCGCTCGGCGCCCGGCAGCGGGCCCGCCCGCCCGGGGTGGGCCCGGGCGGACCTCCCCAAGCGCCGCGCCCCGGTCGACCCCGTGCCCGGAACGATCCCGCCACCCGACGGCCCCCGCGCGCCGGCCGGTTCAGGCCGGCGCGCGGGTGATCCGCAGACCGACGCCACGGGTCATCCCGGGCGTGCGCCGGACCCGGAGGGCGGCCCGGTGCCGGTGCTCGTCCAGCGACTCGGCGATGGCCGTCAGCCCCGCCGTGACCATCTCCTCGGCGAGGCCGGCTCCGGCGCAGAAGTGCCGGCCGTGCCCGAACGCCAGGTGGCGGCGGCGCGGGCGGCCGGTGTCGAGCCGTTCCGGGTCGGGGAACAGCGCCGGGTCACGGTTGGCGGCGCACAGCACCACGGAGACCCGGGACCCGGCCGGGATGGTGTCCGCGCCGACCGGCAGCGGCTCACCCGTGGTCCGGGGCGCGAAGTGGAACGGGCTGGCCAGCCGCAGCACCTCGTCGACGAAGCCGGCCGGGGCGGCCAGGAAGGCGGCCCGGCCGCCCGGGGCGCACAGCCGGTCCACGCCCACCGCCAGCGCCGCCCTGGTGGGGTCGAGTCCGCCGGTGAGGAGCTGGGTGAAGACCGCCGTCAGATCCGCCGCGCCCGCCCCCTCCCCGGCCGCCGCCCGCAGCGCGTCGCCCACCGGCCCGCCGGCCGTGGGCAGCCACCGGCGAACGTGGGACCGCAGCGCGGCGAGCGCGGTCAGGGCCCGCCGCACCACGTCCTCGCGGTAGACGTCCAGGCCCAGGTAGGCGATCAGGTCCTCGCCCCAGGCGACCAGTTGGCCGTCCCGTTCCGGGTCGCAACCCAGGACGCGCAGCGTCGCCGCCGTGGTGAAGGGCACGATGTGCCCGGTCAGCAGGTCGGTGTCGGTGAGGTCGGCCGGGCGGTGGTGGCGGGCCAGTTCGGTCAGCCAGGCCGCCCGCCCTGGGTCCGCCTCGGGCCGCAGCGCCCGCCGGGTCCGCACCCGCAGGTCCGCCAGCCGCGGCTCGTCGGAGAAGACCAGCCAGCGCCCCACGTGGTCCTCCAACGGGGCGACCAGCCGGCGCTGTTCGTCGGTCAGGTCGGCGGTGGAGTGCGCCGAGTCCCGGCTGCGCAGCCGCCGGTCGGCGAGCAGCCGGCGGGCGGTCGGGTGGTCCGCCACGAACCAGGCGTCCAGCGCCGGGTCGTGCCGGGGGCACGCCCCGGCCAGCAGTTGGGCGCTGGCCGTGGGGACGTCGGCGGCCAGCGCGTCGTGCACGGTGGGCTGGCGGGTGGTCAGGGACATGGCACCGGACTCCCCGGCCGGGGACGGGCGGCCGTCGCCACCCGCGTCCGCGCCCACGCGCGGGCCGTGCCTCCCGTCGGTTCGACCGTCACCTGCTCTGCTCCATCAGCCGTCACGGGTGTGCGCTCCTGTCCTGGTTCGGGTGGCGGCGCGACGCTCTCGACGCGTCGTACCACCTCGTCGGCGAGGCCCCCGTGCACCGCGGGCGCGTGCCCCGGGCTGTCGCTGGAGCCGGCCGGCGGCGGGCTCCCGTGAGCCGCCCCGGGGCGCGGTGCGGGCCGGCCGGCTCCCTCGCCCGGGACGCTAACAACGCGACAGGGCCCGCGACATCACGCCGGCTATATCACTCCGGCGATACGCGGTTTCGACCAGTCCCGCTAGCGTGCGGCGCGTTCATTGCGCTGTTTCTTGAGCGAGCCTCGAAGACCGGGGTCTTTCCGCGCACAGTCCTCTGGTGAAGAAAGGGCAGGATATGGCGAATCAGGCCGCCGTGGAGCAGCGAAACGTCTGGAGCGGAACAGCGGAGAACGCGACGGAGGACCGTTTCCTCCGCGTGCTCGACGACCCGCGCTACGCGTTCCTGGTCGAGGTCCAGGACCTGATCGGCTACGAGACGGCCGTCTTCTGGCGGGAGCGCGGGGTGCGGTCCGTGCAGCTGCCGATCACGACCAGCTCGGTCTCCTCGCCGATGGGGCTGGGCAGCGACTCGCTGCCGGTGCGGATCGACCTCTTCGGCGTCCCCACCTACCTGGCCGACTCCATGCAGTTCATGCTGGAGTACGGCTGCCGACTCGCCCCCGGCGGCTGCTACTACGTGATGCCGAGCTTCCGCGGTGAGGACCCCGACGCCACCCACCTCAACCAGTTCTTCCACAGCGAGGCGGAGATCCCCGGCGGCCTGGCGGACGTGATGGCCGTCGCCGACGCCTACCTGCGCCGGCTGGCCAGCGCGGCGCTCGGCCAGCTGGCGCCCGGACTCGACGGACTGGGCGTCGGTACCGGGCACGTCGAGCGGCTGCTCGCGACCGAGACCCGCCGGATCAGCTTCGACGAGGCCGTCGAACTCCTCGGCGACGACGAGCGGTACGTCGAGCACGGCGCCCACCACCGGTCCATCACCAGGGCCGGCGAGCAGCGCCTGCTGGCGACGCACGGGCCGGCGCTCTGGCTCACCCACTTCGACCGCGCCGCGGTCCCCTTCTACCAGGCGTACGACGGGGACGGCGGGCGCACGCTCAGCGCCGACCTGCTGCTCGGCCCCGGCGAGATCATCGGCTGCGGCGAGCGCCACGTCACCGGCGAGCAGACCCGGGCGGCGCTCGCCGACCACCGGGTGCCCGAGGCGGACTACCGCTGGTACACCGCGCTGAAGGACCACCACCCGCTGCGCACCGCCGGCTTCGGGATGGGCGTGGAGCGCTTCCTGATGTGGCTCCTGGACTGTCCCGACATCCGCTGGCTCCAGCTCGCCGAGCGCTACAACGGCCGCCCGACGGCACCGTGACGCCGATGCGGACCCTGGAACGGACCGAGGGCTGGCGGCCGGGCGACGACCCGGGCCCGCTGCGCGAGCGGCTGGTGGCGGACGGCTACCTGTACCTCCCCGGGTTCCTCGACCCGGCCGAGGTACTGGCCGTCCAGCGGGAACTGCGGGCGGTGCTCGCCGAGGTCGGGTGGCTGGCGGACGCCGACAGCCTGCGGGTCGGCGCGGACGACCTGCGTTTCACCGCCGAGTCGTTCGCCACCGTCTACCCCGCCGTGCAGCGGGTGGAGTCCTTCCACCGGCTGGGCTGCCACCCGGAGCTGGCCGCGCTGACCGGCGCGCTGCTGGCCGGGCCGGTGTTCTGCCACCCGGCGCGGGTGCTCCGGCTGGCCCCGCCGACCGCCGCCGACGGTGGCTACTTCACCCGGGCGCACCAGGACTTCGTGGTGCAGCACGTGACCACCGACGCGCTCACCCTGTGGCTGCCGCTGGCCGACTGCACCGCCCGACGCCAGGGCCTGCGCGTGCTGCCCGGCTCGCACTGGAACGGCTACCTGCCCACCGACGCCTCGGTGGGTGGCGCCCGGCCGCTGTACCTCGACGTGCCCTGGGACCACCCGGACTGGGCCACCGCCGACTTCCGACCCGGCGACCTGGTCGTCTTCCACAGCCTCACGGTGCACGGCGGCGGACCCAACACCAGTGACCAACTGCGGCTCTCCGCGGACATCCGTTACCAGCGGCACGACGACCCGATGCGCGCCGAGTGGACCCACCCGCACGGCTGGCCCCGCACCCCGGACTGGCCCGAGCTGACCGGCGACTGGTCCAGCCGGGCCTGGATCGAGGTACCGCCCGAGGTGCCCCTGGTGCCGCTGCCCACCGGCGTTCCCTACGCCGACATCCTGCGCGACCTGCACGCCCCGCCCTCCCGGCTGCTGGCCACGGCCGGTGCCGGCCACCCCGACCAAGGGACCCGCGATGACCCTGATGAGTGAGACCGAGTTCGACACCTTCTTCGAGCCGTACGCCGGCAACGTCGAGGGCTTCTACGAGGCGACCTACTGGCGGCTCGCGGACGACCTGATCAAGGAGCTGTTCCGGCGGCACCTGGGGGTGCGGCCGGGCCAGCACATCCTGGACGCCGGGGGCGGCACGGGCCGGTGGGCGATCTGGGCCGCCGGCGAGTTCCGGTCCTCGGTCACCGTCGCCGACCGCTCGGGCCACATGCTGCGCCAGGCGGAGAAGAACCTCGCCGCCAGCCCCGACGCCCCCGACGTGCGGCTGGTCGAGTGCGACCTGCACGACGCCCCGGAGCTGGCGGACGCCCAGTTCGACGCGGTGATCAGCACCTACGGCGTGCTCAGTTTCCTGGAGGACCCGGACGCCGCGTTCCGCACGCTGTTCCGGGTGCTGCGGCCGGGCGGCCAGGCCCTGCTGATGAGCCACTCCTACAGCAACGCGCTGGCGTCCAAGGTCAACCGGGACGGCGCGGACGTCGCCGAGCTGCGCGAACTGGCCGAGCGGCGGATCGTCCGCTGGGCCCCGCACGTGCCCCCGCTGCGCGTCTTCAGCGCCCAGGACCTGCGGGACCACGCGACCGCCGCCGGCTTCGAGGCGCAGGCCGTCTTCGGCGTCACCTCCGTGGTCAGCCCGGGCCCCGAGGACTTCGGCTACCCCTACGACGCGATCAGCGAGGTCTCCCGCCGGCTGGAGGACCCCGCGTACTTCGCGACCGTCCTGGACCTGGAACTCGCGGCCAGCGAACGGCCGGAGAGCGCCGAACGCGGCACCAACCTGATGATCAAGGTGCGTAGGCCCGATGCGACCGTATGAGGCGCTGTCCCGGGTCTACGACCGCTGGGTCGCCGAGAACGACTACCCGCGGTGGGCGGACTTCGTCCACCGGCGGCTGTCGGCCCAGGCCGAGCCGGCGCGTTCGGTGCTCGACGTGTGCTGCGGCACCGGCCGGATGACGGCGCTGCTCCAGAAAGCCGGGTACCGGGTGACCGGCGTCGACGGCTCGGCGCCGATGCTGCGGCGGGCCACCGGCAACGTCGCTCCCGGCACCCGGCTGGTGCACGCCGAGCTGCCCGCCGACCCGGCGGCCCTCGGCGGTCCCTACGACGCGGCCGTCTGCTGCTTCGACAGCGTCAACTACTTCACCGGCCCGGAGGAGCCGCGGGGCCTGCTGGGGACGGTCGCGGCGGCGGTCCGCCCGGGCGGGCTGTTCGTCTTCGACGTCAACACCCGCCACAAGCTGGAGACCGTGCACGGCGACAGCAACTACGGCGACCGGCACGAGGACTTCGCCTATGTGTGGCGCAACCGCTACGACCCCGCCACCCGCCGGGTGCGCTTCCTCATCACCCTCTTCGTCCGCGAACCCGGCGAACCCGGCGGACCCGACGGCCCCGGGGCGGCCGGGGCGGCCGGGGCGGCCGAGCCGGACGGCCCGCTCTTCCGCCGGGCCGAGGAGACGCACGAGCAACGCTGGTGGGAGCCGGCCGAGCTGCGGGCGGCCGCCGAGGCGACCGGCTGGAGTGTCGAGTCGGTCGGCGACGACTACTCGGACACCCCGCCCGGGCCCGGCACGCTCCGGGAGAGCTGGGTGCTGCGGCGCCGGCCAGCCCAGGACGACGGGTGAGCGGGCGGCGGGTGAGCGGGCGGCGGGCGCCACGGCGGCCCGCTCACCCGGGCCGGCCGAACATCCGGGCGGCGAGCTGCGCCGGCACGCCCAGGCCGTTGACGAGGTCGATGATCTTGTCGATGTTGGTGAGCCGGCGGTTGCCCTGTTCCAACATCGAGAGGAACGCCTGGCTGAGCCCGGACAGCTCGGCCAGGTCCTCCTGGCGCAGCTGGGCGTGGCCGCGCACCAGCCGGCACAGCGCGCCGAAGTCGCGGGCGGCGATGGCGGACTGCACCTCGGGCTCGGCCCAGGTGCTCTCGTGGACCCGGGGGCAGGAGTCCGCCTCCCGGCGCAGCGCCTGGGCGCACGGCGAGCAGTGCCGGGCGTCGTTGTACCGGCTCACCCGGTGCCCGCAGCGCGGGCAGCGGCGCCCGTCGCCCGGGGCGGCCGGCCGGTACGCGGGGTCGGGCACGACCGGGGTTCCTGTGCCACCTGCGGGCGAGTGCGACAAGGCTTCCTCCGGGAGCGGCCTGGACCTGGGGACGGGGATGGGGCGCGGCGCGCGCACCGGCGCCGCGCGGAAGGGGGCGCGACCGCGTTCCGCCGCGCCCGACGCCGCCTCCCGCGCCGGTGGGCGTCCGTCCGTGGCACCGCCGGTCCCATGCTGGCGGGACGCGGGATAGGCGGGGTCGAGCACCGGTATACCGGCGCCCGCCGGCCGCGCCGCCGAGGTGGCTCGGGTGTCACCGGTGGGGAGTTGACGACGCGGGACGAGAAGCGCGAGGACGAGGTGACGGTGATGGAGACCCCGTACGACTGGCTGCGGCGCGGCGCGGAACGAGCCCCCGCGGCGCCGGCGGTGGCGACCTGGCGGGACGGCGCGCGCGGCGACTGGACGTCCGTCGGCGAGCTGTGTCGCGCGGTCGACGAGACGGCGGCCGGCCTGCTCGGGCAGGGCGTCCGACCGGGCGACCGGGTGCTGCTCGCGCTGCCCAACGACCGGTCGTTCCCGGAGGCGTTGCTGGCCTGCGTCGCGGTCGGCGCCATCGCCGTGCCGGCCCCCTGCCCGGCCGTCGCCCGCACCGACGCCTTCCGGGAGCGGCTGGCCGGCATCACCCGGGACGCCGCCCCCGTGCTGGTGGTCACCGAGGCCGACTGGCACCCCCGGATCGCCGAGGCACTGCCGCCGGGCGGCGGCGTCGCCCTGACCAGCCCGGCGGAACTCCGCGTGCCCGACGCCGGGCCGGCGCCCGGGACCGTCGCGCCCGACGGCGTCGCACTGCTCCAGTACACCTCCGGGTCCACCGGGCGGGCCAGGGGCGTGGTCGTCACGCACCGCGCGCTGCGGGCCAGCTGCGCGCAGGCCGCCCGGGTCTACCGGGAGGGCCCGGCCGACCTCGGCGTGACCTGGGTCCCGCTGTACCACGACATGGGGCTGATCACCGGCCTGATGCGCCCGCTGTACGCGGGCTACCCGACGGTGCTGCTGCGCCCCGACGACTTCGCCCGCTCGCCGCTGAGCTGGCTGTCGGCCCTGGCCTCCTGCGGCGGCACGCTCTCCAGCGCCCCGAACTTCGCCTTCGAGCTCTGTGTGCGCAAGGTCCCCGGGGACCGGGTCGCCGAACTGGACCTGTCCGGCTGGCGGGTGGCCAGGAACGCCGGCGAGATGGTGCGCGCCGAGACCGCGGACCGGTTCGCCCGGCACTTCGCCGCCGCCGGCTTCCGGGCCACGGCCATGTGCCCCTCCTACGGCCTGGCCGAGGCCACGCTGGCCGTCACCGCCAGTGGCCCCGACACCCCGCCGCTGCGGCTGTCGGTGCTCGACGCCCCGTTGGAGCGGGGCGAGGTGGTGCCCGCCCCGGCGGGCACCGCCCCCGCGGCGGCCCGGGAGCTGCTCTCCTCCGGCGTGCCGGTGCCGGACACCGAGGTCCTGGTCGGGGACGGCACGCCGGGCCGGGTGGGGCCGGTCGCCGTCCGCGGGCCCCAGCTCGCGCCCGGCCGGTGGGCCGAGGCCGCGGCGCTCGCCGGTCCCGACGGCTGGTACCGCACCAGCGACCTCGGCTTCCTGCACGACGGGCATCTCTTCGTCCTGGGCCGCGCCGACGACACCCTGGTGCTGAACGGCCGCAACCACTTCCTGTCCGACGTGGTGGCCGCCTGTGCGCGGCTGCCCGGCGTGCGGCCCGGCCGGCTGGCCCCGTTCCTGACCCGGGACGCCGCCACCGGCCTGGCCGTGGCCGGTGTGGTCGCCGAGCTGCCGGCCGGCCAGCCGGAACCGACCGTCGCCGAGCTGAACCGGCTGGCCCGCACGGTCAAGCGCCGGCTCGTCGAGGCCCTCGAACTCTTCGTGTCCCGGGTGGTCTTCGTACCGGCCGGCACGCTGCCGGTGACCACCAGCGGCAAGGTGCGGGCCGCCGAGGTGCGCCGGCGCTTCGAGGCGGGCACGCTGCCGCTCGTCCGGGGACGGGACCAGGAGACGTCGCCCGTCCGCTGACCCCCGGCGCCGGCTCACGTGGCGAGCGGCCGCAACGCGGGCTCGGCGCCGTCGGCGAGGACGGCCCGGTGCAGCAGCCGCAGCCGCCGGTTGGGCTCGATGCCCAGCTCGTTGACCATCAGGTGGTAGCCCTGACGGTAGGTGGCCAGCGCCTCGTGGCGCTGGCCCGAGCGCCACAGCGCCAGCATCAGGTGCCGGCGCAGCTCCTCCTGGTGCGGGTGCAGGGCCACCAGGCGCACCAGGTCCGGGATGACGTCGGCGTGCTGGCCCACGTTCAGCCGCGCCTCGAAGTAGTCGGCCAGCAGCGTGATCCGCAGCTGTTCGAGTCGGGCCGCCTCCGCCTGCATGACCACCGTCTGCGCGAGGCCGGTCAGCGACGGGCCCCGCCACAGCCCGATGGCCTCGTTGAACAGCTCGCCGGCGCGTTCGTCCGCCCCCTCCTGGAGGTGCTGCCGCCCCAGCCGCCACAGCCCGTGGCAGCGGTCGAGGTCCACCGCCCCCGGCTCGGCGGCCAGCATGTAGCCGCCGCCCGTGGTGACCAGCCGGGGGGTGGGGTGCTCCCGGCCGATCAGCTGCCGCAGCCGGCTCACGTAGAGCTGCACGTTCTTCCTGGCGCTCGCCGGCGCCCGTTCGCCCCAGATGGCCTCGGTCAGCCCGTCGATGGAGACCTGGCTGTTCTGGTGCAGGCACAGGTAGGCGAGCAGGGTCTGTTGCTTGAGCCCGCCGAGGGACGGGCTGCCACCGCAACGCCGCACCTCCAGCGGGCCGAGCAGTCGGAATTCGATCATTGCTTCTCAGCCCTGCCTTCTCGTGGGGATGGGGATGGGGATGGGGAGCGGGGGGCCGGCCCCGGACCGCGGCCGGCGCCCCCGGGGCGCGTACCGGTCGTGCCGCGCCGGTCAGCGGGGCAACGAACCGTCCCGTTGCGGTGCTTCGGGCGGCCGGATCTCGACCGTGAGATCCTCCCTGGCCTGCCGGACGCGCTCCGCGGTGAGCTGCGGAGTCGCGCCCTCCACCACCACGTAGGCGCGGCCGGCCCGGGGATCGTGCGGCGGTGGGACGAGGTCGCCGGCGACGTACGGGAAGCGGGTGCCCCGCACCCAGGGGGTGACGGCGATCAGCTCCATCCCGGTGTAGGTCACCAACGCCCCCTCGGGCAGCGGGAAGAAGCCGATCTCGGCGTACTGGTGGGCCGGTGGGACCGGCCCGGCCGGGTGGCCGCGCAGCGCGGCGAAGGCCGCCGCCTCCACGTCGAGCCCGCGCGCGACCTCCACCAGCAGCGGAATCCGGTCCGGTCCCGCCCAGGGCTCGCCCGACACCACCCGCGCCTCGGCACCGTCCAGCACCAGCTCCAGATGGGCCGGCCCGAACCGGTAGTCGTGCGTGGCCAGCCAGTCGACGGCCAGCCGCTCCGCCGCCGACCGGTCCGCCTCCGGCAGCGGCGCCGGGTGCAGATGGCCGGTGGTGGCGAACGTCGGCGCCCCGTCCGTCAGGCGCAGCGTCACGCCGACCACCTGGTGGCGCCCCGCCACGGTCAGCGTCTGCACGCTCAGCCGGGTGACGGGGGCGGTGACCGGCCGCGTGGCCGGCACCCCCATGTGCCGCACGGCGGCGGGCGGGTTGGGGGACAGCCCCAGCCGCCACGCCTCCTCGACCACCGGGAGCAGGCTGGCGCCGCCGCCGCAGTGCAGCACGGTGGCGATGTCGTGGCGGGCGGCGACCTGGACGATCAGCCGGCGCAGCCCCGGCTCGTCCCGGAAGTCGGTCAGCAGCAGTTCCTCCGAGCACTCCAGGAGCCGGTGGTGCGACATCGCGTCCAGCAGCCGCGGGTCCCAGACCGACCAGAGTCGGAAGCCCGCGTCGCTCGCCTTCCTGGCGAGCTGGTGCCGGGGCATCACCAGGAGCAGTCTGTCGCCCGCCGGAGTCCCGTCTCGCACTGCCATGGGCCGACCCTGCCGGCCCTGGCTACCGGCCCGGTACCGGGCCGTTCCCCCGCCCCTCCCGCCGGGGGAACGGCGGCCCGCCCCGAGCGTCCGTCAGCCGCGCCGTCCGTCGGGGGGCGTCGCCAGCTCCTCGGCGAGCCGGGCCAGCTCGGTCATCACCGACATCAGCGACGGCTGTTCGGCGCCGTCCAGGTGCCGGTACTCGGTGCCGATGGTCACCAGCAGCCGTTCCGGCAGGCCCAGTTCGGGATGGGCCCGCTCGGCGATCACCCGGCGGGCCGCCTCGCCGGCCGGCACCCCGGCGGCGTGCAGCGCGTGCGCCCGGTCCCGCACCCGCTCCAGGTAGCCGATGTGCCCCCGCACGCCGGCCCGGTCCAGCACCGGGCCGTGGCCGGGCACGAAGGTCCCGGCGCCGGTCGCCAACGCGCGCTCGCACGCCCCGATCACCCCGGCGAGCGGCCCGGCCCAGTGCACCGGGTGGTCCCCCGGCCGCTCCGGCGTCGAGGCGAAGACGACGTCCCCGGTGAACACCACGTCCTGCGCCGGCAGATGGACCAGCAGGTCGCCGGCGGTGTGGGCCGGGGGCAGGGAGGAGACCCGCACCGGGTGCCCGCCGACCGTCAGCTCCAACTCGCCGGTGAAGTAGGTGTCCGGCCGCACCCGCCCGGCCGACGACCAGTCGAACACCCCGAAGTGCCGCCGCAGGTAGCCGCCCAGCGGGGAGGCCGGATCGCTCCCGGCCACCAGTGCGGCCAACTCGGCCGGCCCCGGCTCGAAGCACAGGTGCCGGCGGGCCTCCCGGGTGCAGACCACCTCCGCGTCCGGCACCACCCCGGCGCCCCAGAAGTGATCGCCGTTGGCGTGGGTGACCACGACCCGGTCGATCCCCACCCCGGCGGGCAGCAGCGCCCGGCTCCGGTCCAGGAACGCGGCGGCCAGTGGTGGGTCGTAGGGGGTGTCGATCCACAGCGCGGTCCCCGCGCCGACCAGCAGGCCGCAGTTGGCCAGCCCCCAACCCCGCCGCTCCGGCAGCCACGCGTACAGGCCGCGGCCCAACTCCGTTAAGGCATCAGGTGTCTTCGTCACGCCAGCGCATTATGCCGACCGCGGCCGGCCGGCACGCCGGATTCGGCGCTGTCCGTGGCGGACTCGGCGGTGGTCCCGGTCCCGGTCCCGGTCCCGGTACCGGTGCCGGCCCCGGAGTCGGCGGCGGCGTCGGTATCGGCGGCGGCGTCGCCCAGCGGGCAGCCGGGCGCCGGCGCCGGCTGGGTCGAGCGGTGCAGGTGGGCCAGCTCCACCAGGCGGTCGAGGGCGTCCCGGGTGGCGACCAGCTCGGCGATGTGCGCGGAGAGCCGGCCCCGCTCCTCGGCCATCCGCCCCAGCGCGGCGTCGGTGGCCGCCGCGCTCGGCGCGTCGACGCAGGGCAGCAGCTCGGAGATGGTGCGGCTGGACAGGCCAGCGGTGTAGAGGCGCTGCAGGAAGGCGACCCGCTCCACCTGCTCCTCCCGGTAGTGCCGCTGCCCGCTGGCGCTCCGCACGCTGCTGAGCAGCCCCTGCTCCTCGTAGTAGCGCAGCGACCGCACGCTCACCCCGGTCCGCGTCGCCAGCTCGCCGATCCGCATGGCACCTCCTCGCGCCTTCCCGTCCCGCTCCGTCGAAGTGATCCGGGCCACAACACTTGCCCCTCACATCCATGTGAGCTTTTAGCGTAAACCACGTGCTCCCGTCCGGGCACACACGATCAACAGCGGTTCACGCGGTTCACGCGGTTCACGCGGATCATGAGGAGACCAAGAGATGTCTGACCTGTTCAGCGCCGCGCGACTCGGCGACCTGACGCTGCCCAACCGGGTGGTGATGGCCCCCATGACCCGGGTGCGCGCCGCCGCCGGCGGCCTGGCCACCCCGTCGATGGCCGCCTACTACGCGCAGCGCGCCACCGCCGGGCTGATCGTCTCCGAGGGCGTCCAGCCCAACCGGGTCGGCCAGTCCAACCCCGGCACACCCGGGCTGCACACCGACGAACAGACGGAGTCCTGGCGACAGGTCACCGCCGCCGTGCACAGCAACGGCGGCCGGATCTTCGCCCAGCTGATGCACGGCGGCCGGGTCTCCCACCCGGACACCACCGGCGAACAGCCGGTCGCGCCCTCCGCCGTGCCCGCCACCGGCCTGGTCTTCACCCCGGCCGGCCCCCAGCCCGCGCCGACCCCGCGCGCCCTGACCACCGACGAGGTGCCCGAGCAGGCCACCTCCTACGCCGAAGCCGCCCGCCACGCGGTGGCCGCCGGCTTCGACGGGGTCGAGCTGCACGGCGCCAACGGCTACCTGATCTCCCAGTTCCTCGCCAGCAACGCCAACCTGCGCACCGACCGCTACGGCGGCTCGATCGCCGGCCGCATCCGCTTCGCGGTGGAGGCCACCGAGGCCACCGTGGACGCGGTGGGCGCGGCCAGGACCGGCATCCGGCTCTCCCCGGCCGCCACCATCTGGGGCGTCGCCGACGCGGACGTCCCCGAGCTGTACGCGGCGCTGCTGGCCGAGCTGGCCCGCCTGGACCTGGCCTACGTGCACCTGGAGGCCACCGCCGACGAGGAGGTGCTGCGCGGCCTGCGCCGCGCCTGGCCCGGCACCCTGATCATGAACCCGGCCATGCCCGGCGGCCCCAAGCCGGCCGGCCGCGCCGAGGCCGACCACTGGCTGGACCTCGGCGCCGACCTGATCAGCTTCGGCCGCGCCTACCTCGCCAACCCCGACCTGGTCGAACGCCTCCGCCAGGGCCTGCCGCTGGCCCCCGCCGACGAGGCCACCTACTACCAGGGCGGCGACGCCGGCTACCTCACCTACCCCGCCTACCAGCACACGGCCTGACCGCCGCCACCACATTCAGTACCGGGGCTCGGGCGGCTGCTCCACGGTGACCCCGGGGATCAGCTCCGGGTCGAGGACGGTGACGTCGTTGGGGGCCTCGACCCGGCGCAGCGCCGGCAGTTCGCGCAGCGGCTCGGGGCGCAGCCGGGCCGCCTGCGCGAGCAGCCGTAGCTCCCGGAGCCCGGGGAGGACCGCCGGCAGGTGCCGCAGGTCCGCGTCGTCGTCGATCCCGAAGAGTGCCAGGTCGGTCACCCGGGGCAGGCTGATCCGGTGCGCCTGGCAGGCCGCGAGGAAGGGCGGGTCGACCCGCAGCTCGGTCAGGGCGGGCAGTTCGGCCACGGCGGCCAGGCTGTCCGGTCCGAGGGCGCCCGCCTCGTGGCCGAGGGCCAGCGTGCGCAGTCCCGGCCAGCCACCGATCCCGGTCAGGTCGGTGACCGACGGGGGCAGGGCCAGCCAGGTCAGCGGCGCCTCAGCCGGCAGCGCGGTGAGCGTCAACGGGGGCAGGCCGTCGCCCAGGGAGAGGACTTCGAGCCGGGGCAGCGCGTCCAGGGGACGCAGGTCACGCAGCCCGGGGAGCTTGCGGAGGAGCAGGGAACCCAGCTCGGGGAGACCGGCCAGCGGGGCGAGGTCGGTGATCTCCGGTCCGCCGATCACCGAGAGCCGCGTCAGGTGCCGGAAGTGTTCCAGAAAGCCGAGATCGGTGAGCCGGTCGCTGGCCACCGACAGCTCCCGCACCAGCTCCGGCCGGGTGGCGTTCAGGATCTCCGCCGCCGTGAACTCCCCGAAGAGCGCCAGACAGGGATGCGGGGGCAGCTCCCGGAGGGCGGCCAGCTCGGCGTGCGTCTTCACCTGGAGGTGCGGCGCGCCGTCCAGCGCGAGCCCGGCCAGCACCTCGCGTCCGAACCGCCGGTGGTCCAGGGCGCCCCAGCCCAGCAGAAGCCGCTCCCGCACTCTGGCCGAGGGGTGGTCGCGGAACGCGGCCAGCGTCGGCAGCGCCGCGTCGGTGCCGACGTGTCGTGCCACGTCCACCACCGCGAGCGCCTCGCCGTCCGTCAACCCCTCCGGGCCCGGCAGGAGTTCCAGCACCACCTGGCCGACGCCGGCCAGGGCGACGGACTCGTGGAGGGACCGCGGCGGCAGCAGCGCGGCGGCGCGTTCCTCGACAGCCCGGCGGACCTCCGGGTCGAGCTGCGGGGCGTGCTCCAGGCAGGCCGTGGCGAGCAGGTGCAGCCGCACCCGGTGGCGGCGGACGGTGTCCCCGCGCTTGATCAACTGCCGCAGCAGCCGGGCGCGTTCGTCCGGCCGGCCGTGCGCCACGGCCATCCGCACGACGTCCTCCCACTGGTCCAGGTGCGCGTTGCGCACCAGCAGCGGGAAGTCGCGGGCCTCCACGGCGGCCCGGGCCGCCAGGTAGTCCTGGAACGTCCGGTGCACGAAGTCGACCACCCCGGCCGCCGGTTCGCGCAGCAGCCCGGAGCGGTCCAGCAGGTGCCGGTAGATCTCCTCGGCCGAGGCACTGGCCGCCTGCCGGTGCAGCGCGGGCAGCAGTTGGCCGATCAGCTCGACCGCGTCCGCCCGCTCCAGCTGGGAGTGGCCGTTGCGGATCAGCCAGTACGCCAAGCCCTGCAACAGCACCGTCTGCGTCCTGGCGTCCAGCGCGGGCCCGTGGTCGACGCGGCGCTGCCGGTCGCGGCGCTCCAGCAGCATCCGCAAGCCCGCCTCGTACACCTCCTCGCGGCCCCGCGGCAGGTAGCCGTGGCTGCTCCGGTGCAGGGCGCAGAGCAGGCCGCACATCAGCGGGTTGGTGGCCAGCCTGGCCAGGTCGGGGCGGCTGCGCACCGCCGTCAGCAGCTCCTCGGCCCGGTCCTGGCCGGCGCCCGCGGCGCGGTGCCAGCGCGCCACGAAGGCGGCCACGTCCGCGCGGCTCATCGGCGCCAGGGACAGCTCGCGGAAGCTCTCGGCGTCCAGCCAGCCGTCCCGGACGGCCGACGGGCGGGCGGTGACCAGGCACACGTTGCCGGGGAACTCCCACAGCAGCTCCCGCAGCCAGCGCCTGGTGGGCTCCCGCCGGGGCTCCGGCACCTCGTCGATGCCGTCCACCAGCAGCAGCCCGCGCCGCTCGGCCAGCACCCGCTCCGCCCAGCCGGCCGGCGGCGTGTGCGGGCAGCCCACCGCGCTCAGGAACGCGGCGGGGGTGGGCAGTTCGCCGTCGGCCCGGGTCAGGGTGCGCAGCGGCAGGACGAACGGGACCCGGCCGTAGAGGTGGGCCAGGCCGCCGCTGACCCGGTGCTCGGCGGTGGTCACGGCCAGCCACTGCACCAGCGTCGTCTTGCCGGCGCCGGCCACCCCGCGCAGCAGCACCCGTTCCAGCCCTGCCAGCGCTCGCTCCGCGCGCCGCGGCGGGGCGGTGTGCCGGAGATCCTCCCCGGTGGCCGGGCCATGAGCGGCGGCCTCGGCGGTCTCCGTCGTCTCCAGGCTCAGGTAGGCGTCGTCCAGCGGCCACTCGTCGTCCACGTCCAGGCCGAAGATGGTCAGCCGGCCGTGCCGCTGGACCAGGTGGCGGCGGTAGCGCTCCTCGAACGCGGCGTCCTCGGCCGGCCGTGTCGGCAGCCGCTCGACCAGCTGGTCCACGGCCGCCACCAGCCGTTGGTGCTGCCGGACCTGCTCGACCAGGGTGCGGGCCACGAAGGTGGAGCGCCGGGTGAAGAAGTCGATGATGTGCAGGCAGGCCAGCCGGGTCAGCCGGTCCAGGAACAGCTCGGCGTCCCGGGACAGCCCGCGCTCCCGGGCCGCCGCGTCCGCCCGCCGCCCGCGCAGGGCGTCGGCCAGCCCCTCCGGGCCCAGCCGGACGGCCTGCACGTCGTCCATGTCCAGCTCGCCCAGGGCGGCGAGGGTGTCGGCCAACGCCCGGGCCACGGCCGGCCGTTCGTCGGTCACCGGCGCGTCGTGCGGGCCGGCGGCGCGCAGCGCGCGCTCCACCAGCTCGTCGGCGAGCTTGGCCAGGTCGGCCGGGGTCAGGGTGCGCCGCTCGCCCCGGAAGGCGAGCAGCGTGCCGATCCGCACCGGCTCGCCGACCAGCGCAGCCCCGGGCGGCTCGGCCCGGAACAGCCGCTTCACCAGCGGCGCGACCGCCGCCGACCCCAACCGCAGCCCGACCGTCGCGGCAGCGTCCATCCTGGCCCCCTCGTCCGGCCCCTCGACCGCCCCTGCTCCGCCCGCGAGGGTAGCCGATCGCCATCGCCCGCCGAAGGTCGCACGGTTGCCTTAACCAGCCTGTCCCGTACGGCGGTTCGGGGCGCGGCGGGGGAAGAACCCCGGGGAGCGGGAGCGGCGAGGCTCCCGGGGAGAAGGGGTACGCCATGCGACGAGCACGCTCGGCGGTGCTGTGCACCGCGCTGACACTGGGCCTGACCGCGACGACCGCCGCCGCGGCGGTGCCGGCGCCGTCGGCCGCCCCCGGCTGTGTCGAGACGAGCGACGCGCGGGAGTGGGGGAGCGGCGAGCTCAGCGCCTGCCATCAGGACGGCGCGACCCGGGTGCGCGGCCGGCTCGTGGACCTGCTGCCGGGCGGCGGTTTCGGCGCGCCGGACGGGTACTGCGTGGCCTGGTACGTCACCTACCGGACGGCGTCGGGGGAGCGGTCCGCCCACTCCCCGCTGGCCTGCGGCCACTTCGGGAACGCGGAGGTCATCCTCGACCACGACCCGGCGGCCGAGGTGCCCGGCATCACCGGCGTGCTCGCCGCCGAGCTGACCCTCGTCGCCCTCTGAACCCCGGAGCGTCTCGGCGCCACCGGCGGCGGTGAAGACGTGACCGGCGGGCCGGCGACACCCGGTGGGGTGCCGCCGACCCGCCGACGCGCGCTCAGTCGGCGCCCGGCGCCAGCGCGTAGGCGCGCAGCACCGTCTGCTCCAGGACGGTGCCGTCCTGGCCGGTGACCTCGGCGCGCAGGGAGACGAACTCCCCGTCCGCCGGGTGCTCGACGGTGGCCCGCCAGACGTGGTCAGCGCCGGTCACCGGCAGCGGCCGCCAGCTGGCTCCGTCGTCGAAGGACGCCGCCAACTCGACCGAGGCCGCCGGCTCGGCCGCCCGTCCCTGCCAGCCGTCCACCGTCAGGTCCAGCGCGAACTCCTCGCCCGCGGGCGCCCGGTTCTCCCCGTCGAAGGCCCCACCCACGCGGAGCGTCGGCAGCGCCAGGTCCGACGAACCGCCCGGCGCCGCGCCCCGCGAGGTGAACTCCCAGCGCGCGGTCACCTCGGTGGCCAGGCTCGCCCAGTGGGTCTCCCGGGTGGCCCGGGTCTCGAAGACGTAGCGCGCCTCCTCGGGCGGCACCACCTCCCAGAGCAGGTGCCCCTCGCCGGAGGAGACCAGCGTGCCGTCCCGCCACAGCGCCACCGTCTGGCTCAGCCCCTCCTGGGGCTCGCCGACGCCGAGCGCCCGGTGACCGGGCGCCGAGCCGACCGCGGGGCCGGCGTTGAGGACCATCTCCTGGGATCCGTGCACCGCGACGAACAGCGCCGGGCCCAGCGCGCCCTTCCGCCACTCCAGCCGGTGCGCCTGCCCCGGCTCGTAGCTGTCGGTCCCGCTGGAGATCTCGCCCACCAGCGGCGTCCCGTCCAGCCCGGCGACGTAGTCGCTGATCCAGGCCCGAGGTCGCCCGTCGGGCCCGGTCGCCGTCAGCAGCCGGGTGGTCTCCCCCGGCGCCGGCAGCGGCACCGTCTGGGGGAAGTTCAGCTGCCCCCCTTCGCCCAGCTCGGGCACGAGCAGGGCGCGCCCCCAGGCGCCGTCCAGCGGCACGCCGGGCTCTGCGTGCGCGCTGGCCGTCACCCGGGCCAGCTCCGCGTCCTCGACCCGGTGGACGAGGTCCTCGGGGATGCCCTCACCGAGGTGCAGGAACGCCAGGTCGTAGCCGTCGATCCCGCCGCTCGCCGCCGGGTCGGGCTCGTGCAGCCAGCGCAGCAGGTAGAACGACTGCGGCACCGAGGGCGGCGCCTCGACCGGCACCGCGTAGAGATCGCCGGCCGGCTCCGGCACGTACAGGCCGAACTGGCCGTTCGGCTGGTCCACGCCGTAGAGGCTGCCGTCCGGCACGGCGGTGGCGCTCTCCGGCTCGGCCCGCACCGGGGTCGCCCGCCGGGCGTCGGCGGTCAGGGCGACGCTCTCCTCGGCCACCACCACCTCGGGCACCGTGACCAGCGTGACGTCCGCCGCCACCCCCTCGGCGGTCATGGTGTTCACCCAGGTCAGCAGCGTGTAACGGCCCTCCGGCACCCGGGCTTTGAGGGTGTCGCCGGCCGACCGGAACGAGTGGGACACCTGGCCCCGGTCCAGCAACAGCAGCAACGGCGGCACGCTGAACCCGGCGGCCAGGTCGGTGACCGGCCGCCCCTCCCGGTCGGTGACCGCCAGCTCCACGTCCTGCGACGGCGGTTCGACGACCACGCCCCAGGGCACGCTGACCCGCGGGGCGCCGTCCGGGCCGGTGGCGGTCAGCACACCGCTGTGCGCGCCCTCACCGCCGGCCGCGCCGTCGATCACCAGGGGGACGGCGGCCGTACCGCCGGCGGGCACGACCAGCCGGTCGGCGCCGAGCGCGACCACCCCCGACCGGTCATCCGGGGTGAGGGCCAGGTCCAACGTGACGTCCCCGGCCCCCTCGTTGCGGAAGGTGACCATCTCCTCCCGCGCCTCCCACGGCGCCGGCACCACCACGGACACCGCCGGCTCCTGGGGCGACACCGGCTGGTCGAGGGCGCGGGCGAGATCCACCCGGCCCGCGCCCTGGGCGTAGCCGGTGGCGTCGGCGGTCGGCGCCGCCGAGGCCATCAGCAGCGCCTTCAGCCCCGCCGCGTCCAGCTCCGGGTCGGCCTGCGCCAACAGCGCGGCCGCGCCGGCCACCTGCGGGGTCGCCATCGACGTGCCGGTGAGGGCCGCGTACCCGGGCGCCGGCGGCTCCGCCGGCGGGGGTACCCCGTCCGGCCAGGCCGCGACGATGCCCTCACCCGGCGCGGTCAGCTCGGGCTTGAGCCGGCCGTCCAGCGTCGGCCCCTGGCCGGAGAAGCGGCTCACCGCGCCGGAGCGGTCCACGCTGCCGACGGTCAGCGCCGCCGGCGCCGCCCCCGGCGACTCGACCACCCCGGCGTTGCCCGCCGCCACGACGAACAGCGTGCCGGTGTCCTCGGTGAGCCGCTCCACCGCCAGCGACAGCGGGTCCGACCCGTCCGACGGCAGCCCGCCGCCCAGGCTGAGGTTGACCACGTCGGCGTCCTGCGCGACGGCCCACTCCAGGCCCGCGATCGCCCACGAGGTGGCGCCCGACCCGTCGTCCCCCAGCACCTTGCCGTTGAGCAGGGCGACCTCGGGCGCGACCCCGGCGAAGCGGCCGTCGGACGCGGTGCCGTCGCCGGCGATGATGGAGGCGACATGGGTGCCGTGGCCGGTGCGGTCGTCCGCGCCCGAGGCGCTGCCGGTGAAGTCCCGCTCCGCGGCGACCACGTCGGCCAGGTCCGGATGGTCGGTGTCCACGCCGGTGTCCAGCACCGCGACGGTGACGCCTGCCCCGGTCAGCCCCGCCTCCCGGGCCGCCGGCACCCCGATCTCCGGCCCGCTCCGGTCCATGGCCGCCCGCAGCGGGGCGTCCAGCCAGATGCCGGCGACATCGGCGTCGAGCACCCGGGCCCCCGCCCCGTCGCCCGGCGCGGTGACGCTCTCCCAGAACGCGCCGGGCCGTTCGGCGTCCAGGACCAGCGCCGTGCCGTCGATCGACGGCAGCGCCCGGCTGTCCACCGCGCCCCGGGCCACGGCCGCCCTGGCCCCGGAACCGTGGGTGACGATCAGCGGGAGGTCCGCCCCACCGGCCGGCCGGGCCGGGGACGCCAACAGCTGGTCGATGTCGAACAGGGCCGGGTCCAGCCGGCCCGCCTGGAGCAGCGCCCAGGCGTCGGAGGGGACGACCTCGATGTCCACGCCCCCGCCGCCCGGACCGGCGTCGTCAGCCGGTGCCGCCCCGTCGGCGGGGCGCGGGGTGGTGCGGACCTGGAAGGTGACGCCCGGATCGCGGTCCGGCGCCGGGGCGACGGTGACCGAAGGGCCCTGGCCGCCGGGGGTGTTGGTGACGGTGACCCGGTCGCCGGTGACCAGGGTCACCGAGCCGCTCGGGCCGGGCGCGGCGGCCGGCGCCGGTTCGGGTGCGGCTTCCGGCGTCGCCGAGGCGGCGGTCGGCGCCGCCAGCCCGGCGAGCACGGCGACCGAACCGAGGCCGGCGAGTGCCCGGCGGCCCCGGGCGCGGCTCAGCACGGCACCCCCCGACGGGCCCGGGCCGGCGCGACCGCTTCCCGCGGCGGCGCCGCGGACGGGGGACGGGAAGGGGACAGGCTCACGGTGCGACTCCTCGTGGGAGAAGGCGGCCGGGTCCGGGGCGCGGCGGCCGGCGTGACGGGGGGCCGGCGGGTACCGCCGGGACAGGGCCGGCTGCCCGTCGGCCAAGCCCTCGTCGCGCGTCGCCCTCCTCGTCCCGAACTCCGGGTTGACGAGGTACCGACGCGTGAGCGGCCCCGCGTGTTGGGTGGCGGTGGAGAACGCCCGCCGTCACCCGTGGCCGGCGGCGCCGTCGGGTTCGGTCAGGGCGACCGCCTCAGCACTCCACCACGTTGACGGCGAGCCCGCCGCGGGCCGTCTCCTTGTACTTGACGTTCACGGTGACCGCCTCACCGGACAGCCGCTGACCTGCACTTTTGCGACGAAGTCCCTGCGGCACGGTGCCGCAGGGACTTCTCAGGGACTTTCCGTGCCTCAGGGCGCAGTAGCTCAGGCTGCCAGCCAGATGTCGATCGCGGCGAGGCTGCGGCGGCCGGCTCCGGGCATGAAGTGAGCGTAGTGCTCCAGGGTGATGGCGGGTGAGGCATGGCCGAGCCACTGGGAGAGGCTGACGACAGACTCGCCCGCCTCAAGCTGCACGCTGGCGTAGGTGCGCCTGAGGACGTGGAACATGTCCTCACGAGAACGCTCGAAGACTGGGTGGCGTCGGACGCGCCCGCCGTGCCGAGCTGTCTTCTCGCCGACCACCCGGACTACCCCTGCTGATGCCAGAGCAGGCCGCCAACTGCGTTCATTCCAGGTCTTGTAGAAGATCCGGTTGCCCTGGGAGGTGCTCAGGAGGAGTCGCACCATCACCGGCTTTCGTTGGCGAGCCTCCACCTTGGTCTTCGGAGGCTCGGGGTTGCGCCACGGCAGAGTGCACTCCACTGCCGGAAAACGTCGGAGATGCTCGCGAATCCGGAGCGCCAGGTTGGGCGGCAGCAGGACGGTGCGTGTCTTGCCTCCCCTGGGTAGGCAGAAGTATGGCCTTCCCCGGCTATCCCACCGCAGTTGTCGTCGCACGTGAACGACCCCGCGGTCGAAGTCGATGTCCTTTTCATCCAGTGTGAAATCCTCGCCTTGGCGTAGGCCTGGGCCGACTCCGAGATCAACGGCTACGCGGTAGCGTTCCTGAAGACCTGCTCGAACCGCGTCCACCGTGGGCCGAGACCATGCCTTCGCCTTCTTCTCCTGTCGCTTGGGACGTTTGACTGAACGGTGCACTTTCATCGGGTGCTTGAGAAGGCGCTTGTCCTCGACAGTAGCAGTGAGGATGCTCGACAAGTGGATCCATATGAATTCTGGTGATGAATCAGCCACTCGAGACAACAAATCGGCCTTGAAGGAGCGGAGCGCGGCGGAATCAATCTCGATCAGCGCGGTGGAGCCAAGCAGTGGGATGATGTGATTCCAGATACGGCTACGCATCGGCGCCTCCGTCGAGGGCTCGTAGGACTGATTGGGTCACCACTCCTGCTCGATGTAGTCGGCAAGGAGGATACTCCCATCGCGGGGATCGTGAAACTCCTCACGCCGGCTGTCAGCCTTCGCGACGGCGAGCCAACTCTTGGCGTCCTCGCTCGTCTCGAAAGAACGGTCGCGAACCCCCGGAATACCCTTAACCCGGTACCGTTTCCCTTTCCCCCACTGCTTTGTGCGTTCCCGCTTGCCGGTGGCCTTGTTGGGGCGCTTCTTCAGCCACCGGTCCTCTACGTAGCCCGCCACGGATATCAGTTTGACCGTCGGGAGGTGCGACGCTCCACGCGCCGATTGACCGGGTCAAGCGACCGCTTAGAGCGGGAATCAGCTCGCTCCTGTTCGACTATCCATTTGTTGAGTGACGATATGCGGTACATGGCGCGACGTCCCATCCGGAAACCCGGAGGCCCCTGGCGTCGATGGCGCCAGATGTACAAGGTATTTGGTGAAATGCCGAGGTACTCGGCGGCTTTGGGAAGGGGTAGAAATGCTGTAGTGGAAGCGCTGACGTCTTTCTCGTTCACTCCGAGACCCCTGGCGATATTTGGCTTGTTGGGCCCTGTAAGGATCCTGAAAACGTTGGATTTGGGGTGACCGAGAATTTGCGCTATTTAGCAGGCTGGCCAGCCAGGTGTTGTACTTTGACATCAGTCCGGGAGGGAATTCACGCTTTGCCGTCTGCCGAAGGCGAACTTCACGGGGGGCGGTGTGAAGGAGCTATTGCCCTGGCGCGTGCATGGGGGGCTTGCGGCAGTGTCGAAGAGATCGAAGTGACCGGTCTGCCCGCCAGCGGCGCATCCCCAACGGATCAAGACAGTTCTCAGCTGTGATGCGTCGACTCCCTTTGAGCCTGTAACACGATCTTGTGATGTGGTGCTGGTGGCCGTGTCCGGTGTGAGGATTGATCCATTCGTGGGGTGTGAGCGACAGGCCGTGGATCGTGGACGACGCGTTGTGGGCGGTGATCGAGCCGCTGCTGCCGAAGTGGCCCAAGCGGTCACCGGGCCCGCGGCCGGTGGACGACCGGCGGTGTCTGCAAGGCATCCTGTTCGTGCTGTACACCGAGATCTCCTGGCAACAACTGCCGCTGGAACTGGGCTTCGGCTCCGGTCAGACCTGCTGGCGCAGGTTGGCCCGCGGAGTCTTCGACCAGCTACACCGCATACTCCTGGCCGAGTTGAACGTGGCCCGGGAAGATCGACTGGACGCGAGCCTGCGTGGATGCCTCCCACGTGAAGGCGAAAAAGGGGGCGAGGTGACCGGGCCCTCGCCGGTCGACCGAGGCAAAACCGGCAGCAAGCACAACCTCATCTGCGACGGGAACCGTACACCGCTGAAGGCGATCACCACCGCCGCCAACGTCAACGACGTCACGCAGACCCTCGCCCTGGTCGACGGCGTCCCGCCCGTCGCCGGTCGAGTCGGACACCCGCGCAAGCGCCCTGACGCCCTCTTGGGCGACAAGGGTTACGACAGCGACCTCATCCGTCATGAACTGCGGAAACGCCGCATCCTGCCAGTCATCTCCCGCAAGGGAAGCCCGAGCATCAAGGGCCTGGGCAAGCTCCGCTACGTCGTCGACCAAACCTTCGCCCTCCTCCACCAGTTCAAACGCCTCACCATCCGCTGGGAACGCCGACTCGACCTACACAACGCCCTCGTCTCACTCGCCAGCGGCCTCATCTGCTGGCGGCGCCTGAAACACCACACACCATGATCGTGTTACGAGCTCTTAGAAATGACCTTGAGCCGGCTGGGAAACCACAGGCCAGCGGCACCCGTGAACGGCCCCCCGCCATCGGCACCACTGATCTCCCCAACGCCCTCTACACGGAAGGCCCCTGTGCCTGAACCCACACCTTCACTTATCGTTCCATCTGACGTAGCACCCCCACGCAGACGTGATCTCGCTCACGCAGCCGTGCAGGATAAAGGGGGCAACATGCCTCGCTGTAACGCGACGCGACTAGGGACTCTCGACCCACGTGTAAAGCGACATGACCTGCGTGGGACACGGCGTTTGCCGTCACAACGGACCGGGCGGCTGGTCGACCGGCCTCACAGCCCTCGGCCACCGCGACGTGGGTCTCGAACGGGATGTCGCCGCGTGCGCCACCCGGGCCGCCGCCCGGCACCTCACCATCCGTGCCGACGTCACCACCTACCCCACCTGGCCCTTCGTCGACCAGGTCACCGGTCTGATCGCCTCACCTCGATGTCAGGCCTGGAGCACCGCAGGCAAACGCCTTGGTCTTCGCGATCAGCAGCACGCCCACCAGGCCGTCGCCGACCTCGCCACCGGGCGCGATACCCGTGATAGCTACTCGCAGCCTGCGCTGATCCCCGTTCCCTTCTCGCTGCCGAACCCATGCGCTACCTCGCCGCCCTCAACCGCCACGGCCGCCCCGACTGGGTGGTCATGGAGGAAGTTCCCGCCGTCGCGCCGCTGTGGGCGCAGTACGCGCACATCCTGCGTGCCTGGGGATTCTCCGCCTGGAGCGGCGTTCTCAACGCGGCCGACTTCGGCGTCCCGCAGATCCGCCGCCGGGCCATCCTGATCGCCTCCCGCACCCGCACAGCCACACCACCACAACCCACCCCATGCCGAACACGCCGAGCCCGCGCCCTTGTTCGGGCCGCGACGTGCCTGCTGGGTATTCATGGCGGACGCCCTCGGCTGGGGCGCGACCGGCCGTCCTGTCCCCACTATCTGCGCCGGCGGAACGGACACCGGCGGCCCCGAACCCTTCTTCAGCGGCTCACGCACCATCCTCAGTCGCGCTGCTCGGCACGGGGCCTGGCGACCCCGGCCCACTGCCGCCGCGCACGACGACGCGCGCTGGGCGCTGCGCAGCAACAACCAGGCCAACGCCGCAGTCCGCTCGCTCGACCAGCCAGCCTCCACCCTCTTCTTCGGGGGGCGCGTCAACGAGTGCATCTGGATCAGCACCACCCCACCAGACAGCACCGCCACCACCCCGCCCTCGCGCGTGGCCATCACCGCAGCCGAGGCCGGAGTCCTGCAGTCCTTCCCGCCCGACTACCCATGGCAGGGGACCAAGGGGCAGCAGTTCACCCAGATCGGCAACGCGGTGCCACCCCTCCTGGCCCGCCACTTGCTCAGTCCGCACGTGACACGGGACGACTTCACCCTCGCCGCGTGACGAGCCCCCGGCACCACCCACCTGCCCTGTGCGCGACCACCGGCACCTCGATAGGGACCTTTCACCGATGACCAGCCCTTCCTCGCCACGCTCACCCGCTTCCCCCGGCAAGGAAACTTCCAGCTCACCGTCGACGTCACCGAGCGCGAAGGCACGCCCCGGCGAGCTTCGAGCCGCCGTCGCCAAGGTTCTGGCCGACGACGCGGCGGAGCGCTTCAGCGTGACGGAACTGGCCAGGCTGCTGGGTCACTCGACCGGCGCGATCGGCAACGCCTGCGAGACCCTGACCGACTGCGGCGAAGCCGAACGCGTCGGCTCCACTCCCCGCCGCTACCAGGCCACGGCCTTGACGGCCGCCGCCGCACGACAGGCCCCGAGGCGCTCCACCGACACCCGCCAGCCCTGCCGCGAGCCCGGCCAAGCAGCTGCCTCCGGTCACGGACGGTAGTCCGATCACGTGGCCCAACGGCCAGCAGTACCACTCGCGAGCCCTGGCGCGCATGCCGGACGTGGAGGCGTTGCGCCGGCTGAGGCAAGCCGACGTGCCGGTCCTGCTGTACGGGCCGCCCGGGACAGGCAAGACCTCGCTCGTCGAGGCCGCCTTCCCGGACCTGATCACCGTCGCGGGAGATGGTGACACCACTGTCGGCGATCCCGTGGGGGAGTACACCCAAAGCGACAACGGCGGATACGAGTTCGTCTACGGCCCGCTCATCGTCGCCGTGACCGAAGGCCGAGCCCTCCTGATCGACGACGCGACCCTGATCTCACTGAAGGTCCTAGCCGCCCTGTATCCCGCGATGGACGGCCGCCGCCAGATCCAGGTCAAAGCCCATCGCGGCGAGACGATCACCGCCGCGCCCGGCTTCTACGTGATCGCCGGACACAATCCCGGCGTCCACTGCGCGGTTCTCACCGAAGCCCTCGCCAGCCGGTTCGCCGTCCAGATCCAGGTGACCTCGACTACGACCTCGCCGCATCGCTGGTGATCGACCTCACCGCCGTCCGCGTCGCCCGCAACCTCGCCCAGCGCCGAGAGAACGACGAGATCGGATGGGCGCCCCAACTGCGCGAGCTGCTGGCCTTCCAGAAGATCTCAGGCGTCCTCGGCGCCGATGTCGCCTTCGCCAACTTCGTCGGCATCGCCCCGCCCGAGGACCGCGAGATCGTCGCCAAAATCGTCACCAACGCGGTCGGCAACCACATCGAGCCCCTCGCGCTCGGCCGCCAGCTCCCCCCCTCCACCAGCCCTGGCCTGCCCCGGAAAGGCACCCCACCGCCGCCATGTCCACCCACCTCGCCCGCACGCCGCCGCTGACCGACGACGACCGCGACCAGGCCCGCTGGGAGGACGACGGCGGTGCCCCAGAAGCCCACAGCCTGCGCCGGCTGGACCAGCAGTGGCTGCGCATCAGCGCGGCCCTCTCCAAGCGGCTGCCCGACCTCGCCGACCGCGACGACGTCATCGTCACCTGCCGCCACCAGACCCACTCCGGCGCCCCGCCGCCTTCTCCCCACCCCGTGCCGAACTCGAAATCAGAAGCGACCTGTTCACCCCGCTCGACTCCACCAGCATCGACCCCTCCCGGCCCGGGGACGAAGAGCGCTACCCCGCGGCCTGGGGCGTCTTCAACCACGAAGTCGCCCACGCCGCCCACAGCCGATGGACCATCCCGCCCACCCTGCACCGAACCGCCCAGGGCGCGGCAGCCGGGCTGCTCGAAGAAGCCCGCGCCGAACACGCCCACCTCCGACGGCGCCCCCAGGACGGACGTTTCCTCCGCACCGCCGTCCAGAGCCCGATCCTTGCGGACATCACCCGCGACACCCCCCACCGACACCTGGCACGCCGCGTGGGTCGCCGGCCTCATCCTCGCCCGCCGCGACGCCGGGGTCCTCGCTCCAGATGAAACCCGACACCTCGAGAACGTCGTCACCACCGTCCTCGGCGTGAACCTCCTCCACACTCTCCAGAACATATGGACCGCCGCGCGCACCGCCGCCGCCGCCGCCGACGACATCCCCGGCATGCTGCGGCACGCCACCGCCTGGTGCGACGCCCTGGCCGCCGATCCCCACGAACGCGAACCAGCTCCTGACCCCACAGCACGCCGCGGCCAACTGGCCGAAGCCATCCGCCAGGTCGCGATCCGCATCACCGTCAACGACGCCGAGGAAGCCGATCTCCAGGACCACGCCCGCGCCGCCCGCACGGCACGACGCCAAGCCCGAGCCGCCCAAACCGAGCAGGCTAGGCACGCGGCGAAGGTAGCCCGAGAGGTCTTCACCAACGTCAGGCACCCCAACAACCCCAGCCCGCAGCCACCCGACTTCCCCGACCCACCACCGGTCACCGGCACCCGCCCGCCTACAACAGCCTAGAAGGCCGCCGCCGGGAGGCTAGCCCGGGCACTACGCGCCGCCGCCTACCGCGAACGCACTACCACCCACGTTTCCCTCCCCAGCCCGCCCGGCCGCCTCGACATGCGCCAAGCACTCGCCCTCGACGCCCAACTCGCCGCCGGCGCCACCCCCACCGCAACCCCCTGGCGACGCACCGTCTACCAACCCACCCCCACGCCACCCCTCCGCGTCGGCATTGCCGTCGACGTCTCCTACTCCATGGCGAAAGCCACCCAGCCCATCGCCTCCGCCGCCTGGATCCTCGCCAGCGCCGCCGCCCTCACCGACCCCGACTCCCGCACCGCCACCATCGCCTACCACTCCACCCTCACCGCCATCACCGCCCCCGGCCGCGCCCCACGAGACGTCACCCAACTCACCGCCAAAGGCGGCAGCCACAACCTCGCCGACGCCATCGACGCCCTCACCGCCGGCCTCAACCTCACCACCCCCGGCACCGGCCGCCTCCTCGTCATCGCCTCTGACGGCCGCTACAGCGACGTCGAACGCCGACGCGCCCAAACCCGCATCACCACCCTGCGCACCACCGGCTGCGCCATCCTCTGGCTCGCCTTCGACCCCCACCCCCAACCCCCTCCTCCCCGACACCACCCTCGTCCAACTCGCCAACCCCACCCACGCCGCCACCACCATCGCCAAAGCCGCCACCAACGCCGTCCGCCGAGCACAACGCCACTGAACGCGACCTCCCCCGACCGGTGCGCCATGAACTTCCCCAACGGCGACCTCGAGCTCTACGCCGAGCAAGCTCTCTTCGCTGCCCTCCACACCTGCCCCGACCACGTACCCGACATCGCCAAGCTCCTGCGCCCAGACGACTTCGCCGACGCCACCCACCGGGAGCACTACCGCCACCTCACCAACCAACCCACCAGCGGCAGGGCTCCCCACCAAGCCCAGTCACTGTCAGCCGAACGCTGCCCCAACCCGGACCACGCCTACCCCGCATGGTGCTCGCGGCCTCCATCCGCCGCGACCTCGCCCGCCTCGCCACCACGGCCCGTGTGGAAGCAGCCGGCAACCTCGGCGCCACCAACACCCTGGCGGCCACCCGCGAACTAACCAACGCCCTCCGGCGCGCCACCCACCGATGGGGCACCACTGGCCCCCGCCCCGACCACCTGCCCGCACCCACCACACCCGCCGTCAGTCCCCCACCCAACAAGACGACGAAGCCCACTTCCTCGACAGCCTGGCCAGCCACCCCCAGCACATCCCCGCAGTCACCCGGCGTCTCCACCCCGACGACCTCACCAACCCCCGACACCAACTCCTCTACCGCAGCCTCGCCGCCCTCCACCACTGCAGCGAACCCATCGATCCGCTCACCCTCGCCTGGGAAGCCCGACACCACGGAGCCCCCGCCCACCACCTCACCATCGACCACATCACCACCCCCACCACCGACGACCCCCATCAACGAGACGACCGACTCCTCCAAGCCGCCTTCCAACGAGCCGCCAGCGATGTCGCTCACGCCATCAAGGCACTCACCGCTGACTCCACCTTCCCTGAGGGAGCGTTGATCGCAGCGATGGAGCTCGCTTTCCAACCACTCATCCAGCTCCACCACCGCTGGCGAACACCCAGCCGCCCAGTTCAACAACTGCGCGCTGGGCCAACGGTTTCTGAACGAGGAATGCGCGGCCAGGCCGCTTGAGCGCTGGGAAGGTCCGAGGAGGGCACGCCGCATTGACCCGCCCCGCGTTCGTACATCAGCCGCGGAGAGTACGACCTCGCTGCGCGATCAGCAGGTTGTTGCCACGACGATGGGTGAACTCGTCTCGGCCGTGGCGTTCGCCGCAGCTTAGAGTTACTTGCCAAGGTGGCAGACCGAGCAATCAGCCTTGTCGGAGTGGCATGTCAGCAGGATGGGGCAGCGAGCGACCCTTGACAGCGATTGCGCGCGCCAGGCTCTCAGGCCCCGCACGTCAGGCCGTGGTAGACGGCCAGATTCGTCCTGGAATGAGCGCCTTGGACTACGGTTGCGGCCGAGGCGAAGATGTCCGCAGTCTCCGGCGGATGCACATCAACATCAGTGGATGGGATCCTCACTTCTTTCCTGAGGGGCTACAGACCGCATCCGACGCTGTACTCCTCACGTATGTGCTCAACGTGATCGAGGACCAGGAGGAGCGCCGCGCCACGTTGTCGCACGCCTGGGAGCTCGCCCGTTCCATCCTGATTGTCTCCGCTCGGCTGACCTGGGAACGATACAAGGTCCGTGGCAAGGAGTACGCGGACGGGGTGCTCACCAGCCGCCAGACCTTCCAGCACCTCTACAGCCCGAGTGAGCTTCGCGAGTTCGTCCAGGAGGTCACCGACGTTCGCTGCGTCTCGGCTGCTCCGGGCGTCGTCTACGCGTTCAGGGAAGACGCGGCACGCATCGCTTTCCTGGCGCGCAGGATCGTCCCCGATGCCGAGTGGATGGCCTCCGGCGACACCGCCTCCGCGATCGCCGCAGTCGTTGATTACACCGAGCGTCGCGGCCGCCTTCCACGTCTGGAAGAGATGCCAGACCCTCTGGCGATGCTTCTTGGCCACCTGAGTCTCTCCGACCTCCAGCGCTTGGTGCGCCGCACCGCCGACGCAGGCAAGATCGCAGCTGGCGTCACCCGCACGACACTCAACACGCTGCTGTTCCTCGCGGTGGAACTGTTCAACGGACGTGGCCCGTTCGGGAGCTTGCCGCTGACTGTGCAACTGGACATCCGAGCCTGCTTCTCCTCATACGCGGAAGCGTGCAAACGGGCTGACCGCCTGTTACTCAAACTGCGCGACGACACCTACGTACGCGGAGCCATGCGCGCATCCAAGGCCGGGAAGCTCACACCTACGGCGCTGTACGTCCACCGTCGCGCGGTCGACCAGATCCCCACCGTGCTGCGCCTCTACGAGCACTGCGCAGCCATCGCGGCCGGCCGCGCAGATGGCTGGACGGTGGTCAAGCTACGGCACCAAGGCAGGGCGGTGAGCTGGCTTGACTACCCCGAGTTCGACACGGACCCCCACCCGAAGCTCGCATCTTCCTACACCGTGGAGATGAAGAGCCTGGACACCACCTACGTCTCCTACGAGGACTGCCAGAACCGTCCCCTGCTGCACCGCAAGCACGAGTTCCTGGCCGCCGACGACCCGGACGTGCCCAAGTACAGCCGGCTCACCGAAGCCGAAGTTCGCGCGGGCCTGTACGAGCACCCGCACCTCATCAGGACAGAGCAGGGCTGGGAGGGTGAACTGGTGCGCTGTGGGCGCGCGTTGCGTGGCCATCGCTTGGTGCGCCGTGCCGGGCCACTGCCGTGAACCAGGGCTGGATTAGTCTTGAAGTGAGCGCACGGCCGCAGCGATCTGTCCCGGATCCAGATCGTCCGTCTGGGAAGGGAACCAGGACAAGCGCAGACCGTTCGAAGCGATCTTCTCCTGCAGGCCCATGGCGGTAAGGACGTGGCTGGGCGTGTACGAGGCGCTGGTGCACGCTGAACCCGTGGCCACCGCGGCGATGTTCCTGAGCTTCACGATGAGAGCTTCGGCATCCACGCCCTCGAATGAGACGTTGAGGATGTGCGGGACAGCGTGGTCGGAGTCGCCGTTGAGGTGATACCGGATCTCAGTAAACGCGGTCAGGATCTGCTCGCGGACCTTCCGAGCTCCCATCATCCATTGATCACGCTCTGTGCGGAAGACCTCTTCCGCCTTGGCGAGTCCGACCACCAGGGGCACCGGTAGCGTGCCGGGGCGCAGCTTCCGTTCCTGTCCGCCGCCGAACATGATGGGCTGCAGGGGCACGCGATTCCAGCCTCTGCGCCGGATGAGCAGCGCGCCGATCCCCTTAGGAGCGCCGATCTTGTGTCCGCTGATGCTGATCATGTCGATCGGTGCCGTCAGGTCCTCGGGTAGTTTCGCGAAGCCCTGTGCTGCGTCGACGTGTAGGTAGGTGGACGTCTCCCGGAGGTGACGGGCGAGTTCGGCGACGGGCTGGATGACCCCCGTTTCGTTGTTCACGTGCATCAAGGACACCAACAGTGTCTCTGGGCGAAGCCGCTCAAGGACGGCGTTGACACTGATCCTGCCGGTGCTGTCTGGCTTGATGAAGTCGACGTCGAAGCCGCGGGACTGGAGGTACTCCAAGGGCTCGATGACTGCCTTGTGTTCGATGGCGGAGCTGATGATGTGCCGGCGATTGACTTCGTGGCCATGCGGAGCGAGCCCCAGCAACGCGATGTTGTTACTCTCGGTAGCACCACTCGTGAAGATCAACTCGTCTGCACGGGCATTGAGTTGGGTGGCGAGCTGCTCGCGCGCTCGTTGAACAGCCTTCTTGGCGCGGTTGCCGTAGTCGTGCGTGCGGCTCCCTGCGTTGCCGAACTCTTCGGTCATCCAGTGCAAGACGACCTCGGCGACGCGTGGATCGACACGTGTGGTTGCGGCTGCGTCCAAGTACGTCGGCATGCTGAGCTCTCTCCCCGAACTTCACGTTGGTACGTCTGTGAGATAACGTACAGCACGTTCAGGTATCGTTGAGGGGGAAGGAGCGCCGGTGGCAGGCGACACGACATCGATCGGGTTCGAGTATGTCTTCCCTGCCATTCGCGGGCTGCAGGCAGGTCGTGAGTACTTCGTCTCGATGTGCCCTCTGCGACTGATCCCCAGGATCTTTCTCTTCGATGAGGGCGAGATCGCTCCCGAAGTGCGCGCCCAGCGAGTCTTGAACAAGGGGCGGCTACCAGCTCTGACTCGGTACATTCTGGACAATCCCGATGATTACGTGTTCAGTGCTCTTACTGCATCCGTCGACGGTGACGTTACCTTCGAGAGCATCGGGGGTGAGGGCGTGGCGACGCGGGCCGGCCAGATCCGCGTGCCCATGGCCGCACGCTTCCTGATCAACGATGGCCAGCATCGACGCGCCGCCATCGAGCTCGCACTGAAGGACAACCCGGACCTCGGGGACGAGACAATCGCCGTCGTCTTCTTCCACGATGCCGGGCTCGCGCGCTCTCAGCAGATGTTCGCTGACCTGAACCGCCACGCAGTTCGCCCCTCACGCTCCATCGGCGTGCTGTATGACCAAAGGGACGATCTTGCCGCGCTGACCAGGCTCCTGGCTCTCAAGTCACCAGTGTTCAAGCACCATGTGGAGATGGCCAGCAGCACGCTGTCCGCGCGCTCCAGTAAACTATTCACGCTCAGTGCTCTTCACTCGGCCAACCAGTCCCTCCTGCACGGTCTGAAGCTGGAGAAGAAGGCAGCTCAGGACGTGGCTCAGGCCTTCTGGGAACGAATCGACATGCTGCTCGCGGAGTGGCAGATGGTTCGCAAGCGGGCCATGACCGCGCCTGAGGTGCGTCGTGAGTACATCCACAGCCACGGCATCGCCCTGCACGCACTGGGACGCGTCGGGAACACCCTGCTGCGAGACTCGGTTGATCCCCGGGCGTGGGGTCCCCGCCTTGAAGGCCTGTCAGCGGTTGACTGGTCGAGGTCGAACCCTGCTTGGGAAGGGCGAGCGATCATCGGCGGCCGCGTCTCGAAGAGCCACACACAGGTCACCTTGACCGTGAACTATCTGCGGCGTGCGCTCGGTCTCCCGCTCAGCCCAGAAGAGCAACGCGCCGAGGACGCCTACCAGCGAGGAGAGGCATGAGTACCCTGACCCGAGACGCTCTATTCGCCGGCAGCAGCCTCAACGATGCAGTCGCAGAGCTCACCGCGGAGATCCGCGAGCTCTATACCGCAGACCAAGTGCCCTGGGTCATCGGCTACAGCGGAGGCAAGGACTCCACTGCCGTACTCCAGCTCGTGTGGCTCGCGCTGAAGGAACTGCCCGCGGAACAGCGCACCAAGCGCGTCTACGTCATCTCCACGGACACGCTCGTCGAGAACCCCATTGTCGCCTCCTGGGTCACCCAGTCGCTGGACACGATGGGCCAAGCCGCTGCTGCCCAGGAGCTGCCCATCGAACCCCACAGGCTGACCCCCGAGGTCAAAGACACCTTCTGGGTTGGCCTGATCGGGCGAGGCTACCCCGCGCCACGTCCCAAGTTCCGCTGGTGCACCGAGCGGATGAAGATCAAGCCATCCAACAAGTTCATCCGAAGCGTCGTCCGGCGCCATGGCGAGGCGATCCTGGTGTTGGGCATCCGGAAGCAAGAGAGCCAGATCCGCGCCAAGACGATGGCCAAGCATGAGAAAAGGCGGGTACGTGACCGTCTGTCGCCGAATGGTAACCTACCGAACTCACTCGTCTATAGCCCCATCGAGGACTGGTCCAACGACGAGGTCTGGACCTTCCTCATGCAGCAGGACAACCCTTGGGGATACTCCAACAAGGACCTGCTGACCATGTATCAGTCGGCCTCGGAGGACTCTGAATGTCCTCTCGTGGTGGACGACACCACGCCCTCGTGCGGTGACAGCCGCTTCGGCTGCTGGACCTGCACGCTGGTGGAGCAGGACAAGTCCATGGCTGCCATGATCCAGAACGACGAGGAGAAGGAGTGGATGCAACCGCTCCTGGACCTTCGCAACAAGCTGGACGTAGCCGACGACGCCCACCTGCGCGACTTCCGCAAGATGAACGGCAAGGTCCAGCTCTTCGGGGACCGGATCGTCCACGGCCCCTACACACAGCAATCCCGAGAGACCTGGCTGCGAGAGCTGCTCCAGGCTCAGACCTGGATCCGTCAGAACGCCCCGGAGCACGTGCGTGGCATCGAACTGATCACCATGCCCGAACTGCACGAGATTCGCCGCATCTGGGTCTTCGAGAAGCATGAGGTTGAGGACTTGCTTCCTCGCATCTACAAGGAGGAGACAGGCGAGGACTTCCCCGGCCGCCCCCTCGACGAGCACCTGGCCATCGGCGCGGACGAGATCGAGCTGCTGCGCGAGGCATGCGAGGGCGACGAACTCCTCTTTGGGACCGCTCGCGAGCTCCTGGCTGTGGAGCGCAAGTTCCGCACCATGACCCGCCGAGCAGGACTGTTCGAGGCCCTCGAAACGGCTATCACGCGAGGCTTCTTCGACGGCAAGGAAGACGCACACGCCTTCGCTCTACGCAAGAAGCAGCTGCGCGACGAGGCCACCGCACAGCTGTCACTCACCAAGGACGACGAGAACGCCGATGCTCCTGCATAACATCACGCTCCAAGACTTCGGAGCCTACCGAGGAACGCAGAGCCTTGACCTGACCATCCACCCTGGCAAGCCGGTGGTGCTGGTCGGCGGCTTGAATGGCTGTGGCAAGACCACGCTGCTCGATGCCATCCAACTCGTGCTCTACGGCCCTCGCGCACGCTGCAGTGGCCGAGGCAATCGCTCCTACGAGACGTTCCTACGCGAGTCCATTAATCGCGAGGCTGATCCCAAGGGCGGGGCCGCCATCACCCTTGAGTTCTCGATCACCGTCGAAGGCGAAGAACGTCTGTACAAGTTGATCCGCAGTTGGTCTATGAGCGGAAAGACCTTGCACGAGTACGTCATCGTGAAGGTCGATGGAAAGTTCCAGAAGGCCATCAGCGAAGGATGGGCCGACCATGTTGAGGACCTTCTCCCTCTCGAGATCGGCTCCCTTTTCTTCTTCGACGGCGAGAAGGTTGAGTCCCTCGCCGATCCCGACCGTGCCTCTGCGGTAATCCGGTCCGCCGTCTACTCGCTGCTTGGAGTGAACACCGCCGAACAGCTCAGCACTGACCTTCTCGCCCTCGAGCGGCGAACCAAGCTCACCGAAGCCGACCAAGAGGCACTGGGGCAGATCCGAGAGCTGGAAGAGCAGATCAAGGCCATCGAACAGGAGGTGGATCACGCCAAGGATCGAGCCGCCAAGCTCCGCTCAGATGTCGACCGCGCCAAGCGCAAGCTGGAGGACGCTGAGCACGCCTTCGAAAGGGACGGCGGCGTGCTGTACAACCGCCGTGCCGAACTGGAGCAGCGGCACACCGAAGTGGCCAAGCAGCTAGAGGCAACGGAAGAGGCATTGATCAGCCTCGCGGCGGGCGCTCTCCCGCTGCAACTGGTAGCTGACCAGATCAGCGGATTGCGTAAACAGGCCATCATTGAGGAAGAAGCGAACACGGCGGCGCAAGTACTCGACGTGCTCATTAGTCGAGACCAACGGCTCATGGATCAGTTCGGCCAAGTGCTCGGTGAGCGTGAGCGGCAGCTGCTGTCGGAGCACCTCAAAACTGACCGGCGCGACCGAGAGATCGCCATGCATGCCGAGCGCATTCTAAACCTCTCCCCGGAGGGCATGGCCCAGCTCACTGCGATCGACTCGGTTATCGAGCTCGAACAGCGCCGCGCCGAGGAACTTCTCGAGCAAGCCGGCGAGCAAGCATCTGCGCTGGAGGACCTTGAACGCCAGCTGGCTGGTGTACCCGAGGCGGACCTCATTGCCTCCCGGCTTGAGGAACGTGACAACGCACGCGATGCCCTACGACGTGCCGAGGCGGAGCTCGAAAAGGCGGTCGAGGGCTACGAGACAAGCAAGAACCGGCGGGTCGGCCTCAACCAACGGCTCGAACGTGCCCACGATGAGCGTGTCCAGAGTCTTGTGCGGGAAGAGGAGATCCGGCGGATCACCGACCACTGTAAGCGGCAGCGCGCTGTAATGGGGAAATTCAAGGACCTACTGCTGCACCGACGCATTGCCAAGCTCGAGGTCGCTGTCCTGGAGAGCTTTGGCCAACTGATGCGTAAGAACGGGCTCGTGAAGAACCTCAGTATCGACACCGAGAGGTTCCAGCTCACACTCATCGGCGCAGATGGTGATCCCCTCGACTCTGGGCGACTGAGCGCCGGCGAACGTCAGCTCCTGGCCGTCTCCTTGCTTTGGGGACTCGCGCGCGTGGCCGGCAACCGGCTGCCGAGCGTCATCGACACCCCACTCGGCCGCCTGGACAGCCGTCATCGCGAGCATCTCGTCGACCGATACTTTCCCAACGCGAGCCGCCAGGTTCTGCTGCTCTCCACGGACGAGGAGATCGACGAGCATCTCTTTGAGCGGCTTGAGCCATCCATCACTCGCACCTACACCCTGTCCCACGACGACACCACGTTCACCACCTCCGTGGAACCCGGGTATTGGTGGACTGCCGGAGCAGCGCATGTCGCTTGATACCATCCGTCTCTCCCAGACCGCACGCGACCAACTAGTCCGCCTCAAGCGCACCACCGGCATCAAGCACTGGAATGTGCTCTGCCGATGGGCCCTCGTGGTCTCACTCCGCGACCCATCCACCCCTCTTGTCAAGGAGATCACCACCGACTCCAACGTGGAGATGGACTGGAGCACCTTCGCCGGCGCGCAATCCCACATTTACCTTGTGCTCCTCAAACAGCGCTGCGCTAGTGACGGCCTTCCCCTCGATGACAAGTCGCTCGGCCGCACTCTTATCGTGCACCTGCACCGCGGCATCGGCTACTTGGCAGGTAACAAGGACGTACGGACGATCCGCGAATTGGTGGCCACCGCCGCGGCGTGACGCAGGAGCGTCACGGCAATCCCGGTATCGTCCGCGCAAGCTGTGGGTGCGCGTCTGCTAGACGCGCACCCACAGCCTTTCAGTTTCCGTTGGGTAGTTCACGCGTGAACGAGCGAGTGAACTGCCCAGCAGTGCCGGAGATCATTGAACTGACTCATGTCGGTATGCGTGTTCTCCGCTCTTCGCGCGTAGGCGAGGAGTAGCGCATTGAGCCGTTCGGTCTTGCGAATTACTGAGGTTGAACTCGTGATGTCGCATGGTTGCTCAGGTGGGCCGGATGGTCAGGCCGGTCTCGGCGAGGCAGCCGTCTATCAGGTCGCTGCGGTACTGGATGTGCCGTAGGCCACGTCGGATGCG